>CAJIYX010000014.1 GCA_905181725.1 Alphaproteobacteria bacterium UBA830
ATTCGAACGACCCAGATTTTGACGGCGTCACCTGCCCACATTGCGATAGCAGCGATCTGGAAGTGATATCACTTTTCGGCGGTGCGGCATCCGAGGTGATGTTTTGCTGCCGAGGCTGCAGTACCAGCTTCAACTGGATCAAATGGCGCGGCAAGCTGCCCCCTTCTCCGTCGGCAGACGACTGATACCACCGAGATATCCGACATGACCGACGCCCCCACCCCGCCACTCGTTCCGGCGGCAACCGCACTTAAGCAAAGATTGCCGGAAATGACTGATCCGGACATGCAACGTTCAGACATGCATGTCGAAGACGCGATAATCTCCCGCCGATCGATCCGCGCGTTCAAACCGGATCCTGTTCCAGAGCCGCTGATGCGCCGGATACTGGAAGCCGCCCGCTGGGCGCCGTCAGGGTCGAACATTCAACCCTGGAAGATCCATGTGCTAAACGGCGACAGCCGGCAGAAATATACTGATGCCCTTATTGCTGCGGAAGAACGTGGTGACGACAGCGGGATGGAATACAATTACTATGCGCCGGAATGGGAAGAACCGTTTCTCGCGCGCCGGCGGGCCTGCGGGTTTGGTCTGTATGGCGCGATGGGCGTCACCCGCGGAGACCGTGAAGGCCGCCGTCAAGCATTTCTCAGCAATTACAAATTCTTCGGCGCCGGAACAGGCATGCTGTTCTGGATCCGCTCAACGCTAGAACATGGATCATGGCTCGATTACGGCACGTTTATTCAGTCGTTGTCGGTCGCGGCGCGCGGGTGGGAGTTGTCTACCATCGCCCAGGGTGCGCTTGGCGAATATCCGCACGTTGCCCATGAGATGTTTAGCATCAGCGAAGATTACACGCTGATCGGTGGCATGAGCATCGGTTGGCCCGAAGAAGAAGCACCTGCAAACCTTTTCCAGCCAGAACGGTTGGAGGTAGACGAATTCACAACCTGGCTCGATTGAGGGAACACATGGAACACGGAAATATGGACTACGAGAAATACGAAACACTGCTGTTTGAAAAACGCGACCGCGTGCTAACAGTCACACTGAACCGGCCCGAGAAGCTGAACGCGATCGACGGCGCGATGCACGTGGAGTTGTCGCATGTGTTCGAGGAAATCAACCGGGACAGATCCGTCGATATCGTCATTCTGACGGGAGCCGGACGGGCGTTCTGCGCCGGTGGCGACGCCGACTGGCTGCAGGAACTGATCGACGACCCGTGGGGATGGGAAACCCTGTCGGAAGAAGGCAAGCGGTCGATGATGTCGATCCTCGATTGCCGCCAGCCGGTCATCGCCAAGCTAAACGGTGCGGCGGCAGGGCTCGGCGCCACACTGGCGCTGTATTGCGACATCATCATGGCCGCGGACACCGCCCGTATCGGAGATCCGCACGTGAAGGTCGGCCTGACCGCAGGCGACGGCGGCTCCGGCATCTGGCCCTATCTTATCGGTTTCGCCCGCGCCCGCGAATTCCTTTACACCGGCGAAATGCTAACCGCTGAACGGGCCGCAGACATGGGGCTGATCAACCGCTGCGTACCGGCGGACGAACTGGACAAGGTTGTCGACGACTTTGCCGACCAGCTCGCCAATGGTGCTATCCGCGCGATCCAATGGACCAAGCAGGCCGTTAACGCTCCGCTGAAGCAGATTGTTTCAGCAAACTTGGACTATTCGCTGTCGCTGGAATCGAAATCCAACATCACCGAAGACCACCAGGAAGGCATCAACGCCCTTCGCGAGAAGCGCAAACCGGTCTTCAAAGGCCGCTAAACTCACACACACCCGCCGCGAACAGCACACAAAAAAAGGCCGGCAAATGCCGGCCCTTTTCAATGGTGATAAAGCCCGGGTTTACATCAGTTCTTTCGCAGCCGCTTTGATCAGCTTGTACATCGGCGCAACCTTGGGATCCTTGAGAAAAATTTCGTCCCCCATCGGGCGCAGCTTCTCAAGAGCCGCCTTACGCTCGGCTTCGTCGAGACGGATGACCTCGCCACCTTCGTCACCCCACTTCTTTTCCCAGATCTTTGTGTCGTCTTCCGACCACTTATTCGCGATCGGAGCGACTTCCTTGCCGACCTGAATGAGGATAGCGCGTTCTTTATCGGACAGCTTCGCGAGCCACTTCGCATTGGTCCACATTGCGGTCGGGATATAGGTGAACGAGGTCGGGGTGATGTATTTGGCTGCCGTGTAGAATTTCGACGGCCCCATAACGGTAATGGCGGAGCTTGCCCCATCCAGCACGCGGCGCTGAATGGCCGGCAGGACTTCGGAATAAGCCATCGGCGTACCAGCAGCACCAAGCGAACGCATGATCGCCACTTCGATCGGCGATGCAAGAACACGGATTTTCTTGCCCTTGACGTCACTCAGTTTGCGCACCGGATCGCGCATCGCCAGCGCCGAAGCACCCGCAGCGGAAATATACAATCCAGTCACACCTTTAGCAGTGGCGAGGTTCAGAAACTTACTCCGGACACTCGGATGGTTCATCGTCTTCGTCTGATGCGCGAAACTGGTGAACAGACCAGGTGCATCGGGTGCGGCAAACGCCGGGTTCAGGCCCTTGAAGAAACCGGGCGGCGAAATGAAGGCTTCTTGCGTGCCAAAGAGAACGCCTTCGATCTGACGCGGAATTTTACCAAGCTGCGCCGCCGGATAGACTTTGACGTCGATCGACCCATTGGTACGCTTCATGACTTCCTTAGCGATCCACTTAGCCGATTTGTGCTGACCGTCATTGATCGTCGCAAAGCCGATTTTCATAACCGTCGCGGCATTGGCCGCCACCGGCGCGAGGGCGACTACGGCGCCGAGCGCTGCAGTCAACAGAATAGTGTTCTTTTTCGACATTTTCTTCTCCCTGAGTGGAATATTTTTAGATCTTAAAACGCGTCGAGCCATTGTAATCATGTGTCGGACTGGTATGCAAATCGGCATGGGAAGCGATATATCTGTTGAAACCGGAAAACCGTTCGCTAAGCTGATATCGATATCCTCTATGTGCGGAGACGAACGTGGATTATCGCCTACTGTAGGGCAGTGAATTTGGGATTGGCCGATGGGAAGAAAGGGAAAGACAGAAATGAAACGACCCGAAAACCCGGTCTCCGGCGAGCAGCGCTTTACGCTGGAAAACCTGTCGCCCGAAGAGATGGAGTGGCATTTCAATCCACGCGTCACAGTACCTGACCGCGACGGTTACATGGAGGCCCGCAAAGCAGCCAACGAACGGACGCTAAACAGGCTTTCCCGCACACCTGACCTGCGATACGGCCCGAACGTGCATGAGACATTGGATATCTACCCGGCCGCAACGTCGAATGCCCCAGTGATGGTCTACATCCACGGCGGATACTGGCGTGCCGGCTACAAGGAAGACTGGGCATTCGTCGCGGAGCCCTTGGTATCCAAGGGAGCGACGGCCGTCGTGCTAAACTACGACCTTTGCCCCAGCGTCACTCTGGACGAACTTGTGGCGGAGACCCGCCGTGCCCTGATCTGGCTGTACCGAAATGTCGTCGACCATGGCGGCAACCCGGAGCAGATTTTCATTTCCGGAAGCTCGGCAGGCGCTCATCTTTGCGCCATGATGCTGGGGCATGACTGGACGCAGGACGATCTTCCCGCGAATTTGGTCAAGGGTGCCGTATTGATCACCGGCATTTACGACGTGCGTCCAGTGCTTGATATCAGCGTAAATGCCGATATCCGGCTTGACGCCGATGCCGCCCGGCGCAACAGCCCAATGTTTCTTCCACCGCGTCATGGCGGACAGATACTGGCAGCCGTTGGAGGCAACGAAGCCGAAGGATGGAAGCAGCAGACCCGCGATTACGTCTCTATGTGCCAGGCAGGCGGACTTGAATGCGATTTTCTCGAACTTCCGGGAGAAGACCATTTTTCCCTGGGTACAGTTATGGCGGACAGTGCCTGTCCGCTGGTCACGACAATGCTGAACCAGATGGGACTTGGCGAAGCCGTCGGTTAAGACCGTTCAGACTGAAAGCGCAGATAACAGGCCGGGCGATCGTCGGCGAGATCATCGACGACCGTGTGAAAACTGCCCAGAGCCAATACTTGGCGATCCTGAATATAAAGACTGCACCTCAACTCGTAGCGATCACCCACAAGGCTTGGCCGCCGAAAGATGACTTGCGCCCGCGTCGGCGATAAATCAGCGAGGGGTAACCCGGCATCCGCCGTGAGCGCACCCATTCGGTTTTCCATCGCATAGAGATATTCGCGCGCGTGAACATGTTTAAAAATATCAGAGTTGGCGATCGACCAGACACCGCGAACCGGCTTGGCATCCCCAGACGATGCCGGCGTATAGCCGTCCGGTACCCTGCCAAGAATTTCCAGCGTCGGGAAATCTCCGTCAAACGGGCGCGGTTTCAAAAATTCCAGCTGTCGGGGAATTGCAGTGACCGCCCGCTCGCCGGGTGGTCCACTAGGCCGGGTCAACATATGGATCACCCGACTGCGGCCAGCAACGGCCAGATCGCCCAGCGGCGGCTCAAAGCCGACAGCCGGCGCCGCCCCGGTCACGACCCGGCTGCTAAGCGTGCCACGGGTCTCGATGATGAACCGCTCTGCCACCACCCCACCGCTTTCGACCGGCGCGCTTTGTAGTGAAACCCTCAATTCTGTCCTGAGCGCCTCGTCGTAGCCCAGCGGGCGGGGAAACGCCTCGAATTCCTGGTAATACTGTCCAGGCGCGACACCTTCATCGATCCCCATCTGGCGAAACTGAAGGTGAGACTGCATATCCTCAAAGACCGGCCGGAGACCCGGCCCGATAAACATTCTGATCTTCAGGTTGCGGTTCTGATCGATATCGCCA
Source organism: Alphaproteobacteria bacterium UBA830 (assembly GCA_905181725.1). Lineage (GTDB taxonomy): Bacteria > Pseudomonadota > Alphaproteobacteria > MPNO01 > UBA830 > CAXBCP01. The sequence goes on from CAJIYX010000014.1 coordinate 4,864, forward strand.
ACATCGACGTGGTGGGCGCCCCGGCGCACAAGAACGCCATCCTCGACGCTGATTTCAGGTACTGCGTTCATTTCCGGTTACTTTCTGACGTCCAAGGATTTACGAGACGTTTGCCGCTTCGGCCAATTCGCGCAGAGCAGACCGATCGGGCTTTTTGGCGGGAGTCAGCGGCAGCTCCGGCAAAATTGTCACAATTCGGGGGTGCATGTACGGCGCACCGTTCTTGAAAAAATAGGCTTTGATCTGATCCGGCGTCGTCTGGCCCGACACACGCTCAACGACGAACGCCACCGGCACTTCGCCCTTGATCGGATCGCTTCTCGGAACGACGGCGACATCGGCCAGATTGTCGTGCTCCATCAGCACGTTCTCGACTTCCTTGGGATAGAAGACCTCGCCCGCGCAGGCGATACGGTCGTCTTCGCGCCCGATCACCTCGATATAGCCCTGGTCGTCGGCGCGCACTATATCGTTGGTCCGGAACCAGCCATCGGGCGAAATCCGCTGGGCGGTGATATCCGGCAGTTTGTGATAACCCGTCAAATTCCCGGGGCTCCGGATCAGCAGTTCTCCCTTGTCACCTTGCGCCACATCCACATCGGGATTTGCCGGATCGACAATGCGAAGCTCTACATCAGGGTAGGGCAATCCGGTGGTTCCCTGCTTGATAATGCCCCAGCGCGGCGTATTGCAGACAAAACCACATTCGGTCAGTCCATAGGCTTCGAGCATCGGCGCCATGCGCTCCGTAAATTCTGACAGAAGATCTTCCGGTACTTCCGACGAGCCGCAGATCACGAACTTCAGAGATGAACAATCATTCCTGGCGAGCACCTCGTCCTGCATCAGCATCAGTTTGTACATCGCCGGGACGCCGGTCGTGTAAGTGCATTGCTCAACGGCGATCGTCTCTATCATTTCGACCGGATCCACATCGTGCAAGAGCACAACCGACCCGCCGCATTCGAGCATGGAAAACAATCCTGCGAACATGCCGTTGGCGTGAAACATAGGAACGGCAAGCAAACACCGTTCATCCGGGCCATACAGCAATGCACGGCGCAGATTACGTGTTGCCCATTCCATCGCCGCATGGGAAAGCAGCACGCCCTTGGGTTTGCCGGTCGATCCCGATGTATAGGAAATCGACGCGATTGCCTGGGGGTCTACATCCGCCACCAGGCGCTCTTCCGATTGCGCATTCAGCCAGGAATCGTACTCCGTTGCCCCGTCGGCTCGTTCGTCCATCAGGAATACATGTTCCAGACCCGGGGCTTCACGTCCGAGCTGCGGCGCCTCGTCTGCGAAATCTCCGGACGCAAACAGGACTTTCGCTTCACTGTCGGTCATCACATGGACAAGTGTATTGATGTGGGACCGCGTGGTCGCGGGCGTGACAGAAGCCCCCGTGCGAAGCGCGCCTAGCATGGTCTCAACAAACCGGTGGTCGTTCTTGATCAGCACGGCAACGTGATCGCCCGGTCCGATACCGATCGCGCGCAGGCCGTTAGCGACGCGATTGGTCCTTGCTTCCAGCTGCGAATAGGTAATCCGGTGGCTGCCATAAATCAGGGCTTCCTTGTCCGGCCAAATCTTTACAGAATCGTCGAAAATACACCCGAAATTCACGTTAGGCCCTCCGCTGTTACATTTTATTCGGAACCGTTCAACGCCCCTACTCCGGGTCGATTTCCTCAACGGTACCACAGAATTCGAAGCACTCCATCAGCATCCCATGAAGGGATCCGGGCTTCACCCAATTGGCTTTGAGGGTCTCCACCTTGTAGCGGGCGGCTGCCGTTCCAGCCGGGAAGGTATAGGGTTCGGGCAAGACCCATTCGACGCCGTGGGCCGACCATTCTTCCATTACAGCAGTCAAATCGTCGACGCGCACAGCAAACGAGAGCATGCCCTCGCCTTTGCGTTCGAGGAATTTCTGGACCGTCGATGTCGGATCCGTCGGCGAGACGAGGGACAGTGCCCCCTGGCTGCCGAGCGGAAAGGTCACATCCGTTATCTGGGCCGGCGGGTCAGGCATGACATTGGCGGCAACATTGCCGAGACCCAGGGCCCGGAATTTGCCGACGGCAGCATCGAGATCGCCGACAGCGTAGTTGATCGTGATGTATTCAATTATTTTTGCCATCGACCTATCCTCACACCGCCTCACCGGGCTGATTGTAAACACCGGCTTTCTTCGCCTCTTCTCTCATTTCGCGAATATCGGCCATCACGTCCTCGGGCGGGCGCATGAAGTTTTGCGGGGATTTAAAATGCGGAATTACGTATCGGCCGAACATCTCGATCGACTTCATGATCTTGTCATGGGGCACGCTGTCGATCCGGAGGGCCAGCGTATCCACGCCACAATCCCTCAGCTTCTCGATGGACCGGATGCAGCTTTCCGGGGAGCCGAAGACCGCGGACCCGGATGATTCCTGAAAATATTCGAGATTGGTCGCCTTTTCGGATACCTCCTGCACCTTCGCCATATAGGCGTAGCTTTCAGCAACCTTCGCCAGCCGCGGATAGCCGTCGAGCGCGATCTGCAACCACTTCACGTTACCCGGGCCGGCCTCTTCGCGCGCCACCTCGTCGCTTTCGGCACAATAGGCCTGCAACAATGCGCCGACGCGCCGCCTGTCGACATAGTTACCATCTGCCTCTTCGGCATCCGCCGCTTTATTGTAGGCGGCGATCGATTCCGCCAACGGTTCGTACCCCATATAGTTTGACCAGCTGAACACGCCGATCCCGAGCCCGGCGGCCATGGTGTGGGATTCGGGGCTAGTCGCCGCCATGTACATCGGCGGGTGGGGGCTCTGGATCGGTTTCGGAATGAGCGAACGCGGCGGCACCTTGTAATGTTCGCCGTAGAACATGAAGGGATCTTCCGTGAATGCTTTTTTGAGGACTTGGATGCCTTCATGAACCTCCGCCCGGCTTTGATCGAGATCCACGCCAAAGGCGCGCAGGGCAAGGGTCGTGTTACCGCGGCCAATTCCCAATTCGATGCGCCCATCCGAGAGAATATCCTGAACCGCTGTGCGCGACGCTATCCGCAGAGCATGATTTACACTCTTCGGCATCAGCGTGATCGCATGGGCAAAGCGCAATGTCTTGGTCAGGGAAAACAGATAGCCGAACAAAACTTCCGGGCACGATGTCGAGATGCCACCGATCGCGTAGTGTTGTTCAGACACGCCAAAGGAATCAAAGCCCCATTTTTCTGCATGGATCGCCTGTTCAACGAGTTCCTTGCAGCGAACTTGGTAGGATTCGCCGTCAAGGGTTTCACCCTCGGAAAAATACATGAACCTCATCGTAAAAATTCCTCTCCGGTATTAAGTATGCGGATCACCCGTTTGCGGGCCGATTCCGTGTTTGATAAATTGCGCAAGCGTGCGTTCGACGCGCGCCAAGCCGTGGCCACCAATTGCCCAGTGCCGTAACGGCCACACCGTGCACAGGAAATAGATGAAATTCGCGAGCAGTTCGGCATCGCTCCCTGACTCCTCCGAGAGATCGTCCGATGACGGTACGATGCCTTCGAGGATTTCGCGCCAAACCGAGATGTAACGGGTATCCAGCGCGTAAACCTTCTCGCGGGCATCCGGCTTTAGAGCCCGCGTTTCCTGAAACATCAGCTTGATATAGGCATTGTTGCGATCGAAGTTCACGAGAGTTTCATGGATTGCGGCATCGAGTTTAGCGTCCGTCGTAACGGCCTCATTGACCGCGCGCCGAAGATCCGCCGTGTAGTCGGCCATGAACGATTCATAGATGAACAGCAGGATGTCTTCCTTGTGCTCGATATACTGATACATGGTGGGCACGGGCATACCCGCCGCCGCTGCGATCTCACGGATCGTCGCACCTGCATAACCCTTCTCGGTCAGCACATGCCCTGCGCCTTCGAATATCTGCCGTCGGCGGTCCACCGCGGTCGAAGATCCGGTCTGACCTTTTGAATCATGCAATTCAGGAACGGAGTCTCGCTTGCTGCCGTCGACATCTGCCCTCATCCTGGCAATGGCCGTTTTTTCCGGCTGCAACGGCATTATGAGCTGGGTTTGGGTCACCTCCGCAATGGGCAAGGCGCTTCCGCGGCGCAGTGTTGTTCGCCAGACGCAAAGGGTTTCACCGATTTGGACAGGTACAGATTCGGCGATCAGTTCAGAACCGTCCCCCTCGCAGAAAAAATTTGATTTAGATTCAATCGTCGATGAGACGTATCCCGAAGGCAGGTTGAGGATCGTGCCGTAGGCGCCGCAGCAATCGGCCAACGCCATGACGATGCCACCGTGAACCCGCCCCACAGGATCGGTTTGCGCCGGTCCGATCGCCATGTGGGCGATAACACGTTTAGGCTCTGCGCTCCTGAACGCTATACCCAGCAATCCGCCGAGACCGGACTTGTGATTGCGGAGAAACGCGGCTGCCTCCACGGCGTCGAATCCTTATTATGAAAACCTGAGTGATCGATCACTCAGGTTTTCATAAAGCGTGGAAAGAATACGGTCAAGCAATACCTGGACACAAAAACGGCCCCGTCAGGAAGGGCCGTTTTTGTCTTCTAGGTGCGGAGCGTTGCTAGATCACGCGGCGGTACCGGATCAACCCGTCATCGTCCTGATGACGTTCGAGCAATCCGTCGGTGACGAGATAGTTCAGATGCGCCAGCGTTTCGCCCATCGCGAAGCTGAATTCAAATACGCCGATCTCGCGCGTAAAAAGCGACGGCATGACATCTGCCGCGGTCCGGGGTTCGCGGCAGAATTCCAACGCCGTATTGAGGCGCTCTTGGTGGTGTGCCCGCAGATCATCCAAGCGGCCATGCATACCCCGGAACGGATAATCGTGCGACGGCAACACCAGAACGTCTTCGGGGATGTGCCGGAACTTGTCGAAGCTGTTGAAATAGTGGCGCAGCGGGTCGCCATCGGGCTCGGTATACCAGAGACTGATATTCGAGCTGATCCGCGGCAAAATCTGGTCTCCCGAGATCAGAACGTTGAGCTCCGGACACCAGAGCGACGCGTGTTCATGACTGTGACCGCCGCCGGTGATCACATGCCAGACGCGACCGCCAATCGTGATTTCCTCGTTATCCTGGATACGCCGGACGGTTTCCGGCAAGCGATACCATGGATCTCGGAATGCCTCGCGCACATCCTTGAAACCAAGGGTCATTTTTTCCGGCGCGCCATTTTCCCGGTAAAAATCGACCCAGCGGTCGAAGTTATGCGTGACGGTTTCGGAAACAGCGAGATGGGCCTGGAGCCATTCGGAATAGGTCATCCAGAGCGACGAGCCAAACTTTTCAACAAACCATCCGGCAAGCCCGAGATGATCGGGATGAAAATGCGTGCAGACCAGCCGGTCGACCGGCCCGCCACCGGCGATCTTCGCCAGCGCGTCGTCCCAGATTTCGCGCGTGCTGTCGACGTTATATCCAGTATCGACGACGGTCCATGAATCGCCGTCTTCGAGCAGCCACAGATTGATATGATTAAGCGCGAACGGCAGGGGCATGCGGACCCAGTGAATGCCGGGTGCAACTTCCAACGTTTCGCCGTATTCGAGCTTCTTAAACGGATAATCGGGTGTGTAAGACATGGCAAAGGTTATAGGTGCGCTGCCGATCAGCGGCAATACGGTTCCAGAAATCCCTGCACCATCCCGACAATCCGCTCTGGATCTTCTAGCTGCGGAAAATGGCCAAGCCCGTCGATCATCTCTACCCGGGCATGGGGCACGACAGCGCCGATGCTCTCGAGCTGGCCCGGCAGGCCATAGGCATCACCGGTTCCCTGGATGGACATGAGCGGCGCCTTGATCGCCGCAATTTCCCCGGAAATGTCCCAGGATCCATAGAGCTTCCGCTGCCAAACCGCGGTCCAGCACCAGAGCAGATGCGCAGCCCTGTCCCCGTGAAACCGTTCCATCCAGTCAGGTATTTCGCCGTCCCGCAACATTTCATGGTGACGCATCACCTGGCCATAGGTCAGCTCGTCCCGCCGGACATGGGCCGCAATCGTCACAATGGCGCGCACCCGGCCGTTATAACGCGCGCCGTGGAGCAGCCCGATGGTGCCACCGTCGGAATGACCAACAAGGCAGCAATCGTCTATTCCCGCCGCATCCAGCACGCGTTCGAGGTGATCCGCGGCCTCCCCCATGAAGTCGACGGGAAATTCCTCCTCCCGGTCGGACCGGCCGTAGCCGAGCCGGTCGAACACAAAGGACGGCAGATCCATCGCCTTCCCGGTCTGCTCCGGGAACCTGCGCATGGTGCCGACACTGCCGAGACCATCGTGAAGGAAGATCAACGCCGGCTTTCCGGCAATCTGCGGGGTGCGCCAGACACCGAAGACCTGACGCCCATCGACGGTCAGCCACGTCGCGCCGGGAACATCGTCAGGGGGGTCGGCAATGCCGGAAACGGGGGAAATTTCAGTGTTCATCCGGGCCGGACGGTATCAGCCATGCAAGGATTTGTTAACCCAAAAGGTATTGAAATGACGCAGGAGAACGCGGGTATGCACCGTTACACCCAATACGCCCTGATCACCGCACTGATAGCGGCTGCCCCGGCCATGCCGGCGCGCGCGAACCCGGTCGAATTCCTCGACCGGATCGTCACCTTTGCCGAAGAGGCGCTGAGCGAAGCGCTGCCCCAATCTCTGCTGGAGACCGGTGCCGATTCGAATGGACCACCAACCTTCCGTGTCGGCCTGATGCTACCGAAATCCGGCGGTCTCCGCGAAGCGGCCGAGCGCGTTGCACGGGGCTGGGAAATCGCCCTCAAGATGTCTGACAACCATGTCGTCGAACGACCGGTCAAACTGATACTCGTCGATACCAACAGCGGTATCGAAGAAACGCTCCTCAACGCATCTGCCATGCTGGAAAAGCCCGGGATCGATGTCTTTGCCGGTGTTGTCAGAGCGCATACCGCCGCTGCCGTGGCGCGGTATACCGGGCAGCGGACAAAACCGCTTATCCTGGCCGGCGAAATTGGCGGCAATGTGATGTCCTAGGCCTGCTATGCGCATGTCGCGCGGACATCATTCAATATCGACCCCTACCAGACAACAAGCGGCCGTTTTATCGCCACCAGGTACAAGACCCTCGTGTCGGTCGGGCCGGACACCAAAGGCGGTCATCGTATCATGCGGCATTTCGTCAAGGCCTATCGCCAGGCGGGCGGGCGCATCATCGAACAGGCATGGGCGACAACCGGACATAAATACGACTGGTCTGCGCTCCTTTCCCGCGCAATTCAGGGTGGACCGCAGGCGATCTATACATTCTATCAGGGCAAGAATGCGAAGCGCATTGTTCATCAGTATTCACGCAGCGGCACGAAACGGCATGCCGCGCTGATCGGTCCCGAATGGCTTTTTGACCCCCGTGTCCTGAACCGCTGGGGAAAGCATGCGGCGGGGCTCCGGTTCCTGACGAGCCATCTGCCGGAGCTCGACACGCCAGCCAATAAAATATTGGTCGATGCCTATCGCAAAGCATATCGCGAAGACCCCGATTCATCTGCCAATATGGGATATGAGAACGCGATGGCCGTGCTCCTCACCGCGGCCGACCTGGGCGGGCAGGCGCAGGATGGCGCTGGCTTTATTGCCGCTATGAAAAAGGTCTCTTTCGCCGGATTCATGCCGCGCGGGCAATTCAGCCTCAACCAGACCAACAGCGCATTTCTGAACCAGCTCTACTGGGTCGAGGTCGTGCATAACGACAAGGGCACCCGGATGAAACGGCTCAGCACCATTCCGATCGATCCCGACACCAGCACCTGCAAGGAACAGACCGCCCGAAACAGTATCTGAAGCGGCGGCATATAATTGCTGGCGGCTGGCGTCAGCCGGCGTAACAGCCCGCTTCCCGGCCACGTTGCTGAACAAGCGCCAGGATCGCGTCGATATAGGGCGTCTGAACGCCGACCACCCGGCCCATTTCCTGCACCGATGTCACCAGGGCATCGATCTCCATCGGGCGCCCACGCTCAAGATCCTGCAACATCGAGGTCTTATGCGCCCCGACGGCAACGGCGCCGTTGATCCGCTTTTCGACATCGACAGCAAATCGCACGCCCAATGCCTCACCGATTTCCTGACCTTCGAGCATCATACGCCGGGCGATTTCACGCGTTCCAGGGTCGGTGCCAATGGTCTCGAGCGTTGCATGGGTAAGCGCGCTGATCGGGTTAAACGACAAATTGCCCCACAGCTTCACCCATAGCTCGTTGCGGATCTGTGGGCGTACTGGTGCTTTGAAACCGGCACTGATTAAAGCCGCGGACAACGCCTGAATACGTTCGGTCTTTTCGCCGGACGGCTCGCCAAGAGAAAACCGGTCCCCCTCGACATGCTGGATCACGCCGGGCTCCGGCACTTCGGCGGCAGGGTAGACGGCACAGCCGATCATGCGTTCGGGGCCCAGGTAATCCCAGAGCACTCCCCCCGGATCGAGGCATTCAATCCGGCGATCTTTATGATCGCCTTCAAGGCCGTGGAAATACCACCAGGGAATACCGTTCACGCCCCAGACCACCGCTGTTTCATCGTGAAAAAGCGGCGTAAACTGATCGGCAATCGGCGGCACGGAATGCGCCTTGAGCGTCACGATTACATAATCCTGGGGGCCTGCTTCGGCCGGATCGTCGGTTGCCGTCACCTTGGCCACCCGCTCTTCGCCGTCCTTGATCAGCTTCAGGCCGTGTTCCTGCATCGCCGCGAGATGCGGTCCGCGCGCGATCAGGGTGACATCGGCACCTTTCAGCGCCAGACCAGCGCCAAGATATCCACCGATCGCGCCCGCGCCATAGATACAGATTTTCATCCGACAGTCCCTTCGCCGACTAAACCAGCCCCAGTTTTTCCGCCAGACCGATCCGCTGCAGCTTACCGGTCGCGCCCTTGGGGATTTCGTCGAGGATCACGACCTTGCGCGGCACTTTGAAATCCGCGAGGCGTTTGGCCACGAAATCACGCACTTCGCGTTCTTCCGCCTCCTGTCCGTCACGCAGCACGATGGCGGCGGCAACGTCTTCGCCCAGCTTGTCGTGCGGCACGGCAAATGTGACCGCCTGTGCGACAGCGGGGTGATCCATGAGGACTTCGTCGACTTCTCGCGGCGAGATCTTCTCACCACCACGATTGATGATTTCCTTCAGCCGGCCGGTAATCGAAATATAGCCTTCATCATCCATCACGCCTTGATCGCCGGTTCGGAACCAGCCATCGGTAAAGGCCGTGGCATTGGCATCGGGATTGTTCTCATACCCCGGCGTCACGTTCGGGCCACGGATCACGATCTCACCAATCTGTCCGACGGTGAGCAACGCGCCGTCGGATTCGGACATGATCGCGACCTCGGGACCGGCGGCAATGCCGACCGAACCCGGCTTACGGGCAGCAGGCGGCAAGGGGTTGCAGGCCATCTGATGGGCCGCTTCGGTCATGCCGTAGGCTTCCACCACGGGCGCATCGAAAGTCTCTTCGAGCTGCAGCATCACCTGCGGCGGCAGCGACGCTGAGGACGAGCGGACCAGACGCAGGTTCTTGCGGGCGCGCGCCACACTTTCAGGGTTGCGGGCGGCGCGCGACAGGATCGTCTGATGCATCGTCGGCACGGCAGTATACCAGGACGGCTTGATCTCATCGAGCCAGCCGAATACCTTCAGCGCATTGAAGCCGGGCGCACAATGGACGCTGGCACCCGCGCCGAGCGACGACAGCACTGCGGCAATCAGCCCGTGAATGTGAAAGAGCGGCATGATGTTCAGGCATTTATCCGCGGCGACCAGATTGAGCGACGCGCCGATATGGCGAGCCGATGCGGTCACGTTGCGCTGCGTCAACGGCACGATCTTCGGCCGCGACGTAGTACCAGACGTGTGTAGAACAAGTGCAACATCATCAGCTTCGGCAAACCCGCCATTGGCCGTTGCAGCACCCAGGCCTTCACCTTCAAGCGTAAAGTTTCCCGCAGGTCCACCGTCCACCGCCACCAGCGTGACGATCGGAATGTTTTTTTTCTGCGCGACAGCGACAGCCGGTGATTCCGATCCCTGCTCGACGACGAGCGCCTTGGCATTGAGATCATCAAGATAGAAATCGAATTCGTCTCCGCGATAGGCCGGGTTCAACGGCGCGGTTGTCGCCCCGCACCCGATAGTGACGAACGCGCTCGCCATCTCGGCGCTGTTCGGCAGCACAATCGCCACCCGGTCATTGCGGCCGATACCCAGCTCATTCAAGCGGGCAACCGTCGCATCGGCAAGGCCGCGCAGCCCGGCAAAATCGAGACCCGGGCGTTCCGGTGCGCCGATAGCGGCATCGGCGTCTGCGCCGGTATTGAGAAGCTCGCGAAGCGTCGTAAAATCTGTCATGTCGTTTTCCCGTTCGTTCAGGCGGCGTATTTGGCTTTGGCCTCAATGCGGCGGCGGTGCAGGACCGGTTCGGTATAACCGCTCGGCTGTTCCCGGCCCTTGAAGACCAGCTCGCATGCCGCCTGAAAGGCGACACTGTCGTCGAAGTTCGGCGCCATGTTGCGATAGGCCGCATCGCCGGCATTCTGCCCATCGACCACAGCCGCCATGCGCTCCATCGTCACACGCACCTGATCTTCGGTGCAGATTTCGTGGTGAAGCCAGTTGGCGATGTGCTGGCTGGAAATGCGCAGCGTCGCCCTGTCTTCCATCAGCCCCACATTGTTGATATCGGGGACTTTGGAGCAGCCGATGCCCTGCTCCACCCAGCGCACGACATAGCCAAGGATGCCCTGGGCGTTGTTGTCGAGCTCATGGCGGATATCGTCGGGCGACCAGTTCGGACGGTCGGCGACGGGAATAGTCAGGATATCGTCGAGGCTGGCACGGCCGCGTGACTTCAGTTCGTCCTGGCGGGCGAACACGTTGACCTTGTGATAGTGCATCGCATGCAGCGTCGCTGCCGTCGGCGACGGCACCCAGGCTGTATTCGCGCCGGCCATCGGATGACCAATTTTCTGTACCAGCATATCGGCCATCAGGTCGGGCATGGCCCACATCCCCTTGCCGATCTGGGCATGTCCCTGCAGGCCGCATTCGAGGCCGATATCGACATTCCAGTCCTCATAGGACTTGATCCAGGCGGAAGCCTTCATTTCGCCCTTCCGGATCATCGGGCCCGCTTCCATTGACGTGTGCATCTCATCGCCGGTCCGGTCCAGGAAGCCGGTATTGATGAACACAACACGCTGCTTCGCCGCCCGGATGCATTCCTTCAGATTAACCGTTGTCCGGCGCTCTTCATCCATGATGCCCATCTTGATCGTATTGCGGGCGATACCAATGGCATCCTCGACACGGGCGAAAATTTTGGATGCGAAGGCGACCTCTTCAGGGCCATGCATCTTGGGTTTGACGATGTAAACCGAACCCGCGCGCGAATTCCGTATCTGACCATTGCCCATCAGATCATGCTTGGCGATGAGCGAGGTGAAGATGGCATCCAGAATGCCTTCGGGCATTTCGTTGCCGTCCTGATCGAGGATGGCATCTATCGTCATTAGGTGGCCGACATTCCGGATCAGCATCAGGCTGCGGCCGGGAACCGTCAATTCTCCTGCGCCGTCGGGTTTTACGTAGACGTGATCCGGGTTCAATTTCCGGTGCACGGTCTCGCCGCCCTTCTCAAAGCTTTCGGTCAGATCCCCCCGCATGAGGCCAAGCCAGTTGCGATAGACGATGATTTTGTCTTCTGCATCAACGGCGGCGATTGAATCCTCGCAGTCCACGATCGTCGTGATCGCCGATTCCATGACGACGTCTGCAACACCCGCTGCATCGTCATTGCCGATCGGATGGCTCGTGTCGATCCTGATTTCGAAATGAATACCGTTATTGGCGAAGGCAATCGTCGATGGTGACGCGGCTTCGCCAAGATATCCGGCGAGATGCGCCTCATCCTTCAATCCGACGGTATCCCCGCCGTTCAGGGTCACGGCCAGTTTTGCGTCGACAATCGCGTAGCCGGTAGAATCCGCATGGCTGCCGGTTGCAAGCGGCGCGGCATCGTCCAGAAATCCGCGGGCATAGGCGATGACCTTCGCGCCACGTACGGCGTTATAGCCGCCGCCGAGCGTGGCCCCGTCCTCCTCGGAAATCGCGTCGCTGCCATAAAGCGCGTCGTACAGGCTGCCCCACCGGGCATTGGCGGCATTCAGCGCATAACGTGCATTCATGATAGGGACAACAAGCTGCGGCCCCGCGATGACCGCAATCTCCGGATCCACCCTGTCGGTATCAACAGAGAAGGCGTCACCCTCCTCGACCAGGTATCCGATCTCGGTCAGGAAGGCCTTGTATGCAGCGGCATCGAAGTCTTGCCCTTTGTGGGCCTGATGCCAGGCATCGATTTCCGCCTGTAAGGCATCCCGCCGTGCCAGCAATTCGATGTTGCGCGGGGCCAGATCGCCAAGAATTTGGTTTACCGACGTCCAGAACTCGTTCTGGTCTATATCCGTACCGGGAAGCGCCTCATCATTTATGAACTGATAAAGCGATTTGGCGACCTGAAGCGCGCCTACGGTAATACGTTCGGTCATTCTTTTTCCTTCCGGCGTCCTCGCCAATATTCAGTCGGGATCGGCCCGAACGGAGATTGCCAGTGATCGGCAGCGACGCGGCAGCGGTAATTCAGAATAATCCCTACGTGATCCGATTTTTTTCGGCGCGTGTCAAACGCCGAACGCAAAAAGCTCCGGCCCGGAACGCAAAAAACGGTAGGGAGACCGGAGCTATACCGCCGTCAGTTGCCTCATAGTGCATCGCAGTTCTTATGCGACCCGCAAAGTGAAGGGTACATCTTTGAAGCGGAGTGAATCCGTCCTGGTATAGGCACGGTTGGCTTCGGGAAGGCTCGCTTCCGCCGGGCTGCCATAGACGGCATGAAAGACCTTCTGCGCCGTCACACCAGCACCGACCGTTACCACATTGCTCGCAGACACCGACCGCTCGACAGCAGAGGCCGTAGACGGGCTGCCGAGCGCAGGGGATTTGGCACCACCCGATACATTTGTGTCCGCCTGCGGTGCCGAGTCACGCTGAACCCTGTTCCGAATGCCCTGCGGCGCCCCGACGGGACGCAGCGGCGTCGCTGAAACAGGTTGAGAAATGATCCGCGTTAACACTTTCCTTCACATCCAATAAATAATTTAATAATCATGACAAAAAAATTTACCAATGAATCGACTTAAAAAAGCCAAAAATAGTCATTTTTACATGTTAATTAATTAACTAGGTAATTTTATTTAGGTTAAAGTGTTAACTATTATCAGGTATTTATTTATCATATGAGATTTATATTTTAAATATATACGACCGAATTTAACGAATTCGAAAGAAATCAAACCTTATCTTAGCCGGGAAATCCGAGCAGGAAACTCTGGGTAATTGCCTTCAAATAGGAGGTCCAACGGTGCACGACGCCACACATATAATTTTCACCACGGAGGAACTTGACCGATTGCGTGCTACGCTGTCGGCCGCGGGCGAAGTGGCATATGACTGGGACCTCGCAACGGATACGGTCAATTGGTCAGGCGACGTCTGTAAGGCTCTCGGTCTGGCGCACGGTCAGCAACCGATTTCGGGGGCCGCGTTTTCCGCCTTTGTCGCGCAGGAAGACCTCGTCGCGCATTCCAATTTCATCACGCGCCTGCAGGCAGGAGAAGCCCAGTTCGAGTGTGAATACAGGCTGCAATTTCCGCTACGCTGAGAATCATGGGTACATGACCGCGCAAGCGTCGCATTCGATCAGGCCGGCATTCTGCGCTTTATGGATTCAGACCTGTCACGTGCCGGGCGCCGGGAACATCTTGCCAATTTCGACCCGTTGACGGGTCATTTCAATCGCGCGCCTCCGCGAGGCGCTCGACCATTCGCTCAATTTCTCGAAACGCTACGAAGTCGAGGGTGCCTATCTCCTCGTCGGCGTCGACAAACTGACAATGGTCACTCAGGCGCTTAGACATGAAGCTGCGGTTGCCGTGTTTCTCGCCATTGGCGACCGGCTTGATCGCTGCCTGCGCGCAAGTGACGTCATCGGGCGTGTCGGCGGCGATCGCTTTGGCGCGTTGCTGAGCAACGTGCCGGAGGCGGACGTCGAAGCGGCGACCGGCAAAGTTCTGGATGCGATCCGCAATACGCCCATCGACACACCGGAAGGGCCGGTTTATGCGACAGTTTCGATCGGCGCCGTACCGTTCCCGGGCGCCATCAATACGGCGCAGGACGTGATGATGCGCGCGGACGCGGCCCTGCAGAAAGCCAAGCAGCAAGGGCGAGACTGTACCTCTACATACATGTCACCGTAGCAGAAAGAGTATCACAAATCCTGCATCGTCATCGCCGAGCAGGTTCAACGCGCATTGCGGGAAAAACGCCTGCGCTTCGCCTATCGGCCCATCGTTGACAGCCTGACGCGCGAAACGAAACTGCATGAATGTCTGCTCCGGATCGCACAGCCGGATGGTCAGGTGGTCGTGGCCGGGCTGACCACCACCGGCCGGTCCTGGATGCGGAGTGCCGTTGCGATGCTGCGCGGGCGCCCCGACATCGCCGAACGCATGGTGGGCGAAATCACGGAAACGGCGGGCCTAGAAGATCTCGAGGCATGCTGCAGGTTTGTATAGGCACTGCGCGATCTCGGGTGTAAAATCGCCCTCAACGATTTCGGTGCCGGCTACACCTCATTCCGTCACCTCAAACAGCTCGCTGTTAACAAGGTCAAAATCGACGGATCGTTCGTTCGCAAGATCGGCAAAAACCCGGAAAACCTTGTGTTTATCCGAACACTGGTCGACCTCGCCCGGACGTTCGGACTGGAAACGGTTGCCGAATGCGTCGAGACCGAAGAAGAAGCCGGCTTGCTGCTGAACGAAGGCGTTCAATACGTGCAGGGATATGCCTTCGGAAAATCCGATCTGACGGTTCCCTGGAAAGCCCGCGACAGCCAGCCAGCGCTGAGCGGCTTCGGTATACTGGAAAACAGGGAAAACTAGCAGGGCCGAGAAGGCAGCTCCCTGCCGGGATTAGCAATCCCGGCGACTGTCTAGCTGTGGCCGTCTAGCTGTGGCCGTCTAGCTGTGGCCGTCTAGCTGCACCCGACTAGCGGCGCCAGTCTGCAGCACACGTCTGCAGCTGCTATATTTTGAACGACAGGGTGTTGAGCTGTTTCTGCATCTCTGCAAGCTGCGCCTTCAGCATATCGATGGCTTCGTCCGGTTCCTGGTTGGAGCCTTTTTTGTCAGCAGGCGGTGCCGAGGACGTCCCGTCCTCTGATGCATCATCACCGACATTCGGCTGAAACGCCGTCATCATGCTCATGGCGTTTTCAAAGACTGCCATGTTCTTCCGGCCCATGTCTTCGAAGGATGAAAATGGATAAGCACCGCCCAGTGTATTTTCGAGATAGCCGTTCATCTGCTCATGATTGCGGGCAAAGGACTCCATCGTCATATCGAGATATTGCGGCACAAGTCCCTGAAGATTGTCACCGTAATAGCTGATCAGCTGGCGGAGAAAGCCCGTGGGGAGCAGATTGTTGCCCTTGGATTCCTGCTCCACAATAATCTGGGTGAGGACCGAGCGCGTGATGTCATCGCCGGATTTCGCATCATGGACGGTGAAGTTAACGCCTTCCTGTATCATCGTCGCCAGGTCATTAAGCGTCACATAACTGCTTTCCGCGGTGTTGTAGAGACGGCGGTTCGCATACTTCTTGATGGTAATCACATCGGGCGCGTCGTTATCAGCCTTGCTTGGCTTGCGGGCCATGACGCTAATCTCCTGAAAAACCGATCACAAATTCAATCAATCGAGTCTCGCACTTTTGTTGCATTGCATCAATCCTTGGATGCAGTGCCGAATATTTCGCAAAATCTGGCCTCGACGCCCGCGCTGGATTATAGTTCTTTATGGCCGACACTCCGGATCCTCAAGAACTCGCCCGCCGGTACCTCGATATATGGCAACAGCACCTGGCTCAGGCTGCAACAGACCCCGAACTTGCCACCGCGATGGCAAAGTTCTGGCAAAACCTGCCGACAGGGATGACATCAGGCATTCCCGGGTGGCCGTCGGTTGCGACAAATACGGGGATGAAGAACACGGGTGCATCGCACAATGACACCGCCGGATCAGAAGCCGCACCAGGGTCCAAATCTGGATCCACGTCTGGGTCCGCGCCCGATCCCGCTTCATCTGACGGCAGCAGCACTGATCTCGACGAGCTGCACGTCCGCATGGCCGCACTTGAAAAACGGCTGGAAGCCCTGGAGCCCAAGCCTCGGACCAGCCGGAAGCGCGCTGCAAAAAGATCTGGAAAACGTAAATCCTGACGCTTTTGCGACCGCCCTTGCCGGCGAACTAGCAAGACGACATGAAAAATTTCTGACTGGGCTTGAAACCTACCGGTCTCATCCGTTTCGCCGCGATCTGACTGCGCCGCCCGCCATCTGGGAAGCAGGCCCAACCAAACTACTCGATTACGGCGCAACATCGACCGCCGGCGCATCAGGCCACCCGGTTCTGGTCATCCCTTCGCTCGTCAACCGCAGCTATATCCTGGACCTCGCGGAACAGCACAGTTTTCTGCGCTTCCTGGCATCCCGAGGACTACGCCCGCTTCTGATCGATTGGGGGACACCCGGCCCCGCGGAGCTGGAGCGATCCCTCGGCGACTATATTTCAGGCGATATATCCTCTGCATTGAGTGTCGCGGTTGAGATCGCCGGTGGGCGGCCCGTGCCGATTATTGGATATTGCATGGGAGGAACCCTGGCCGCCGGTCTGGCCATGCTGAGCCCGGATCAAATCTCGGCGCTCGTCCTCCTTGCAGCACCATGGGATTTTCATGTCGGGACGAACGGGCCGCCCGCGGCCATCACGGCGGGGGGCGCAGCACTGGAGGCCATGATTACTACCACCGGCTGCCTGTCGGTTGAAGCGCTGCAGTCGATGTTCTTCTCACTCGACCCGCTACAGGGCTGGACCAAGTTCCGGGCCTTTGCAGATATTCCAGCGGACGACCCTGCCGCCGAGAGCTTCGTGGCGCTGGAAGACTGGTTGAATGACGGGGTCCCGCTGGCGGCAGACGTCGCGCGCGAATGCCTTTTCGGCTGGTACGGCGACAACACCCCCGCCACGGGGAACTGGTCGGTATCGGGACAGATCGTCGATCCTGCGTGTATAGCGTGCCCGACACTCGGCATCATCCCGGCCCAGGACCGGATTGTCCCACCCGCATCGGCGCAAGCCCTGATCAATGCAATTCCCGGCGCAGAGTCTCTATCGCCGCAAGCAGGGCATATCGGGATGATGGTGGGACGGCGGGCGGAGGCACAGCTCTGGAGGCCTTTAGTCGATTGGCTGGAAGCCCGCTGATATCCCCCGGGCGCGTTCGTTCGAGGGATTTGATGGGGCCGGATGACAGCCGACCCGACATGCTGCAGTGCAGCAAATGTGGTTGATGGGCCCTGTCGTTGAGCTTATATAGAAGGTCCTAGATCTCGTCCCGGGTACGCACCCCGTCGCAGTCACCCGGACGGACAAAAAGAATTGGAGGAATTCCCGATGACCGAAGTCGTAATCGCCAGTGCCGCCCGCACACCTGTCGGCTCTTTTAACGGCGCTTTGAGCACCCTGTCAGCGTCGGACCTGGGCAAGATCGCCATCGAGGGCGCGCTGGAGCGTGCAGGCGTTGCACCGGCAGACGTGTCGGAAGTCATCATGGGACAGATCCTCACCGCCGCACAGGGTCAGAACCCCGCTCGCCAGGCATCGATCGCCGCGGGCCTCCCGGTCGAAGTACCAGCCTATGGCGTAAACCAGCTTTGCGGATCCGGTCTGAAATCCGTTGCCCTGGGCCTTCAGGCAATCCTGAACGGCGATTCCGGCATCGTTGTTGCCGGCGGTCAGGAATCTATGAGCATGGCGCCCCATGCGTCCAACCTTCGGGGCGGCACGAAGATGGGTAATACCGAATTCATCGACACGATGATCAAGGACGGTCTGTGGGATGCCTTTAACGGCTATCACATGGGAAACACCGCCGAGAACGTCGCCGAGAAATGGCAGATTACGCGCGAAGAGCAGGATAATTTCGCCCTCGCTTCGCAGCAAAAGGCCGAAGCGGCGATGAATGCCGGAAAATTCAAGGACGAAATCGTTCCGGTAACCTATTCAACCCGCAAGGGCGACGTGACCGTCGAGGATGACGAGTATCCGAAACACGGCACGACGATTGAAACCCTCAGCAAGCTCCGCCCTGCCTTTGACCGTGAAGGCACTGTCACGGCAGGCAACGCGTCAGGCATCAATGACGGCGCTGCCGCCCTAGTACTTATGTCCAAGGACGAAGCGGCCCGCCGGAATATCGAGCCGCTGGCTCGTATCGTTTCCTGGGCACAGGTTGGCGTCGACCCTGCAATCATGGGTTCCGGGCCGATCCCGGCAAGCCGCGCAGCACTTGATAAAGCAGGCTGGACCGCCGACGATCTCGACCTCATCGAAGCCAATGAAGCGTTTGCCGCACAGGCCTGCGCCGTGAACAAGAACCTTGGCTGGGACACGGCCAAGGTCAATGTAAACGGTGGCGCCATTGCGATCGGTCACCCGATCGGTGCGT
Source organism: Alphaproteobacteria bacterium UBA830 (assembly GCA_905181725.1). Lineage (GTDB taxonomy): Bacteria > Pseudomonadota > Alphaproteobacteria > MPNO01 > UBA830 > CAXBCP01. Next base: position 23,556 of record CAJIYX010000014.1, read on the forward strand.
CCGGGGCGCGCGTGCTGGTGACACTCCTGTATGAAATGCAGAAGCGCGATGCTAAGAAAGGCCTCACCACGCTCTGCATCGGCGGCGGCATGGGCATCGCCATGTGCGTCGAGCGCGACTGATACTTCTCGTCACCTGATTCACGTTTATTCGCCGCGCATGGTTGGGCATATTAGGCACAACAGAATCAGGTACATCGCGGTGACAACCGCGGGCCTTTATCCAAAAGTAAGGTGAGAATGGATACGTTCGACAACACGCTCTCGGGGACAGCGGAAAGCTGGCTGACGGATTTCGGCGCGGCGCTCTCTGCCGACGATTCCGCTGCGCTGGCATTGCTCCTGCACCCGGACAGTCACTGGCGCGATCTTCTGGCCTTTACTTGGCACATCTCGACCGTCAGCGGCCGGGGGAACATTGCAAATGCCCTAACCACAGGGGCAGCGGAGCTGAACCCGCAGTCATTCAGCGTGAATTACGATGCCGCTCCGCCGCGTATGGTCATGCGCGGTGGCAAGGAAGACGTGCTGGAAACAATCTTCAGCTTCACCACTGCCATCGGCAAATGCCGGGGCGTGCTCCGCCTGATCGCGGATGAAGAAGACGTCAGCCAGCTGAAGGCCTGGACCCTCCTGACAACGCTCGACGAAATGACCGGGTTCGAAGAGACCACCGGCGCGGCGCGGCCCACCGGCCATGCCTCTTCAAGGGATTTCAGCGGCCCGAACTGGCTCGACCGCCGGAACATTGCCGAGGCCTATGACGATCGGGAGCCCGAAGTGCTCGTCGTCGGCGGTGGCCAGGCCGGGTTGTCGATCGCAGCACGGCTGACCCAGCTCGGCGTCGACACCCTGATCGTCGACAAGGAGGACCGCGTCGGTGACAACTGGCGCAAGCGATACCATGCGCTGGTACTCCACAATCAGGTGCATGTGAACCACCTGCCCTATATGCCGTTCCCGCCGAACTGGCCGACCTATATTCCGAAGGACAAGCTGGCGGGCTGGTTCGAGTACTATGCCGAAGCGATGGAGCTGAATTTCTGGACGGAAACGGAATTCAACGGCGGCACCTATGATGAAACCAACGGCTGCTGGACCGTCGATTTGAAACAACCCGCCGGTAACCGCACCCTGCGCCCGCGGCATGTCATTATGGCCACGAGTGTCACCGGTATCCCCAAGCTGCCGACGATCCCGACGCTTGAGCGGTTCAAAGGCGAGGTTATCCATTCGAGCGCCTATACCGGCGCGGAAGCCCGCAAAGACAAACGCGTCCTGATTATCGGCACGGGCACCAGCGCCCACGATATGGCCCAGGACCTGCAGTCCAACGGCGCCAGCGTGTCGCTCATCCAGCGCGGCACCACCAGCGTCCTCAATGTCGAGCCGAGCGCGCAGCTGCCCTACACGCTGTATGACGAGGGTCTGTCGCTGGAAACCGCGGATCTCATCGCGACCGCAACACCATATGAGCCGCTCAAAGCGGCCCACACGGCGATGGCAGACGAATCGACACGCATCGATCACGACATGCTGGAGGCACTGACAAAAGTAGGCTTCAAGATCGACCGCCAAGACAAAACGGGCTGGCAGTTCAAGTTCATGAACCGCGGCGGCGGATATTATTTCAATGTCGGATGCTCTGACCTGATCATCGACGGCCGTGTCGGGCTCATCCAGTATGACGATATCGAAACCTTCGTCGCGGAAGGGGCCAAGCTGAAGAACGGCGATGTCATTGCGGCCGATACGGTCATCCTGGCGACCGGCTTCAAAGGCCAGGAAGCCCAGGTCGAGAAACTGCTCGGTGCCGACGTGGCTGAGCGTGTCGGACCGATCTGGGGCTTCGGCGATGATGGACAGGAGCTAAGAAACTTGTGGGTTCGAACCGGCCAGCCGGGCCTGTGGTTTATCGCGGGCAGCTTTGCGCAGTGCCGCATATTTTCAAAATACCTGGCGTTGCAGATCAAGGCCTGTCAGGAGGGCATGATCGCACCGGTCAAACCAGACGACCTGGCCTAGTTCCGCCAACCGCCGTTATTCCGCTGCGCTTATTCAAACGACCGCGCGTCGACTAGCACTGTTTCCGTCATAGAGGGGCGCTGGTCAAAGACATCGAACCAGGTAGCAAGCGTCGGATTGTCTTTGCGCCAGTCGTCCTCCGGGAAGGTCTGATCGGCGAATGACAAGGCCACCGCCGCCGAGATTATCCCGACATCGACCGTGTCGCCGAATGAGGCTGCTTCGCGTTCAAATGCGGCGATACCGCTAAAAGTGATGGCCTTGTTGTGGGCGACGACACCACCCGACTGGCGTTCCGGTTTTTTCAGGCCTTCGACAAAGCATGTCACCATACTGCCGATCATGCCGTCTGCAGTCGCCTGGCGTCGCAGGACCGTCCAGCGCGCCTCGCCTGACTTGGGCAGCATTTCCGGTCCGTCGCAGACCGTGTCGAGGTATTCCATAATCACCGGGGAATCGAATACCGACTGGCCTTCGTCGGTCACCAGGCACGGAATCTTGCCGAGCGGGCTCTGTGTGGCCGCGCGGTCTTCACGGCTGAGCGGGTTCGATTTTTCCTTATCGATCGCATCTTCTATGCCCTTTTCCTTCATCAGGACGACGACTTTGCGAACGAAGGGAGATGCAGGCGACCAGCGGAGTTTCATGAAACGGGCCTCTAAAAATTGTCTTTCTGGGTGCGGATCTCGGCAAACACTTCGACCGGCGAGCTTCCCTCCATGCCCAAAACCTTGGCAAGGGCGGGATCACCCGCCCGCAGGAACGGGTTTGTCCG
>CAJIYX010000015.1 GCA_905181725.1 Alphaproteobacteria bacterium UBA830
GGAGCGGTGAAATATCTGTCATCACAACCTCTATAATTTTGAACTGGCCCAATCGGCGGCAGGATCAAGCGGGTCCGGCGTCAGAGCGGCGGCTATTATCCCTTCGATCGCGCAGAATTCATCCTTGTCCGACGTATCGCCCGAAATGCCGACGGCACCGATCGCAAAACCTTCGGCATCGCTGATCAATACCCCGCCCGGCACCGGCACGAACCTGCCATCGGACACCGCCGACAACGCGCCCTGGAACACCGGGCGATCGGCCAGCCTGTCGCGTATCAATCGACTCGGAAGCCCCATGCCCAACGCGCCCCAGGCCTTCCCGGTTGCGACACCGGCGCGCATGTTGCCGCAGCCGTCCTGGCGTTTCATCGCGACCATATGTCCACCACTGTCGAGCACAACAACGGTCAATGGCATCATCTGGTGTGCCGTACCGGCTGCGAGCGCCGCATCGACGATCTTTTCGGCTGCGGCCAACGGCAGGCTTGTCTTAACTTTCATGGGATCGTCTTCCGGAAAGGGCGTCGATCATCATGCTAGTCGCGGCGGAGCGCGCCGACAATGCGGCGAAGTGCCTTCATCATGGCCTCCTTGTCGATATCACCCAAGGCGTCTTCCATCCGTCGCTCCTGGGCCTCGACCAGCGCGGTCGCCGCCGCCAGCACCTCCCTGCCCGCCTCGGTCAGGGAAAGCCCATGAAAACGCCTGTCACCGGGCAACTGATCCTGGGTCACGAGCCCGCGCCCAACGAGGCGCTTCACGGCGACAGACATGGTTGATTTATCGAGCCTGTAGATGCGCAACAGGTCCGTCTGGCGAATGTCGGGGTTTAGCTTCACGATAGTCATCAGGCTGAACTCACCCGGCGTCACATCCAGCTCGCGAAAGGGCTCCGACAGGTCGCGGAACGACGCCGTCTGCGCCTGACGGAGCTGATAGCCAAAATAGTCCGTGAGCTGGGCGAGGTCGATTTCGTCCTCACGTTCTTTGTCCATCAGTCGTTACCCGCCAGTGGTCAGCCTTATTGGGGACAAGTCACCCCTAGCCAATTTAGTTTGACGATCAAACTAAATCAACATATATGTTTTGGCCGAATGCGATTGCGCGCCCGAACAATGACTTGGATACTGATCAGATGCTGAATGCTGAGCAAAACCGGCTGGTAACCGAAACCGGCCCCGGCACCGGGTGCGGCAACCTTATGCGCCATTACTGGCAACCTGCTGCGTTGACCGAGGAACTGACGGATGAACGACCGGTGGTGCCGGTCACGCTGATGGGCGAAGAGCTGGTTCTGTACCGTGGCGATGATGGCACCTATGGCCTGATCGCACGCCATTGCCCCCACCGCGGCGCCGACCTGTGTTACGGGCGCCTCGAAGACGGCGGCCTGCGCTGCCCGTTCCACGGCTGGCTGTTCGATGAGACGGGTAAATGCCTGGAACAACCGGCCGAGCCGAAGGGCAGCAATTTTCATTCCAAAATCAACCACACCGCCTATCCTTGCATCGAGCGCAACGGCATCGTCTTTACCTATATGGGCCCCGGCAATCCGCCGCCACTGCCCGCCTTGGATTGTTTCGAAGCGCCGAACGAATTCACATTTGCCTTTAAGGGCTTCGTCGATTGCAACTGGCTGCAATTGAACGAGGTTGGCATCGACCCCGCCCATGCGTCGTTTCTGCACCGGTTCTTCGAGGATAAGACCGATGACGAAGGCTATGGCCAGCAGTTCCGTTTTTCGACCGAGGAAAGCGACGTCGCGATCACCAAGGTGCTGCGCGAATACGACTGCCCGGAGATCGATTTCGAGACCAGCGAGACCGGGCTGCGCCTGTTCGCGCTCCGTCAGCTCAATGACGACGAAATGCATGTCCGCGTGACCAACCAGATATTCCCGAACGCGATCATCATCCCGATCAGCAACGAGATCATGCTGACCCAGTGGCATGTCCCGATCGACGACACGACAAGCTGGTGGTACGCGATCTTTTCTAGCTTCACCGAGACGGTCGACAAGGACCGTATGCGCAAGGACCGGCTGGAACTCTATACGCTGCCCGATTACCGCCCGCGAAAGCACAGCGGCAACAATTACGGGTTCGATCCTGAGGAACAGAAGACCAAGACCTATACCGGCATGGGCATGGACATAAACGTCCATGACCAGTGGGCCGTAGAATCGCTCGGCAAAATTCAGGACCGCACCCAGGAACACCTCGGCACGACCGACAAGGTAATCATTGCCAACCGGAAGCTGATGATCAAAGCAATTGAGGCGGTCAAAAGCGGTGGCCCACCCGATATATCGCTCCGCCCCGCCGATCGGGCGCTCTGCCGTGGCCCGGTCGCAATCGACACCATTTCGCCTGCCGCCACCTGGCGCGACGACTGGAAAAAAACGGCCGCCGAACGCCGCAGCCGATCTTCCTGGGCCAGGGAAACCTCGCCCGACGCACAAAACGAAGGATCCCTGGAAGACTAGAATGGCAGATCATAAAAACACGATGGGGCTTACCGGGTTCGTCGACCAGCACAACCTGTGGACCGATAATGATGCAGAGGCTGCCGAGGAGGTCATCGCACAGATCCAGACCCATGATCTTGAAGTCGTGCGGTTATCTTACGCCGATCAGCACGGCATTCTGCGCGGCAAAACCCTGATTGCCGGGGAAATACCGCAGGCAATGCGTAACGGCTGCTCTATCACCACTACCCTGCTTGCCAAGGACACTTCGCATACGACCGTCTTTCCCGTGTTCAGCCCCGGTGGCGGATTTGGCATCCCCGAGATGGAGAATGCCGGCGATTTTGTCGCCGTGCCGATCCCATCGACGTTCCAGGTTTTGCCCTGGGCACCGAAAACCGGCTGGATGCTGTGCGACGGATATCTTGGCAATGGCGAACCGGTGCCGTTCTCGACCCGTCATATCCTCAAAGGCGCGCTCAATGCACTGGCCGACGAGGGATTCGACTATATCGCTGGCATCGAGGTCGAATGTCATATCTATAAGCTCGAGGACCCGATGCTGAAGCCGGAACATGCCGGGCAGCCGGCCTGTCCCCCGGAAGTCAGCCTGCTCGCTCACGGCTTCCACTACCTGACCGAGCAGCGGATGGACGAGATCGATCCCGTCTTTGAAATCCTGCGCGGCGACCTGATCGCGCTTGGCCTGCCGCTGCGGACCCTCGAATCGGAGTTCGGCCCGAGCCAGTTCGAATTCACTATGGCCCCCGCCGGCGGCCTGGAAGCTGCCGATAACATGATGCTGTTCAGAAGCGCTGTGAAACAGATATGCCGGCGCCATGGCTATCACGCGACCTTCATGTGCCGCCCTGGTCTCGCAAACGCCTTTGCCAGCGGTTGGCACCTGCACCAGTCGCTCGAACGCCGGTCGAACGGTGCCAACGCTTTTATCCCGGAGACCGCAGACCAGCTGATTTCCCCGACGGGCGAAGCCTTTGCGGCGGGTATTCTCAAAAATGCCGCGGGGGCGGCTGTTTTTACCACCCCCACGGTTAACGGCTACAAGCGCTACAAGCCCAATTCACTGGCGCCTGACCGCGCCGCATGGGGCCGCGATAACAAGGGCGCCATGCTCCGCGTTGTCAGTGCAGGCCCCGGAGACGGGGCCACGCGGCTTGAAAACCGCGCCGGTGAGCCGTCGGCAAATCCGTATCTGTACCTCGCATCGCAGGTTCACAGCGGGCTCGACGGTCTGAAAAACGACCTTATACCGCCGCCGCCGACGGACGACCCGTATGCGAATGATGCAGCGCCGTTACCGACCAACCTGATGGATGCAATCACCGAGCTCGACAAAAGCACGACGTTGCGTGCGGCTTTTGGCGACCAGTTCGTCGATTACCTTTTGCACATCAAACGCGCCGAAATCTCCCGGTTCCTGTCGACGGTCACCGACTGGGAACACCGCGAATATTTTGAGATCTTCTGACCTCGCCGCATTTTCGCCGTAATCCTGACTAGGATCGCGGCTCTTAGTACACAGCGTCTTGATGCATAGCGTTGGGGGGGCTCAGATAGGGGCATTCGTCAAATACCCGGTCGTCTTCTCGGGCGGCTGGCTGTTCGACTTTATCGTCGACATCCAGTTTATGTCGGGTTTTGCCGCAGGCTGGCCGACCAACACATGGGTTGGGAACCTACTTCTCTGAGAGGGCGGATCCCACGACACTAGAGAGGTGAACTAGTCTTCCTGCGCTTCCTCTTGCGGTTTCGCGACCGCGAGCCTCATCCGCACAACACCGCGAAAACCCTCCGGATCGACAACGACGCCCTTGCGGGTGATCTCGATGCGTCCGGCACGCGCCAGATGGACCATCTGCTGTTTGACGGGGTTCATGAACCGGCGCCACGCATCAGGCTTTTCACTAGTTCGTTTGCGCGCCTCACCCAATGCACGGGCTATATCCACGGGGGCCGCCGAACCGGATTCAGCAAGCGTCGCCAGGATGAAGTCGGCAACCGGGTCGAGCGGTTTTTCTGTCTCATTTTCCATGACGGGGTTGTAAGGCGGCAATCGCTACGAGACAAGCGCGCCGACCGGGAGTAATGAGGTGTATGTCTTCTTCATCCCGGCTGGGCGGCATCGCGGTTGCGATGGCGAACCGCAATTACCGCGTTTACACCTATGGTGCGATCCCGTCGCTGCTCGGCACGTGGATTCAACGGATGGCCATGGGCTGGCTGGCCTGGGAACTGACAAAATCCGGCACATGGCTGGGCCTCGTAGCGTTTGCCGACCTCGCGCCCACGGTACTCACGGCGCCAATAGCCGGCGCATTTGCCGACCGGGTGAACCGGCTCCGAATGGTCCGGTTGATCCAATATGCCAATATTCTCCAGGCATCGGCGCTCGCCTATTTCTCGCTTGCCGGGTTGATGACAATCGAATTGTTGTTCTGCCTGGCGCTTGCTCAGGGTGCCACACAAGGCATTCACCAGCCGTTCCGACAATCGCTGATCGGCACCATCGTGACGCGCGAGGAAATCACGTCCGCAATCGGCATCAATTCGACGATCTGGAACACCTCACGCCTGATCGGGCCCGCGATATCGGCGGTTATCATTATCCATTTCGGTGTCGGCATCACGTTTCTGGTCAACGCTCTAAGCTACGTGCCGATGCTGATCGGCCTGCACATGATCAATGTGAAGCAGGAGCTCAAGGCACAAAAATCACTCGCCGATGTGCCGGGCGAGATACTCGAAGGCATTCGCTACGCGGCCAATCATAGCCTTATCGGCCCACTGCTGATCATGCTGTTTGCCTTTTCGTTCTTCGGGCGGGCGGCGGCCGAATTACTACCCGGGTTTACCGGCGCGGTCTTCGACAAAGGCGCAGACGGGCTCGCTATCCTGACCGGCGCTGCCGGGTTCGGGTCACTTTTTTCGGGAATATGGCTGTCTCGTCGTGGCAGGCTGACCGGACTGACGGACATCCTGATCGTGATCGTGTTGTTTATTGCCGTCTTTCAGCTCGCTTTTGTTGCCACCGATATCTTCTGGGTCTCGGCCATCGTCTTCTGTGGCTGGGGCTTCATGCTGAACGGCAGTGGGATCATCATTCAATCGCTGATCCAGGCGAATGTTCCGAACGAGATCCGTGGGCGAGTGGTTAGCCTGTATGGCATGATATGGCTGGGCATCCCCGCCGTCGGCGCCTTTGCCATGGGTGCTGCTGCCGATTTCATCGGATTTCGCGTCCCGGTCGCCATTGGCGCTGGCGCAATTCTGATCGCATTTCTCTGGGCAGTTCCCCGGCGGGCCAGATTGCGCGCGGAGATCGCCAAAATGGCAGCGAACCGACCTAAAACTGATGGTTAACTGTTCTTTTACCCCAGCAAAAATTACAATGCTGCATCGCTATAAAATAATTGCAAACTGGCCTGATTCCATCCAATTGTAAGAAGTGCAGCAATACTGGAGTTTCGCATGAAGAACGGCGAAGTCATTACGATCTATCTCCCTATATTTGAGGAGAAACTTGCCAAGCTCGAAGCCAGAGACCTTGGCGACACTATCGAGGCTGCGCGCCTGCACCGGGTCACTCAGTGGCCCGGTCCCTCTCGTCTGAGACCGAAGCCCGTGTCGCAGCCTTCCAGTACAGTGACGCGGCGCATATCGCGCGCATAACGCGTGTCATCGAACGGCGTTCCGCGATGCATCGTCTGCTGGTTGTCCCACATCACCATGTCGCCGACGCGCCATTGATGGCGAAACACAAATTCCAGCCGAGTCGCATGCGCGGTCAGCTCATCCAATAGTTTACGCCCGCCTTCGGTCAACCAGCCGATGACATGTGACGCATGACTGGCAAGGCAAAGCGACCTCCTGCCGGTCCTCGGATGAACCTGAACCAGACGCCGCGTGACCTTAACGTCCGGTCCCGGATCCGGCATGCCGCCAAGCGAGCGCGAATACCACATAGAATGTTCCGCGCTGAGATCCTCGACACACTTCTTCATCGCATCGTCGAGCGTATCGTAGGCGGCCCGCATATCGGCAAATTCGGTATCGACCCGGTCCGGAGGCACCTGGTGCGCGGCCAGTATGGAATAGTTTGCCCGCACCGCATCGAACGTCACATCCGAATGCCACAGTAGGTTTCCCTTGTGAAAGGCGCAGCGTGGATCATCGGCGGCGTGAATGTTGCCATTCTCATCCAGATTACCGACATCCACCAGTGCGTCGGTCGACAAACGTATCCCCCGCCCTGAAACTGTCTTCTGCATCTTCTGGCGCATCAACGATCCGAACGCCCGACCAACGCCAGATGACACTCATCCGCGACCGGCGCGTAATTCCGAAGAATACAGACGGCGTAGCTATCCATCGCCGCGACAAGTTCGTCACGAAGCGCGTCACTCATCCGCGCAGAAAGATCGACATCTTCCGTTTCGGCGGCGAAACTCGGATGAAGCTGCGTAAACCGAACCATCGCTGCCTCGCTACTTTGCGAAGATCTTGTTGAGGAGATCCGTCGTTCGCTTTGCCGGGGTTTCGCGGATGGCGGCCTCTTCCTTGCCGAGATACAGGAATATCCCGGTGATCGCCTTTTCGAAGACGTAATTGGTAAGATCCGCTTTGACATCCGGCACGAAGGGCCGCGACTGATACTGTCCCATCATCTTGTCATCGCTGTTGACCGCCCCTACATCGGCAAGCAATGCATTCACGATCGGCTTGAACTCGGCCTTTGCGGTGATGGCATCGCCAAACAGCTTCTTCGCCTTCGGCTTCGCAGTCTCTGCGGCCCGGTTGAGCCCTAACTCCAGATCGTCCGCCATGCCTGACATACTAACACGGCTCAATGCCGACTGAACCCTTTTCAGCCTATGGGGGATAGCGGAATGCGGACCTGAGGAACCCCACTCGACTCGTTGGCGGTTCCAACCTGGCCGCCCAGACGCTCGGTCCCAACCCGGAACGCTTCCTTGATGCCCTTGCCGTTTTCGTCATTAGACAATGCACCCACCGTACTACGGCCGCTGCCGCTGCCGATCCCAAGCTTGCTGCCTAGCCCGCCGGTTGCGTCTTCCAGTTTCTTAAGGAAACCCTGACCGCTTGCCGGCGCTGCCGCGAAAGCAACCACCAATGCTACCGCGACGAACTCTACGGGAATACAGTTGCTGGTGCCGAACTGCGCAGCATCTGTGCGAGTGGCACAACCACCTTTGTTTTACGGCCAAAGATGAAAGCCGCAACTGCGCGACCGTTCTCCGCGCTTATTTGATCGACGTCTAGCCAGAATCAGAACTTGTGGAAGGCGGCAAATTCGTCTTCGCGGTAATGGGGCTCCCAGCCGTCGATGATGACGTCGATAACCGTCGTCACATCTGCCTCGGCAGCACGTTCCAGCGCGCCGACCAGATCGCCCGGCTGCTCGACCCGTTCCCCGCGCGCGCCGTAGGCCTCAGCCAGCTTGACGTGATCGGTCGGGCCGAAATGTGAACCGATAAAACGCCCGCCATAATGCGCTTTCTGGAACACCCGCAGCGCCCCGTAACTGCAATCATTATAGATCACGATAACGATCGGCGTTTCTTCACGCACGGATGTTTCGATCTCCTGCGCGTTCATACCGAAATCACCATCGCCGATACACACAACGACCTGACGATCGGGCTGTGCCAGCTTCGCGCCGATGGCGCCCGGCAACGCCCAGGCCATCGTCCCGGAGCCAACCGGCAGATGGTATTGATCGGGTTTACGGATTTTGATGCCGTGCGCCCATTGTGTGTGCAGACCCGACCCCAGGACGTAAATCGCGTCCGCATCGCAGACCTGTTCAATGGCTCTCGTGATCCGTTGCGGCTTGATCGGCACAGCATCGAGATCGGTATCGTAATACCGGCGTTCCTGATCGGCGGCGAGTTCCGCCACGCGCTTGACGCGGGGATGATCCGCCCCGCCCTCGACTTGCAGATTGTCCGCTTCCAGATGAACCAGCAGGTCGTCCAGAAACGCACCTGAATCAGCATGCACCCCCAGCGTCACCGCGTATTGCTTGCCGATCTCAAGAGGATCGTTCTCGACCTGGATGATCTTGGCGTTCTCGGGGATCAGCGACCAGTTGATAGTGTTCACGTTCAGGAACCGCGACCCCAGGCCCAGCACCACGTCGGCCTCCCGCACCAGCCCGTTTGCCGTTGAATGACCGAAATGGCCTACAATACCGCCGGACAACACATGATCTTCGGGGATCGAGCCGCGCCCCATCTCCGTCGTGATGACCGGCACGGTCAACCGTTCGGCAAGGGCAATGAGCTGATCTGAAGCATTGGCCCAGCGCACGCCACGCCCGGCAATGATGACGGGACGTTCCGCCTGCATCAGCAGATCAGCCGCCTGCTCTACCGCCCAGGTTTCAGGTCTTGGCCGGTTGGCAAGTGCCCCGGAATGCGCGCCCCCTTTAAGCGACAGGTCGGTCGATTCAACATCGACCGGGTTTGGCAGGATGTTCTTCGGAAAATCGACGTGGACCACACCCGGCATCCCGGATTTCAGCGCCTGAAAGGCGGTCCGCATGATCCGGTTTGCGTCCTTTGCCTCGGTCAGCTGGCCCTGCCATTTGGTGAAGTTGCTGAAGACGCTCATGACATCGAATTCATGCCAGATATTCCGTTGTAGCCGGAAAGTATCCATGTTGGCCGACAGCATCAGCAGGGGCACCGCGTCTTTGTTCGCCGACCACGCCCCCAGCACGGTATTCGAAATACTGGGACCGACATGGAACAGACAGCAGCCGATCTTGCCCGTGACGCGGGAATACGTATCCGCCATCGACGTCGCACCCGTTTCGAACCGCGCCGTTACATAACGGATTTCATCCTGACGGTGATACATCGCATCGAGCAGCGGCAGAACCGTATCGCCGGTGATACCAAAAACATATTCGACACCCTCTTCGATCAGCGCATCGACGACGGCCTGGGCAGCGGTCATGCTGTTCTTCATCGTTTCATCCCCGTTTTGTATATCCGGACATTCGCGTCCGGTTTAATTCGCGTAGTTCTACTTTGATACCAGGTTCGACGGTTTGCCGGCGACATCCAGCGGCACTGCACCATGCGCCTTTACCTGATCGGCAAGCAACTGCGCCTCGGCCCTGTAGTTGTAGCGACCCGCGTTGAAATGCGGGATAACATAGCGCGCAAACAGCTCCAGCGAGCGTTTGAGCTTTTCAGAGCCCGCCCATTCATGGGTTGTCAGCATGACGCCGCCGAACATACCGTTATCTGCGATTTTCTTTTCGATCCACGCAATAGCATCGTCGGGGGTGCCGACCACCCAGTCCCGGCGCTCCACAACCGATTGCGGCGTAAATTCCGAGACCGGCTGCCCCTTATAGGATTCGTAAAGCGGCGTGAAACCGATCGACGTGAAATAGCCCGTCTCGCGCATGATGCCTTCGCTGACATCGGCCCAGGCTTCCTCGCGCGTATCTGCCAGATAGAAATTGCTGACCAGATGCCATTGATCGCGGTCCGCCGCCTTGCCATGACGGTCGCAGGCGCCTTCGAAGTTCTTCCAGAATTCCGTGAACACGCCATCGCCGGGCCGGTTCAGCCCGCAGGGAGTCCAAAGTTCCATATCGTGCCGTGCTGCCATATCAAGACCCTCGGCGCCACCGGTCGTCGGCAGGGCCATCGGTAATCGCGGCTGCTGATAGGATTTGAGCTGCAGGCGGAGATCGTTGAACTGCCAGAATTCGCCGTCATGGCTGATCGGATCATCGGCTTCCAGAAGGCGGACAATAATATCGGCCGATTCCCCCATCATCCGGCGGGCGGCAGCGCTGTCGATATTGAACAGCTTCTTGTCGGTGACAAGGCTCGACGGCCCGATACCGAGAACCGCGCGCCCGTAAGACAGATGATCGAGAAACGCGATGCGCTCGGCCACCTGATACGGATGATGAAACGGTAGATTGACCACCGATGTGCCCAACCGGATCCGGGATGTCTTGGCCGCGGCCATCGACAGTGCCATTTCGGGCGACGGCATGGTTTCCCACCCGCCCGAGTGATGCTCGCCGATATGGAATGAATCGTAGCCAAGGCTTTCCGCATACGGGATCAGATCGATATCCCGGTGAAAGGCCAGTGTCGGGTTTTCCGACGGATGGTGCGTCGGCATCATAAAGAACGAAAATTTCATCTTTGTGTTCCTGTTACCGCGTTGGCGGCATTTTCTAGCCCCATGGCCCCATAAACTGTTCTCCACCATAGCTGTCGGAGCGGGCCTCAAGCGTTTCGGGCCAATTGTTATTATCTATCTGCGGGCGCTGATCCGCGGGGCGTGGCCGACCGTCCCAGCCGACCTGTTCCATGTAGCAGTATAGCTGGAGCGCGTGACCGTCCGGGTCGATGGCGAAAGCCGTGTACTCCATCCCCGGAAACAGCTCAGGCGGGAAATAGAGGATTTCGGCACCCTGCTCGGCAAGCCAGGAAATCGCCGCTTTGAGCTGGCCGTAATCGTTTAGGCGCACACCGAACGAGAAGTTCGTCGACCAGTCAGTGAGGCCAAGCTCTGCGCGCAGTCCTATCGGATACAGCGCCAGCGAGTGATGATCGTTTCCGCAGCGCAGGAAATGGCAGGCTTCCCCATTCCAGTCGATACTCTCGGTGATCACGAAACCGAGCCGGGCGGTGTAAAACGCGAGCGCGTCTCCCATGTTATCTGTAAACAACCGCACTGGCCCGATCCCGGTAATCTTGAACGGACGCGACAGCAGCACACCGCCGACGTCATAGGTGGCATCGCCCTGTTCGAGCGAATTGGTCCCGTCCGACATATCGACACCTGCATCAACCGCGCGCCGGACTTCTTCGGCTTCACGGATATAGGGGATTTCCGGCGGGTTCATGAATTTTTGATCGTACATATTCTGCGGTTTTGACAGCCCGTTCCAGCCAATTTGCTCGATACCGTAAAACAGCTCATTCACCCGCCCGTCAGGATCGACGGGATAGACATGCCAGTTCGAGCCGGGCAGATCTCGCCCGGTCCGACCATAGTGAACGCCGATTTCGCGGAACCAGTCAGTCGCGTGACGCACTTCCTGCAGGCTGCCAACCTGCCAGGTGATCTGGTTCATGGTGGCACCATCGGCCATTGTTTTCCTGTAATCGATGGCCTTGCGGACGCGATAGGGAAACAGCACGAATGCATGATGATCCGTGCCGTAGCGCATGAAGAAGCCGCGGGTGTCCCCTTTGCCATCAAGATCTTTGGGATCATTTGCCCGTCCGGCAAAGTCGAGAATATCGGTAATCTGGAAACCCAGCAGGTCGCGATAGAACCGGAGCGAGGCTTCCATGTCGTTGGCATAGAAGCCGAAATGTCCGAGCCGCCTGATCTTGAAGGGCCGGTCGAGCATCACCCCACCGACGTCGAAGCTGTCCTGCAATTTCGTCGCCATCAGAATTCTCCCTTTTAGGGTAATTGTTTCCGATTAACCTCATCGGGACAAGGGCCGGAGCGTCTGGTCGCCCGTTAACTTTTCGCCGGGCGAAACACCAGCCAGAAGCCCGATACAGCTACAGCCAAACCAGCGGTGCCAAGCCAGCCGAACGTCTCCCCGAACAGAAACCAGCCCATGAGGGCCGTCGATGGTGCCATCAGATAGAACATACTGGTCACCCGGGTGGTTTCCCCCTGCCGTAGGAGCCAGTACAGCAGCATCCAGGCAGCACCCGATAACAGGACCACCTGCCACGCGATAGCGATCACCAGTTCGTCCGCCCATTCCACCGCCCCCTGCTCGATCGAGAGCGAGACAACACCGCAGACGATGGCGGACAGGCCAAGCTGGATGGTATTGGTCGCGGCAATCTCTGCGTCGGCGCAATAGCGCTTCTGATAGATCGTGCCCACGGTGATCGAAATAAGACAGAGGAACGCCGCGAGGAACGCCGCTACCGGTGTGGCATCAAAAGCGGCTTTTTCCCACACCACGAGCAGTACGCCGACGAGCCCGAGCAATAGTCCGTACCACTGGGGCCGCGTCACCGTGTCGCCGAAACCGGCGGCAACGACGACGCCGGTCAAGATCGGCTGAAGCCCTGTAATAACCGCCAGAGTGCCGGCGGAAAGACCGAGGTCGATGGCGACAAAGACACCGCCGAGATAGCCTGCATGGATTAGCAGCCCGGCGACCCCGATGTGGCAGATATCGCGCAAGGATCGCGGCCAGCTGCCACCGACGGCGAGAACAATCGGGACCATCAGCAACATCGACAGGCTGAACCGGATAGCGAGAAACCTGAATGGCTCGATATAGGGATCGCCGAGCTTGGTGGCGATATGACCCGTACTCCACAACAGCACGAAGACAAGCGCGGCACCGCCGATCAAGAGGCGGCGGCGGTTACTGATCATCGTGCCAGCTCAAGACCGGCTACGCCGCGGCTGGCGCGGGCGGCAGGTAGGGTTTGCCGAGCATATGATCGCTGACCTTCTCGGCGATCACGAGAACCGCCGCATGGATGTTCCCGGAAACTAGATCGGGCATGGCACAGGCATCGATGACACGAAGGTTTTCAGCACCTTTAACCCGGCACTCGGTGTCGAGTACGGCTTCCGAATTCGTGCCCATCGGCGTCGTACAGGACGGATGATGAGCGGTGACCGCCATCCGGCGGATCCATTCATCGAGTTCCGCATCCGATTTCACATTCTGGCCGGGCGCGGTCTCAACGCCGCGGAACTTGTCCATCGCCGGCTGGTGCATCATCTCGCGCGCCAGTTTGACGCCGGTCCGCAACGTGTCCAAATCCTGCGACACGGACAGGAAGTTCTGGCGGATACGCACCTTATCAAACGGGTCCGCTGACCGCAGCAGCACTTCGCCCCGGCTTTCAGGGTGCAGCAGGACAGGCCGCACACCGAAACCATCGGTGTAGGCACGCTTGATACCGGGGAACCACATATGGGCGTTTCCGGGCGCGCCGCGGAACAGGAACTGAATATCCGTCGTTGTCAGATCGGAGCGCGTTTTGATGAAGCCGTGCAGCCCGCCGGGAAGCACAGTAGCGGGGCCCGTTCCGAACAGATGCGCACGAATGATCGAGACCGCCATGCGGTCGAACCGCATGGTTTTGCGGAACGGCCCGGCTTTCGGGCGTGACGCGGTCGGCTGAACGGCAAGATGATCCTGCAGGTTCCGGCCGAGATAGGGCGAATCAATCACCGGTTCGATACCGACGCTGCGCAGATGATCGCCGGGTCCGATCCCCGACAGCATCAGCAGTTGCGGTGTGTTGAAGACCCCGCCCGACAGGATGACTTCCTTGGCGGCATGGACGATTTCGGTCTTGCCGAGGCGCGAATAGGCGACACCGGTTGCACGGTTCCCCTCCATCGCAACGCGGGTCACATAGGTGCTGTCCTGCAATGTCACGTTGCCACGGCGTAGAGCCGGGCGCAGAAACGCGGTCGCCGCACTATGACGACGTCCTTCATGGATCGTCGACTGGCTACGGCCCAGCCCTTCCTGCTTCTCGCCGTTATAATCTTCGGTATATCCGAACCCCATGGCGTTACCGGCCTCGACCCAGGCTTCCCAGAGCGGATCGTCGGACTTGGCGCTCTGGGTATGCAGCGGGCCTTCACCGCCGCGCCAGTCGTCGTCACCATGCTCCCAGTTCTCCATTCGCCGGAAATAGGGCAGCACATCGGCATAAGACCAGCCGGCAGCGCCATTGGCTGCCCAGCGGTCGTAGTCGCCCTTGTGGCCGCGCACATATGCCATGACATTAATGGATGACGACCCGCCAACGACCTTGCCCCGCATGGCTTCAATCTCGCGTCCATTCAGTCCTTCTTCGGGCTCGGTGTCGTAGCCCCAGTCATGAGCTCGCTTTTCATGCATCTTGCCGAGGCCAAGCGGAATGTGGATCAGCGGGTCGGTATCGGGACCACCCGCTTCAAGGACCAGTATCCGGTTGCTGGGATCGGCGCCCAGACGATAAGCAAGCAAACACCCGGCGCTGCCCGCGCCCACAATCACGTAATCGTATTCTTTTGTCCCGACCATGACGTCAGCTACTCCTTGCGCATCTGCGGCGTGCCATCGCCGCTTGTTGAAGGGGGCATTCTAAAGGGCAGAACCGCGATAGAATAGTACGCTATCTAAGTTTCCTGACCTTTCGACCTCTGGCCATCGGGCGCCAGGCGACCCAACAACAGAATCGAAGCCATGACCGAGATATTCGTCGATGCCGACGCCTGCCCTGTAAAAGACGAGATTGTCCGCGTCGCGGAACGCCATAACGTCGGCGTCCACATGGTCAGCGACGGCGGCATCCGGCCAAACCCGCATCCGCTGGTCACCATGACGATCGTGACGCAGGGGTCGGACGCAGCAGATGACTGGATCGCCGAGCGGATTGCGGCAAAAGACATCTGCGTTACCAACGACATTCCCCTGGCGGCGCGGTGTATCGAGGTCGGCGCGCGTGTGGTGCGGCCCAATGGCGAGCCGTTGGACAAAAATTCAATCGGCAGCGTTCTGGCGACGCGCAACCTGATGACGGATTTACGATCCGCCGGCACCGTGACCGGCGGGCCCCGGCCGTTTGATAAAAAGGACCGGTCGAAGTTTCTCGATTTTCTCGAAAGGACGATCCGCGACGTTCAGCGCTGAAGGCTAGACGCCTGGCCAGACCAGGCCTTGATACCGATCCTGCCGGAACAATCGAGCCGATTGAGCAGAATGTTGCCCTCGACGGCAAAATATTCGTCGGTCGCCTCGCACGAGCCGCGCCAGTGGCCGTAATCGTCGATAATCAGCGCGCCGCCGGAAGACAGGACCGGGAACATGTATTTCAGCTCATGCGCCGTGGATGCATGCCAGTCGGTATCGAGACGCAGCACCGATATGGCATCCGGCATACTCTCCGGTATCGTATCCTCGACGCGCCCTTTGACCAGATGAAACCGGCCGCGCGGCAGGCCCGTCAGATCGAGGTTCTTGCGCACCCGTTTTCAGCGACGCATAGGCCCAGACGTTCAATTCTCCCTCTACGCGGTCTCCAGGGTCGAGAAAATCATTGGCGTGAATACCCTGATAGTTGACGTCCTGTTCTGTCGGCGGGGTCATGCCTTCGAACGTGTCATATAGGCGCAAATTCCGCCTTCAACGAGATAGCCCGGGACATCGCGCGCAACGGCATATTTCACGGTCTGGTACAGACCGTACATCCGCTCGACCGGCGTCATGGTGAAAAGCTGGCAGACCTCGAGTCTGCGCAGAAAATCCTCGTTCGATGATATATCCGGATCGATTTTCTTACGGGGCCGGACGACCTCTTAGCCGAACGGGCACACTAGTCTGTAGAGAACACCCCGCGTATTAGCCCGCCTTTAACTGTTTAAGAAACTTAGTTTTTTTCTCGGCGAGAGATTCATGCGCACCAATAATAATTTCGCGGGCCGTAAAAGTACCGGTCCAGAAAATACCTATACCGGATTCCACCTCGGTCATTTTTCTGCCTAGTTCGCTGCGGGTGATATAGCTGGCGCGATCCATTCCCACTTCCTGGCCTTTATGAAAAAAATGCAGTTCCCCGTCATTCAGTTCGCAGAACCAGCGATGATGCGGAAACCCAATTTCCGGCATCTTACCCAGGAACATTTTTGCCCGGGCAAAACGGTCTTTGACGAAAATCTCTCGCGCGCGTGACGGCACCTCGACATATCCGGCCTTCGACACACGGGCTAGTTCGCGCCCCACCTCGATGGGATCGCGAATATCTTCAAGCGTATGCGAACAGATCGCGTAGTCGAAATAGTCGTCGGGCCACGGCCATTTCCCCTCGCAGGCATCGTGAATTTGCCACGTATCCTTCGTGAACCGCTCCGCATCTTCCGGGTCCAGTGCATCGTCCGTACGACGGGTCTCATATGGCATGATATCGAGCACATGCGTCGCCAGATTGAACGGATTATGCCACCCGCCGACATCAAGCACCCGGGGCATGTCGCGGCAGGCATCGCGCAGTTTGGGTATGTTGGACCGGAGTATCATTTGCGCCGATTATCGCTGGAAACCGTCACGACGCAACAGACGAAGCCGTCACGCCGATTCGTCGCGATATGCTTGCGACGGACGGCCATTTGGCCGACAATAATATAGATCAACGTGCCGGTGGCAGGCGCTACACCCCCCGGAATTCGGTAAAAAATGAATAAAAGACGAAAATTCCTTAGTTACCTGACATCAATCGCGCTGCTGCCGTTCCTGCCGGCGCGGGCCTCCGCCGCCCTGCGCTTATCCGGCGCTGACAACACCTCCTTGATTCGAATTTTACAGAACCTAGTGCCGGACAACCCGGCAACGCGTGCCCTGGGGACGACGGCGCTTCGGCAATACAAAAGCAATTTTGTTTCTGAAACCATTCCGGTAAGGCTCTTCGGGTCTTTGACGGAGACACCTTTGCCGACAGCGCATCAGTTGCGCGCCCATCTACAATCTCTGTGCCATGCAGATTTTGACGCCGGTGACACTGTGGCTCTGGATGGATGGGTCCTTGCGCGGAGCGAAGCCGAAGTGCTCGCCCTCGTCGCCCTGCACCGGAAGATCTGAGATGTTCGCCGACCTTCGCGAATTGCCAGACGGACACGTGGCCAATTGCGACCTCTGCATTATCGGCGGGGGTGCAGCCGGCATATCGATGGTACGTGAATTTATCGGGACGACAACCAAAGTCTGCCTCATCGAGAGCGCGCGCGAATACGAAGACGCGACACAGCAGCTTTATGCCGGGGCGGCGCAGCCCGCCCGCAAACGCGCCCGGAGCATCAAAGAAGGCGTCCATTACGGCGTTCCGGCGATTCACAGCCGCCTGCGTCATTTTGGCGGCAGCACCAATCACTGGGGCGGATACTGCGTACCGCTCGACCCGGAAGATCTCGAAAAGCACGACTGGATTCCCGATAGCGGGTGGCCCATCGGATGGCGGGAGCTCTCAAAGATTTATCCGCGTGCGCAAGCCGTCTGCGAGATCGGACCGTATGTCTATGACGACAGCCTGTGGCAGCGCACAAAAACCGAACCCTATGCATTCGATCCGCAGAACCTGGTCAATCGGTTCTACCAGTTCAGCCCGCCGACGCGTTTCGGCGACCGCTATGGGAAAGCTTTGAAAGCGGCACCCAACGTGACGGTCCTGTTCAATGCGAATGTGACGAATATCGGTCTCGCGTCGAACACGGCCTCGGTTGACCATATCAAAGTATCATCGCTGGGGGGCAAAACCGGCCGCGTCGCTGCACGGCATTATGTGCTGGCCAGCGGCGGCATAGAGAACGCACGGCTGCTCCTCGCATCAAACGACATCGCGCAACGCGGCATCGGAAACGAGCGCGATCTCGTCGGCCGCTATTTCATGGATCATCTGTACGATTCCGTTGGCTCCCTGCTGGTGTCGGAGAACCCGAAGCGGCTAATAGCGCAATACGCCGAGATCGTCCCCGATCAAGCAGGGCATCCACTGGCCGAAGCGGGACCCGACGCGGACTCCGTCATGTTTCAGGCAGCACTCAGCCCGTCGGCCGCCGCGAAGAAGCGAAACCGCGCCGGGGCGGTCGCCCTGTTTATCCGCGGGGACTGGTCGCGGGTCGATGAGGGCGTGCGCGCCGTCTACGAGGCCGTCGAACGCGAAGACAACCCGGCAGCCGAAAATTACGGCAGCTACCTGCTCGATATCCTGCGCAATCTCGACACCGCGGGGCCGGCGGTCAAAAACCTCGTTCAGGGGAAAAGCCCGCCGCACCTGCCGGTTCTGTTTGCCATCGCCGAGCAGGTTCCGAACCGCGGCAGCCGCATTGCGCTGGCCGATCAAAAAGACGCGCTCGGCATGCCACGTGCCCGGATCGACTGGCAGCTGTCTGAACTGGACCGCCGAACTTTTGCGCAGATGCCGGATCTATTGGCGGGCGAGTTCGGGCGGCAAGGCATCGGCCGGGTGCATAAGGCGCCCTGGCTGGATGAGGATGCGCTGTATCTGTACCGAGGAGATTTTTCGCGCATCCTTGAACCCGGTCGCCATCATTCGGGCACCACCAGAATGGCGCGCGACCCGGCGCAGGGCGTGGTCGATGCGGATTGTCAAATATTCGGCGTCTCGAACCTGTCGGTCGCGGGAAGCTCGGTATTCCCCACAATCGGGTCGGCGAACCCGACCCTGACGATCATCGCCCTGGCGCTTCGCCTCGCCGACCACTTGAAAGGCCGGCTCACCCGCTAATCGGGCACATCAGTGACGCTAGACCGCTTTGACGGACTTGATACGCGGTTTTCGCATACCCGACCGCTGGGCGATCTCGTCGTCCTGCTTTTCGATCGCGAGACGGGCAAGTTCGAGAACCTCTTCACCATACGGGTTTTCCAGAAGCTCCGCAGAGACCCGGCGGTTGGAGCTCAGGCTATCATCCGCATAGACGACGTTGAAGGACTGAAAAGCCGCTTTCGCCGCCTTCTTGTTCCGACCTGCCATGATATCTCCTGCTGCCGCTTTTCGCGGCGGGCCTAAAAATAAACCCTTGCCCGGCGCCAGCCCGGCAAGGGTTAAAATTGGTAGCGGGAGAGGGACTTGAACCCCCGACACGCGGATTATGATTCCGCTGCTCTAACCAGCTGAGCTACCCCGCCATAAGGGGGCCGGATATAATCGGTTGGCCGGATTTCGTCAAGCATTCGTCATATTCTCGGGGGCGGCTTAATATGCAAAAAACACCGGATACACCGCGTGCTTCAATTTTCCACCAATCTGTCAACCATGTTCCGCGAATACGATCTGACCGACCGGCCCCGCGCGGCACACGAAGTGGGCTTTCGCGCCATCGAAATGCAATTCCCCTACGAGCTCGATTGTAGCGCGCTGGCCAGTGTATCGAAGAAGTATGCCCTTTCCGTCTCCGTGATCAACTTGCCTTGCGGCGATTTCGTCCAGGGCGGCGAGGGAAATGCCGCCCTGCCCTACCGAATCGAGGATTTTCGCGAGAGCGTCGCCTTGGCCAGGAAATATGCCGAAGGCCTCGGCGCCCAGAACGTGAATATCTTGGCTGG
This sequence comes from Alphaproteobacteria bacterium UBA830, assembly GCA_905181725.1. GTDB lineage: Bacteria > Pseudomonadota > Alphaproteobacteria > MPNO01 > UBA830 > CAXBCP01. The sequence continues at coordinate 19,602 of CAJIYX010000015.1, forward strand.
GACACCCTCGATCGACCGTGAAACCGCCAATATCATCCTTGCCGACAATCTGCGCTACGCAGCCACGGTCCTCGGCGAAATAGGCGTCAGCGTGGTGGTCGAGGCGATCAACGATATCGACCGGGCGGCTTTTTTCTCAGCACCGCCGATGCCGTGATCGACATCATCGACCGCGCGGACCATCCCAACCTCGCCCTCCAGTTCGATCTCTATCATATGGCGATGATGGGCCTGCCACTGGTCGAAACCTATCAGAAGCATGTCGACCGGATTGGTCACATCCAGTTCGCCGACGCGCCGGGCCGGTATGAACCGGCACCGGCACGATCGATTTTGGCCCGATCTTCGCGGCAATCGACGCGTCAGACTATGACGGCTGGGTCCCGGCTGAATATCTGCCGAAGAACACCACCGGGAGCGGCCTCGGCTGGATGAAAACCGCGATGTAATGCACATGCGGCATTTTGGTCCGACGCCAAATGCCATATTGCCGATACCGGATCGGGTTCCTAAATCCAATTCATGAGGACACAGACGATACCTTCCACATTCTGCGAGCCCGTCGAGGTTGCGCCCCGGTTGCCCGATGCGGCGCTGCCTGAGGCAGGTTGGGCAGATGCCTTTGAAATGACCACGCGCCGGCGCTTTGCCAGCATGCGTGAGGTCGCGCAGGCGACGGTCGGCTCAATGCCGCCCTGGTCACGCTGGCTTTTGAAGCTCCGCAATGTCGTCGTTCGGCCCTTCGGCCTGAAACCGGATGGCACGGCCGACGCGCCGGATAGCGCCGCACGGATCGATATATTGCCAATACCCGACGAACGCGCCGACCGTATTGTCCTCGATCTTGACGACGCTCATCTGAATTTCAGGATCGTGATTGAACGTAGCGCCCTGGAGGCTGGTGATCAGATTAGAGTCACCCCGTTTGTGCAGCGTCACAATCTGTTTGGCCGGATGTATATCGCGGCGATCACACCGTTCCACAAAGCAATTGCGACAGCATCGTTCCGACAGGCCGGCTAAATTTGCCCGATCGGCGTACCGGGAGCGAGACTGGCGTTCAGGCTGCCCGCTGGATCCAGCCGCCGCCGAGCAGACGCTCGCCGTCATAGAAAACGCAGGCCTGCCCCGGCGCAACGGCGCGTTCGGGGGTAGCAAGCGTGACGACGGCGGTGGTGCCGTCCTGGTTCAGGCTTAACAAAGCCGGCACCGGCGCCTGGGTTGAACGGATTTTCGCCGAGATACGGACCTTACTTCCCGGTGCATCCGCATCGCCAAGCCAGTTCAGACCGGACAGGCGGATGGTCTGCTGACCCAGCGCCGACCCCGGCCCGACAACGACCCGATGTGCATCGGGCTCGAGCCGGATGACGTAAAGAGGCTCGCCCGTGCCGCCGATGCCAATGCCGCGACGCTGACCGATGGTAAAATTGATAATCCCCTCGTGGCGGCCAAGCACCTTGCCGTCCAAGTCGACAACATCGCCAGGATCGATGGCACCCGGGCGGATCTTGGCGACCACGGAGGCGTAGTCGCCATCGGGCACAAAACAAATATCCTGGCTATCGGGCTTCGTCGCGACTGGCAGATTGAAGCGTTCGGCATGCGTCCGCACTTCATCTTTCGGCATACCACCGAGCGGAAAGCGCAGGAAATCGGCCTGATCCTGTGTCGTCGCGAACAGGAAATAGCTCTGATCGCGGCCCGCATCCACGGCGCGGCGCAGCTCTGCCGGGCCCTCGGTGCCGACCCGCTGGATATAGTGCCCAGTTGCCAGCGCATCGCCCTGTAGGTCCTTGGCGGTTTTGAGCAGATCACGAAATTTGACTGTCTGATTGCACAACACGCAGGGAATGGGCGTCTCACCCCGGATATAACTGTCTGCAAAGGCGTCGATAACGTCTTCACGGAATTGGGATTCATAGTTCAGCACGTAATGGGGAATACCGACAGATTCGGCGACCTGCTTGGCATCGAAGATATCCTGACCGGCGCAGCAGGCTTTTTCACGCTTTACCGCTTCGCCGTGATCGTAGAGCTGGAGCGTCACACCAACGACGTCATAGCCCTCCTCCGCCAGCAAGGCCGCGGTCACAGAGCTGTCCACGCCACCCGACATGGCGACAATGATGCGCGTATCCGCGGGCGCTTTGGAGATACCAAGTGAGTTCATGGCGCGGAATATAGGGTTTTTGACCGCCCCGGCAAGCAGGGAGTGACCGGTTACGCCCGATTCCGCCGCCGCACGACGCCAAGCCCCACCATCATGGCCCCAAACAGAGCCAGCGTGCCGGACGCGTTAACCACTGCCGGGGTGTTTTCCTCACGAACATAAATCACCCAGCTACCTAATTTTTGACCAGACGACGCGCTTCAAATGGGCAACCGAATTCGCTGCGCGGCAAACGCAACCGATCAGGTTGCTTGCGCGCCATGGCAGGCAGGATCTCCTGCCCAGAATTTGGACTCGTACGCCGTACGCAACCGGGATACCTTTAATCCGTTCTTTCCTGACCGGACCGCTGTAAAAGCACGTTCGACAGGAACAAAATTCCCGTGATCGCCGACAACCGATCATGCCGGCCCGACAGGCTCTCAAAAGTGCAAAAACACTTCAGCGCCAACAGACACTTGAAACCAGGGAGACTACACATGAAAATTTCAAAAATCCTCGCCCCGCTCGGCGGTCGCACGGTCCGCAACGGCGCGCTTGCCCTTGTCGCAGCAACGGCCCTCGCCGCTTCCGCACAGGCACAGACAAAGGTCCGCGTTACGCTTGACTGGGTACCGCAATCGACCCATGGACCGACGTTCATTGCGCAATACCAAGGCTATTTCAAAGCCGAGGGACTGGACGTGTCGATCACACCCGGCAAAGGCTCGGCCGATGCCGTGCGCAAGCTGGTCGCCGGCACCCATGATATCGGCTGGCCCGACATCAACGCGTTGATCGAGTTCAATTCCAAGAATCCGGATCAAGCGATCAAGACCATCATGATGCTTTACGAACAGCCGCCGTTCTCGATCTGCGTGCTGGTCAAATCCGGCATCAAGAATCCGAAACAGCTGGTCGGCAGGAGCCTCGGCGCACCGGTGTTCGATGCGAGCTACAAGCTTTTCCCCGCCTTCGCCGCCGCCATCGGCATCGATCCGAATTCGGTTAAAAAGAAGAACATGAACCCGCGCCTGCGCGAACCCATGCTGATCCGCGGCGATGTCGATTCCATCTCCGGCCACGTGTTCTCCAGCCTGCTTGCTATCAAGGCCGCCGGCCTGAAGGAATCCGACGTGGATTGCTTTATGTATGGCGACCACGGCATGGAAGCCTACGCAAACGGCATTGCGGTATCGCCCAAATTCGCGGTCGCCCATCCCGAAGCTGTAAAAGGTTTTATCCGCGCGACCTACAAGGCTGCCCGCGATATGGTTCAACGCCCCCAAATGGCAGTGGATGCAGTCAAAAAATTCCAGCCGCTGGTTCAGGCTTCGGTCGAGGCAGATCGACTGCGGATCGCCATGGACTGCTGTATCCTGACGCCGAACGTCAAAAAGAACGGCTATGGCAATGTCGATATGGCGCGCCTACAACGGTCGATCAATCAGGCAGCGGCGGCCTACAAGCTGAAAAACGTTCCTAAGGCAGCAGACATGTTCGACGCATCCTTCCTGCCGCCGCAGGCAGAGCGCTTCATTCACAAATAAGCGGCTACCTGCGCAACAATACAAAGGTGCGGGGCGTGCATATGCGCGCCCCGCCATTTTCCTGATGGCATACATAGATATCGAAGACGTCGATCTTGTCTATCGCAATAGCGCCGGACACGAGGCGGCGGACGGCACCCTCGCGCTGCAGAATACTTCGCTCAAGATGGAGCGCGGCGAGTTTGTCGCCCTTGTCGGACCGAGCGGCTGTGGAAAATCCACACTGCTGAAAATCATTTCGGGGCTGATCCGCGCGAATAAAGGCAAAGTCAGCGTCGGCGGAGAGCCCGTCACCAAGCCGCTCAAGATCGTTGGCATGGCGTTTCAGAACGCGTCCCTGCTGCCCTGGCGGTCGACGCGCGAAAACGTGCTTTTGCCCCTCGAAATTGTTGAGCCGCATCGCCAGAAATTCCGATCGGAGAAAGCTAAATACGAGGCCATGGCCAATGAGCTGCTGGCGACCGTCGGGTTGGAAGGGTTCGGTGACCGCGCGCCCTGGCAGCTCTCGGGCGGTATGCAGCAACGCGCGCAGTTATGCCGCGCCCTGGTGCACGAGCCTGACCTGTTGCTGCTCGACGAACCGTTCGGCGCGCTCGATGCGTTCACGCGCGAAGAGCTGTGGGACGTTCTGCAGATGCTTTACCTGAAGCGGAAATGCACAGTCATTCTGGTCACACATGACCTCCGAGAAGCGGTCTATCTTGCCGACACGGTTTACGTCATGAGCGCCCGGCCCGGACGCGTGATCATGGACCGCAAGATTGACCTGCCCCGCACCCGGAAGCTCGACGATCTGTACAGCCGCGACATCGCTGACCTGATCCAGGACCTTCGCCATCACATTAATGTCGCAAAATCAGACCCATAGGAGACGTTATGAAAAGCAAATGGCTGGAAATCGCCTCCCCCTGGTTGCTCACCCTCGTACTGATTCTGCTGTGGGAGGCCGTCGTCAATATTTTCGGTATCTCGCGCATCATCATGCCGTCGGCGAGCGAATCTTTCTATGCGATCTATGAATACCGTGTCGGGCTGTTGCAAAGTGCTCTGACGACGCTTTACGCAACCCTCCTCGGCTTTGGGGCGGCGGTGGTCATCGGCGTTCTGATCGGTATCGCGATCGGACTCTGGCGTCCGGTTTATGTCGCGTGCTACCCGCTGATGGTCGCTTTCAACGCCATCCCGAAGGTTGTGATCGTGCCGATCTTCGTCCTGTGGATCGGCCCCGGTCTCCAGACCGCCAGTCTGACAGCGTTTGTCCTTTGCTTTTTCCCCATCGTCGTCAACATGGCCGTGGGCCTCGCTACGATTGAGCCCGAGCTCAAGGACGTATTACGGGCGCTTGGCGCGAAAGAACGGGACATCGTGATCAAGGTCGGGATACCCCGCTCGCTACCGTATCTCTTCGCGTCGCTGAAAATCGCCATTACGCTCGCCTTCGTCGGCGCGGTGATCGCAGAGACAGTGGCAGGCAGTGATGGCGTCGGCAACCTGATGCTTATCGCCAGTTCAAACTTCAATACACCGCTGATGTTTGCGGGCATCATCGTTATTGCGGCAATGGCGACCGCGATGTACGGAATATTCGCCATTCTCGACAAGCGCTTCACCGGCTGGGCGACACGGGGCGCGATGAATGTTGCAACTGCGGGCGGCTAGGCGGCCCTTACCCAGATGGCGGTGTCGTGGAACACGGCGCCGCCATTGGGTTTTCCGGGATCTGCGCTGACCAGCAGGTTGATGCCCATGCCTTCCTCGAACGCAAGGTTCGGCCAGACACCCTCAACAATTGCCACGCCCCGGTCCACACCGTCGAATGGCTCGGCATGTACCACCAGGTCGCCGCGGTCATTGCCGATACGCACGCGGTCGCTCTCGACCAGGCCGAGTTCGTCGCAATCGGACGGGTGCAGCATGATCGTCGGGCGGCTTTCATTGCGGATCGAGGTATCGGTCTCTGTGAAACTGGTGTTGAGATAGTTGCGTGACGGCGCAGTCACCAGCCGGAACGGCCGGGCCTCGTCTGTGCTGTCGATAATGTCGGCAAAGTCCGGCAGGTCCGGCAGGGCCGCGTGATCCGGGCCCAGTGCGGCCCAGTCCGCCTTGAACCGGAACCTGCCGTCCGGCTGCGGAAAACCGTTCAGGAAATGCGTATCTTCAAAGGACGGACTAAAATCGATAAGGCGTTTTTCCTTCAGCTCATCGGCCGTCCCCAGCCCGTTGGTCTGAAGGATCTCATCGATCACTTCCAACGCCGTCATATCGAAAGCCCGGTGATCCGCACCGAGCCGCTTGGCCAGCGCACCGATCATCTCGTGATTGCTGCGCGTATCGCCAATCGGGTCGATGATCTTCGGTCCGAGCTGCAGGTATGGCTGACCGTAGGATGTGTAAAAATCGTCGTGTTCGAGAAACGTGGTCGCCGGCAGGACGATATCGGCAAGCCGCGCGGTATCGGTCATGAATTGTTCGTGCACACACAGGAACATCTCATCTTTCATCAGCCCCTGGCGCACAAGCCCAGATTCCGGTGCAACCACCGCCGGGTTGGAGCTTTGCACCAGCATCGCCGTAACCGGCGGGCCGCCATTCAGCGGTTCCGGGTCATCCATCAGGATCGGGCCAAGCCGCGACATATCGAGCCGACGCACGTCCGGATCGTCGATACCGGTCACCAGCGACGAATTGACATCGAAGTTCTGGCCGATGGATCCGTACAGCCCGGCACCACGGTGTTTCCATGCGCCACGCACCGCCGGCAGGCAGCTTACCGCGTGCAGGCTGGACGAGCCGTTGCGTGACCGCGAAAAGCCATAACCGAGCCGGATGATGGCGCGGTCCGTCGTGCCGTAATCCTTCGCCAGCGCCTCGATCTCTGCCGCCGGGATGCCGGTAATTTCGGCCGCCCAGTCAGGGCCGCGCGATTGCAGATGCGTCTCCAGCAGATCGGCATCGTTGGTGAATTCGGCCATGTAGTCGCGGTCGGCATGACCGTCGCGGAACAGCACATGCATCAAAGCACAGGCAAGCGCCGAATCCGTGCCCGGCTTGGGCCGGAGATGAACGTCCGCCTGTCGCGCCGTCGGCGTGCGATAGGGGTCGATGACGACAAGCTTCGCGCCCCGCTCTTTGCGCGCGCGGGCAATGTGGGTCATCAAATTGACCTGGGTGTGGACCGGGTTGGAACCCCAGACGACGATCAAATCCGCCTCGGCGAATTCCCGCGGATCGCAGCCGCGCTGGGCGCCGACGCCCGCCGTCATCCCGGACAGCATGATCGACGAACAGATCGTGTTGTGCTGGCGCGAATAGCCCATGGCGTTGCGCAGGCCCTGAATGCCGTCGCGCTGCACCTTGCCCATGGTGCCCGCATAGTTATACAGCCAGACCGTTTCGGGCCCATGTTTCTGTGCGGCGGCGATAAATTTTTCGGCGACGATATCGAGCGCATCATCCCACGAGATCGGCTCAAAATCGGCCATTGTTGACGTCGCGGATTTGAGCCCTCTACGGCGCAGCGGCTGCGTCAGCCGGTCCGGATGATGCACCCGCTCGGCGTAGCGCGCGACCTTCGCGCAGACCACACCCGCCGTATAGGTATTCGCGTCGGAGCCATGCACCCGGCCAATCTTCTGCGCCGATTCAAGCTCGATATCCAGGGTACAGGCGCTCGCGCAGTCATGCGGGCAAACGGAATAGGCGACATCAAGGGGCATTTGGCGCGGTCCTTATGAACTGGAGGCCAGAGTGAACTGGAGGCCGGAGTATATGACCATATGACAGTCCATTGAAGCGCCGCATTTTGCATAACACCTTTGCCGGCATTATTCCTATTTGTGGATCGTCCCGCCTTCGACAAAAGCGTGAAAGACGAAAGCAAATGTCAGATCGCGGATCTCTTCCTTCATCCCCTGAAAGGACTTGCGCTGGACGACAATATCCCCGACAGCGCAACCTACGCCGATATCCTACGTATCGAGCGCCGAGTTCAGGCCCTTGCTCCAGGTCAGGATGAGATCGCCGGCGACGATTTTGCCGGCTTTCTTGAGCTTCTTCAGCGACCAGGCCTGATCACCGACCTTCACCACGTAGGCCAGCGGCGCGATCCCTTTCGGCATTTCGCCGCGATACAGGAATGGACGCGATGAGCTGTCATACCCGAGATAGGGATTGTTGCCATAGGGTCGGAAATTGGGATTTTTGGGCACCGGCATCTTGCCGTCGGGATAGCGGGCGCGGAATTTTGCGAGCGATTCCAGCCGTGCCGGTAACATCGTCAGCATCTTGCCGTTCATCTCACCGACGGTACCAGTGCCGGTAAACTGCTGCCACCAGCTTTCCGTCTGGCGGTCATACATCACCATGTCCGATTTCCGCAGCTTGCCGGTGGTCCCGAAATCGAGAATTCTCTCACCGAGCCGACAGTCGAATACGATCGACGAATTACACAGCGGGCAATACGTGACGGACACGGGAATCCCGCCGACAGTGTCGTTCACGATTTCATGCCACATCAGCACCCGCAGCGGGTAAGCGCGGTCATCGCCTTTGTGGACGAAGGTAGTCACCGGCTCGGTTTCGGCGGCGTCTTTGTATTTTGCCTGCGGCACGCAGCTTGGCTTGTCGATGGACGGAATGCCGTCCTTCGGTGGACCGCCGGAGATGATTTCGCCGAATTCGATCGATTTCTTCGAAAAATCAGTGACGCGCCACGACAGCTTCCAGAGGACCGGATTGGCCGTGGCAAGCATCGTGCCTCCGATGAGTATCGCCAGCGCCAGGCTGGAGACCAGCAACATGCGCAGATATATCGGATCGGTCCGAAGGGCCGAGGTATCAGGTTTCATGGCAGCATTCCCCAGTTATGTCCGGGATGACGCCAGCTTAAGGCGTCGCTGACAACGAATTTGTCTTCACGGTCGGGTAAACCCGCCGCCATTTTGGCGGAATGAACCTGCGCGTCAGTCTATTGTAACCCGCTCCCCGGTCTCGGCCGACGTGATGACAGCCTCAAGTACCGCGGTCGCATGCAGTATCTGGTCCGGCCTCGCGGGGAATGGCGCGCCACCTTCGCAATCGGCGGCAAATGCCTCCATTTGCGCCTTGATCGTCGGCATGCCGGGATAGGGATAGCCGTCCCAGGAATCGCTGACGAAAGTGCCGTCGGTCAATTGCGCCGTGAACTCGTCATGGGCGAAAATATTACCCCAGCCCTTGGTACCGAACGCGCGGACCTGCCAAAGGGTGCCGGTTGCCGCCACGGAACCGAGATAGCCCGACTGGCCGTTTTCGAAATCCATCAGAATCGTCGTGGAATCATCGATATCGTATGGCATGGTGATCCTGCGGCTGACCGCCTGCAGACTTTTTACCCGGCCGAACAGATTGATGTACATATCGATGGCATGGATACCGAGCGAAGTCATGCCGCCCGCCGGGCTCTCGGCGCGGCTTTCACGCCATTCGCCCGCATATCCCGCCATGTTGGCCGAGAAATTGCCCTCGATCTGGATCATATCGCCCAGTTCGCCGTTATCGATCATCGCTTTGAGCTTCATCGCGTTCGGCGAAAACCGGCGGTTATGTCCGATGGCGACCTTCAGTCCCTTCGCCGCCAGCGCATCAAGCGCGGTGCGCGCATCCGCTGCATTCAGACAGAATGGCTTTTCGCAAAACACGTGCTTGCCCGCATCGGCGGCCGCCATGATCTGGCCAAAATGCACGCTATGCGGCGACGCCAACACGACGGCATCGACATTGTCGTCCGCCAGCACATCCTCATACGACGAATGAAGCTTTATGCCTTTCTCCGCTGCATAGTCCACGACCTTCGACGGTGTGCGGGTACTCCCGGCCACGAATGTGATTGTCTCACTGTCACCGGCAACCGAATTGACCAGCGTCTGTCCCCACCGGCCCATGCCGACGATTGCTGTATTGATCATCTATTCGGCCGCATCCGTTTTTTCCTGGGGAACCAGCATGTCGAACCAGGGCTTGTTCTCCCGCGTCTTGGCGTCATCGACATGCAGAGCCTTCACCTCGGTATATTCGTTCATGCCCTCTTCGCCGAATTCGCGACCGATACCGGACTGCTTGTAACCCCCGAACGGCATTTGCTCGGATAGCAGGTGCCAGTCATTGATCCAGACCGTACCGGTCCGCATGCCGCCGGCCACTGCCCGGGCACGGTCGATATCTTCCGACCACACACCGCCGCCAAGACCGAAGATGGAATCGTTGGCGATCTTCACGGCCTCTTCCTCGGTGTCATATTTCATCACACAGAGGACCGGCCCGAAGATTTCCTCCTGGGCAATAGTCATGTCATTGGTGACATTCGTGAACACGGTCGGCTGGATGAAATAGCCGTTGGCTAGTTCGCCTTCTGTGGCGCGCTCGCCGCCACAGACGAGCGTCGCGCCCTCGGCCTTACCCTTCTCGATATAGTCAAGCACGGTCTTCATGTGGCCTTCTGACATCACCGGGCCGACCTTGGTCGCCAGGTCCAGCGGATCGCCCATCGGCATCGCATTCAGCTTCACCACCATCTTCTCGACGAAATCATCGTGCTGGTCTGCCGGCAGCAGCAGCCTTGTGCCGGATTCGCAGACCTGCCCCTGATGATAGAACGCCGCGAAGATAGAGCCGTCGATGGCGATATCCCAGTTCGCGTCATGCAGGACGATATTGGCCGATTTACCGCCGCATTCGAGGGTTACCTTTTTAAGTGTGCCAGCGGCTTTGATCATGATGTCCTTCCCGACCTCGGTCGAACCGGTAAACGCGATCTTGTCAACATCGGGGCTGGTCGTCAGCACTTCACCGATCAGCCCGCCCGGGCCGGTGATCACGTTCACCACGCCGGGCGGGAAACCGCATTCATCGACAATACGCGCGAGTTCCATCGCCGAGAGCGGCGTATCGGAAGCAGGCTTCAGAATGATTGTGTTGCCGGTACCAAGCGCCGGGCCCAGCTTCCAGACCGCCATCATCAGCGGGAAATTCCACGGGATGATCGACGCACAGACGCCCATCGGCTCGCGGATCGTATAATTGTACGACCGGCCCGGGCGCGACATGCCCTCGATTTCCTTGGGCTCGGAATTAAACTTCTTCGCCATAGTGCCGAAATAGTTCATCTGACGCTGACCGAGGAAGGCATCAGCGCCGGTCTTGGCGATCGTGCCCCCCGAATCCAAAGATTCGAGCCGCGCCAAATCCTTCATCCGCTCTTTCATCTTGGCGGAAAGAAGACAGATGATCTCACTGCGTTCCTCGCCCGACATCCGCGGCCACGACCCGTTATCAAAGGCATCGCGCGCCGCAGCAATCGCCGCCTCTGCGTCAGACACGCTGGCAACCGGAATATTGGCGATCGGCTTTCCGTTATAGGGATTATGGGTTGGCCTGGTAACACCGCCTTCTGCATCCACGAATTTCCCGCCGATATAGAGCTGATATGTATCCATGTCCCGTTTCCTCCGTTTGCCATCAAATAGCTGAATCTGTTGCGCGGAACTTATCTCAGGGGCCGGGGACCGTCCACACTAACGCTGCCCAGATGCCGCAAAATTGACATACCGGCAGGTTGAAGAAGTTTTAGCCCGAATCGGCATTCGCGCCAGGCTGCGTCTGTTTAGTAGTCAGAGATCAAGAAAAGTAGAGGACAACGCAAAAAACCAGTCGCAGAATTTATAGGTACTTTTACGTTGGTGCTGTTCGGCTGCGGTGCAGCAGTTATCGCCGGCATGCATCTTCCTGGTCCCTATCCCCGGCGTCACGTAGGAAGGTGCGCCGACACATATGGCAGGTATCACCATCGGGCTGACAGTCGTGGTCATCCGCATTGTCGGCATCAATGTCACCGGTGTGTCGGTCAACCCGGCGCGGTCCATCGGGCTAGCCATTGTCGGCATGAGCACCAACGCTAACGCAGTCTCGCTGCTTTCACTGTTTATCGTCGCACCGTTAATTGGCGCCGCCGTCGCCGGCCTTATGTTCCAGTCCGGCCTGCTTGCCGCGAAAAGTGAGTAACATTACGAACCCGGGCCGTCTCAAAACGACCCGGGTTTTCTATCGCCCGTCGAATTCGGCTGCCGCATACGCCCCAGGATGCCGCACCACTACCGAGCGCAGCTCCTTCACATTCCGGCAGCCGAGTTGGCCCAGCGTCGCACTGACATCGTCGATCAGTACGTTGATCAGGTGTTCGGGGCCTATTGCACCCAACGCACCGAGGCTCCACAGGAAGGCCTTGCCAACGAACGCTGCATCCGCCCCCAGAGCGACGGCGCGGGCAGCATCGACGCCGGAGCGCACACCACTGTCATAGACCAGCTCCGCCTTGCCGCCGACTTCGGCGGCGATTGCCGGCAGCACGTCGATCGGTGCCGGCAGCGCATCGATCTGGCGGCCGCCATGATTGGTGACGAATAGGCCGTCGATACCCAGTTCCACCGCACGCGCAGCATCTTCGGGATGCATCACACCTTTAAGCATCAGCGGCTTTTTCCACTTGTCGCGGTAGTGCGCGATCTCGTCCCACGTGAACGCGCCGCCGCTTTCACGCCGGATAAACGCCGCCCCCTCGGCAAGACTGATACCGGGCTTCACATAAGGTGCCAGCGATGTAAATTTCGGTATGCCGTTGCGCATCAACGACCGCATCCAGCACGGCGACCGCATCGCATCCAGCCGCAGACGCATCGTCAGCTTGAACGGGTTCATGATCCCGCTTTTGACCTCGCGCGGACGCGTCGTGCGGGTCGGCGTGTCGATGGTCAGCACCAGAACATTGACGTTCGCAGCCTCAGCCCGGCGCACCAGGTCGAACCCGATCTTGTGATCGTTATTCGCGAACCGATAAAGCTGGAGCCACAGCACATCCGGCGCCAGTTCCGCCGCTTTTTCGATATCGAGCCCGGACAGCAGCCCCAACGTGTAGGGAACGTTAGCCGCCTGGGCTGCTTTTGCCAGATAGGTTTCTGCGCCCGGAAACGTGGTCCCCGGCCCGCCGATAGGCGCAATCCCGATTGGCGCGGCATAGGTTTTGCCGAACAGCGTCGTCTCCGCGGGAGGCGGCGCGATGACCCTGCCATAGCGCGGCACCATCTCCACCGCATCAAGTGCTGCCCAGTTCCGCGCAATTCCCGTATCCGTTCCTGCCCCACCATCGGAGTATTCGAAGGCAAAATTCGGCAGGCGTTTGCGCGCCCGTTCCCGCAGGTCAAAGGCGGTCGGAAACCGGCGTTTCAGGGCCAACTGCTCTGGCGTTAGCGGAGGGCGGGTTACCAATTTTGTCTGCGGCGGGATGGAAGACGTATCGGGCATTCGAGAATTCCTTCGTACGGACGCGAAGATGAGAAGTGCAGAGATGATAGCCCGCCGAATGCGGACCCTCCATAATACCGTGACATTTCACCATCACAACCGAGGCGACCACATGCTCGACCCCGCCGATACAGAAGACGAACGCCGTCACTTCTTCCGCTACATCACCCCTATCTTCCAGATGGAACGCGAACTGGGCGGCACCATGTTCGACGCCATCATCCTGCGTGCCGCCGCGATCGGGCGGCTTGAAGAGCACCTAATGAGCGTTTCGTCCCTCGCGGACTATGTCAGTCCGCAGCGCCAGATGGTCAGTCGCCGTGTTCACCAGCTCGCCAGGGTCGGCATGCTGACGACGCGACGCGAGGGTAACCGCACGATTGTCGACACGACCGAAAAAGCCCGGCGCCGAAATGCGAAATTCGTAAACGACGCGATTGCCGAAACCGTCGAATTCGTCCACGGCCTCGATATGAACCGCCCAAAATGAGCAGTCAGGGCATGGACATGTCCGCGCGTTCGTAATCTACTTATCCTAACAATCGGACAATCCGGTGATCTAGGGAAGAAACCAGCCGGTCTGCCGGCAGGCAAAAGTCAAAAGGAAAATCAATGGCGCGCAAGCTGAAATCTTTCAGCCGTCCCAAGGGCGGTACTCTGAAAAAATCATACGACATGATCATCGCGAAGCGGCGGAAAGGCGCACTGGAAATTCAGTTCAACCGGCCCGACCGTCTGAATACGATCAACGAGGAAATGGCCGAAGACATCATGCACGCGATGGACGCGGTCGAGCTTGACCGCAATATCATCGCCGTCGTGCTGTCGGGCGACGCGCGCGCATTCTGCGCCGGCGCTGATCTCGGCGGCTTCCAGGACCTGCCCGATGACCGCTATGACAATTACCGCGCGCGCTACAACCAGCGCAAGAACCGGCTGCTCTATCGGTTCCTGATGAACTACACCAAGCCGGTGATCTCGGCGGTCGAGGGCTATTGCCTCGGCGGCGGGTTCGAGATGGCGATGATGGGCGATTTTATCGTCGCCAGCGAGACCGCGAGTTTCGGCCTGCCCGAAGGAAAGCATAGTCTGATCCCCGGGGCCGGCGGCACGCAGAACCTGCCACGCCTGATCGGCGCCCCACTCGCCAAAGAGCTGATGTGGACCGGCCGGCGCATCTCCGGCGCGGAAGCCAAGGAACATCGGATTGTCAATCATGTCGTCGAAAAAGGCAAAGCATTGTCAAAGGTGCGTACCATCATCGAGGAGATGAAGGGCGTCGGCCCGCTATCGCAGATGATGACCAAACAATCGATCGACCGCGGCACGGATATGTCGCTTCAGCAGGGGTTCATGCAGGAAGCCGACCTTGCCTATATGCTGACCTGGTCGGATGACCGGGCAGAAGGGCTGAAAGCATTTTCGGAGCGCCGCAAACCCGATTTCAAGGGTCAGTAAGAACAACACTCAAGAAGGAGCGCCATTATGGCCAAGAGTTTCCTTGAAGATAAAGAAATCTGCATCGTCGCCTATGGCGAGACCAAGATCGTCCGCCGCGGCGGACGATCTGCCTATGAAATAGCCGCCGAAGTCGCCGAGCAGCTATACAAAAAGACCAAGCTCGGACCGTCGGATATCGACGGCGTAACCTTCACCGTGCCGATCAGCGAATGTTCGAACCCGTTCTGGTCAGGCTATGCGACCGAATATCTCGGTATTTCGGCCAAGTGGCTGCAGACCAGCGATATCGGCGGAGCATCTGCCATCGGTAACGTGACGCGGGCCGCGATGGCGATCAAATCCGGCCTGTGCGAAACCGCCATGATCCTCGGCGTGGATGCGCCGTCGACCCAATGGCGCGCCTATTACGGCAGCTACCGCAACGAATTCTGGGACCCGGTCGGTGTCCAGGGGCCGCCCGGCGCCTTCGGCCTGCTGATGAACCGCTACGAGCACCAATATGAGCTTGATTTCCGCGGCCTCGGCGCACTTGCCGTCGCTCAGCGCAACGGCGCGATTAAGAACCCGAACGCGTACGAGAAACTTCGCCACAAGATCACCATCGACGATTACATTAATTCACGTCAGATCTCATCGCCGCTGCGGCTGCTTGATTCCGTAATGTGGGCCGATGGCGGCAACGGCCTGGTGATGATGAAAACCAGCCGGGCAAAGAAGCTCGGCCTGACCAATCGCGTCTATCCGATCTCCTATGCCGAGATTTCCAATTTCGACTGCGCCAACCAGACGCCGGATATCACAGCGACCGGTCATTCAGTTGTTGGGCCCAAGGTTCTGCGCGACGCTAAGATGAAGGCGAAGGACATCGACATGTTTCACCCTTATGACGACTTTTTGTTCGCCGTCATGCTAAAGGCCGAGCAATGCGGTTTTGCCAAAAAAGGCCAGGGCTCTCAGTTCCTGCGCGATACCGATCTCGGCCCCAAGGGCACGCTGCCGATCAATACCGGCGGTGGACAGATAAGCTGCGGCCAGCCCGGCCTCGCCGGCGGCGGGATTAACCTGACGGAGGCCGTGCGCCAGCTCATGGGCGAAGGCAAAGGCCGCCAGGTACCGAATGCGCGCAATGCGATGGTGACCGGCATCGGAGTGATCCCGTATGGCCGGAACTGGGGATCGGCGAATGCCATGGTCCTGGTAAATTAGGAAGGGGAGAAAAATTATGGCTGACACAAACGTAAAACCCCGCCCGCTGCCCAAACCGACGCCCGCGACCCAAGCTTTCTGGGACGGTGCGAAGAAGGGCAAGCTGATGCTACAGTGGGACCCGACGACGAAGAAATACCAGTTCTGGCCGCGCGCCAATAGCGTACGCACCGGCAAGCGGAACCTTCAGTGGAAAGCGACATCGGGCAAGGGTGAGCTGTATTCGTTCACCATCACCCATGTGCCGACACCGGGCTTCGAAGCCCGCGCGCCCTACGTGATCGGCATGATCGAGCTGGACGAAGGTGTCCGGATCATCGCCAACCTGATAAATATAAAGATCGACGACGTCGAGATTGGTATGCGGATGAAAGTCGCCTGGGAGAAACTCAGCGACGACATCACCTATTTCGCGTTCGAGCCCAACAAACGGGCAAAATCCAAACCGAAAAAGTAGACTGCCGTGAAACTGGGCTCACTGATTGCCGATTGTGCGCTCCGGTATCCGGAGCGTGAGGTGCTGGTCTGTAAGGACCGGCGGATCACCTTCGGTGAACTTGATACGAATGCCAACCGGCTGGCCAATGCCTATGCCGGGCGCGGTATGGCAATCGGCGACCGACTGGCAATGTTCCTGCCCAACAGCGCCGAGCTGATCGAGGCTATGTGCGGTGCGGCCAAGGCTGGCGGCGTGATCGTGCCGATCGCAACGCGGCTCGCCCCGCCCGAGGTCGCCTTCATTCTGGGCGATTGCGAACCCTGGGCCGTGTGCTTCACGCCACAGCACCGCGAACTCGTCCACGACGCCGCAAAGGACCTCGACAATCCATTGATGGTGGTTTTCGACGGCGACGCCGAAGACGACGAAATCACGTTCGGGGCCCTGATGGCCGAAGGTGCAAACACACCGCCACCGCCCCTGCCGACCGACTTCGACACACTGACCCTCGGCTACACCTCGGGCACCACCGGGCGCCCCAAGGGCGCGCTCGCCACCCATATGGCGCTGGTGCTGACCGGCGGCTACATGAACCTCGCCGAATGGCACCTGACCGCCGAGGACCGTATTCTAGCGACCACGCCGATGGCGCACCGGACCGGGCTTGGGCGCGTCGCCAACGCTGTCTGTTGCGGGTGCACAGTCGTCATCATGGAAAAATTCGATCCGGTCGCGGCGGTCGATCTGATTGAAAAAGAAAAAATCACCATCATCGGCCTGGTCCCGACGATCGCACGCATGTTGATGCCCGAAATCGAAAAACGGCCTGACGCGGTGAAATCTGCACGCCTCATGGTCGCGACCGGCGAAGCGTTCCCCATCGACATCAAGAAGCGGCTCGCGACGACCGCGCCGAATATCGGGCTCTACACATTCTATGCTCAGACCGAGGCTGGCTTCATTACGGGCCTTCGCCCCGAAGAACAGGCCAGCCATCCGGATTCCTGCGGCCGCCCGGTGCCGGCGGTCGAGGTACGCATTGTCGACGAAGACCTGAACGAAGTGCCGCGCGGTGAGGTCGGCGAGATTACCTGCCGCTGCGGGACGCCCGGCGTCATGTCGATGCCGGAATACTGGCGCAACCCGGAGGCGACCGCCGCCGCGTTCCACGAAGGGTGGCTTCGCACCGGCGATCTCGCACGGATGGACCTGGACGGCTACGTCTATTTCATCGACCGCGCCAAAGACATGATCGTTTCGGGCGGTCTGAACATCTATTCGCGAGAGGTCGAGGTTGCGCTCGAAGCCCATCCCGCCGTGAATGAAGCCGCGGTTCTGCCGGTGCCTGATGCCGAGTTTGGCGAATCCGTCTTTGCGTATGTCACCTTCCAGGCAGGCGCGTGTGCGACCGAAGACGAACTGATCGCGCATTGCCGCGAGAGGATTGCGAGCTATAAGAAACCAAAATACATTCGCGAAATCGACGTTCTGCCTCGTAACAGCACTGGTAAGATCGTCAAGGTCGCGCTGCGTGAACGCGCTGCCAAGGAACTGACGGACGCCTGATGGAACTTCTTCTGAGCGACGAACAGACAATGCTGCGCGATAGCGCCGCCACTTTCACCGAACGCCGCGGCGGTGCAGACCGATTGCGCCAACAAAGAGATGCTGGCGCCAAGATCGACCGCGGGACCTGGGTGCGGGCCGCCGAAGCCGGCTGGCTCGCGATCCTGGTGCCTGAAAGCGCTGGAGGCCTCGGGCTCGGCCTCACAGAACTTTGTCTGATATCGGAAGAACTCGGCAAAGGTCTTGTGCCCGAACCTGTCGCCGCGGTGGCAGCCGTCGCCCGCACCGTCGGCGCTTCGGACATCTCCGGTGCGCTTGTCTGCGGCGAAAAGATTATCCTCCCGGCCTTGATGGAAAGCGCCCGTTCGATTGGCGATGAAACTCCCGCTGTTACGTTTTCAGCGAATGGCGATGCGGTATCACTCGACGGCGTTAAGACAGGCATTTCCTGCCCGGATGACGCTGACGGGTTTCTGGTATCTGCTATCGGGACTGATGGTCCGGTTCTGGCCCTGGTGAAACGGGGCGATGCAGAGATTCAGGCGAAACCCACCCTAGACGGCGCAACGATCGGCACGATTACCCTAAACGGAGTTGCGGGCTCAGCCGTTGCAGGACCCAACGAAACACCGGCCACCATTGCAGCTCTACTCGATGCCCTGCACCTCAGCAACGCGGCGGAGTTGCTCGGTGTTATGGAAACGGCGCAAGCCATCACGATTGAGTATCTGAAGACCCGCGAACAGTTCGACAGACCTATCGGGTCGTTCCAGGCCCTGCAGCATAAAGCGGTCGATAATCTCGCGGCAATCGAGATGTGTCGCTCACTGATCTATCAGGCGGCGCGTGCGCTCGATGGCGGTGGCGGTTCGCCGGGTCTGTCGTCGGCAGCACTGTCCAAGGCCGCGACAAGCGCGCTCGATGTCTGCAAATCCGCGGTACAGATGCATGGCGGCATTGGCTTTACCGACGAGCACGACATCGGCCTCTATCTCAAACGCGCCGTTATCCTTGCCGCGCGCTACGGAAATGCAGGCCTTCACCGCAAACGCTATGCAGAATTCACAGAGACGCATGCCTGACCGGGCGTTGCACTGACGGGACGCAATCCTTAACAATGAGCGGATAATCAGAGGAATCAAACCATGCCCGACCAGTCTTACCGCACGTTCCTGAAAAATCTCGAGCAGCAAGGAGAGCTCATCCACTTCATTAAGGAAGTGGATCCGGCAGAAAACATGTCTGCGATCGAGTGGAAGGCTTATAATGAACTGGGCAAGGCGAGCCTTTTCAGTAATCTGAAAGGCCATGAAGGCTGGCAGGCGACGAGTCAGATTCTCTCCGACCGCAAGAAATGGGCTATCGGGCTCGGCGTAAGCGAAGACAACATCCTCGACGAAATGAGTGAACGCCTGAGACAGACCATCAAAACGGTCGAGGTCGATTCCGACGCAGCACCGGTTCAAGAAGTTGTCTTCAAAGGCGACGCCGTTAATATTCTCGACGTCCCCTCAATGATGACGTCCGAAGACGACGGCGGGCGCTACTTCGCGTCCGGCATGGCCATTGTGAAGGATCCGAAAACCGGCATCCGCAACATGTCGGTTCATCGCCAAATGATCCTCAACGAGCGCGAGACTGGCCTTATCATGCTCCCGCGCCAAGCCAAGCGCATTTACGACATGTATGCAGCTCAGGGAAAGGGTATGCCCGTCGCCATGGTCTATGGTGCCCATCCTGCCATCTTTTACGGTTCCGGGTTCACCACGACCTATGGCAAGGACGAACTGGAGATCGCCGGCTCTCTGCTCGGCGAAGGGGTACGCATGGTCAAATGCAAAACCGTTGATATCGAAGTTCCCGCCGAGGCCGAAATGGTGCTCGAAGGCGAAATTTTGTTCGACAAACAGGTGCCGGAAGGGCCGTTCGGTGAGATCCCCGGCACTTACGCGGAGGCCACTGAATCCCATGTGTTTCGGGTAAACTGCATGACCCGCCGCAAGGACCCAATCTTTTACGCCGTCCATTGCGGGTACCCGACAACGGACACCCAAGGCACCATGGCACTCGGAGTCGAAATTGCCACCAAAGACCATCTGAAGAACGTCGAAGGCGGGCTCGACCTGCTCGATGTCCGCTGCCATCCATCCGCCGGCATGATGATGTTGGTGTTGAAAATCCGCCCGCGCGTTGAAGGCCAGGCGAAAACCGCGCTGATGGCCGCCCTATCCGGCGCCTATCTGCATCCCAAGCTCGCCATAGCCGTCGATGACGATATAGATGCGAACGACCTGCGCCAGGTCATGTGGTCCATGACCACACGCGTTCATGCCGAGCGCGATGTGATCATGATCCCCAACACCCGGGTCTTCGCGCTGGACAACATCTCGCCCGTCGTTGAGGGCCAGAACAGCTTCCACCGACTCGGCACGAAGTGGATGATCGATGCGACAAAGCCCGCCGTGACACAGGTCGAAGAACGCGCGCGCTTTGCCGCCGCCATGCCACACAACTACGACAGCGTGAACCTCGAGGATTTTCTGCCTTAGGACAATCCGGCGCCGCGGCGCTAGCGGAAACTCTTTTTGGTCCACCAGCATTTCCGCGCTGCGATGTCATAGGCGAACCGATGACCGGTCAGTACCGTCAACACGCCGACGACACCGCCCTTTAGCCAGGCCGGATCGCTATCGAGATCTAGACGGGCGACCAATGACGACAGGCTCTCATCGTCTTTCCGTCCCAGTTCGGCCGCAGCTCAGGCCGCAGCTGGCGTGGATTCAAAAATTACCACGTTCCCGGTCCCTTCTTAGGCTGCGGCTCACAGCACGCCTTGCCACACGCCCGGTCGTAGGGCCAGATATCCACCGAATTGTGATTGATGTATTTGCGGCTGTTCACAAACCACAGCCGCCCGCGGTAGCCGATCAGGGATGAAACATGCGGCTAGTGCAGGCCGTCTTTGAGGATTGTCAGTTTATCAGTCGCGGCTGCGTCACGGATTTGTGAAGTCACACAAAAAAAAACCGCCACGAGGGCGGCGGTTTTTATCAGGCAAGAACGCATCCGGGCTTAAACAGCCATGCCCGGCGGCAAAAGGCGTTCTTCCTTGAGCACATGCGCGCGGTAAATCTCGGTGACCGATTCCCAACGGAGCATGCAGGCTTCCTCGCATATTTCCAGCGCCCGGTCGGCCACCGACCGGGAGTCGATATACTTTTCGCACAGCGCCATCTGGCGTGCGCTGTGTTCCTCATCCGCCTCAGCGTGCTCGACAAAAAACGCGATCTCGGGCGACTCGGCTGTGAACCCGTAATGTTTTGTCAGCGACGGAATAGTTATTTCCTTGTTCAGCGCCGGTTGCTGACCTTCCTGCGTTGCCTGCATCGCCAGGATCACGCCGAGCGGCTCATCGCGCAGGGTCTGAACGTAGTGCAGACGGCGCCCATGCCAGGCGGGTCCGATGTTGAGGAATTTGACCTCGTCATCGGTCAGGCCGGCGGCGTTGCAGAAATCGAAAATCATCCGGGAATGATCATGCGGCTCATGCCCCGGTCTCGGGATCGCAACCAGGCCTTCTTCCTCGGCAAGGTTCTCGATGACCGCGTGTTTGACGTCCTGCGGGCCTTTCCACAGCAGAAAACCGAAGGCCGGCAGCGCCATTTCGACGAACTTGTAATGGCTCGCCATATAGACACCAAGCGGGTGCAGGCCGAGCGAGCCGTCGAGCATAAGCTGAAAAAACGGGTGGTTCTTTGTATGCCATTTGTCACGGATCGCATTGATCTCACGGGCGATGTTTTCGACGTTGGTCATCTGCATGCTCCTTTTTACACGGCGTCGCGTTACAACATCCACAGCGCTATTTCACAAAAGCGGTCCGGGATTGTCGACGGCAAATTCCTCGAGTCCGTCAATGATGATCTTGTACGCATCATCGACATTGTCCACGATCTGAAAAAGATCGAGATCTGCCCGGCTGATCGTACCGAACTCGACCAGGGCCTCTAGGTTCATCACTTTGTTCCAGAACTCGCTGCCATACAGGATGATCGGCATATTTTTCTTCATCTTGCCGGTCTGGATCAACGTCAGACCTTCGAAAAATTCATCCATCGTGCCAAAACCGCCGGGCATGATGATGAGTGCCTTTGCGAGGTAGAGGAACCAGAATTTTCGTGTGAAGAAGTAATGAAATTCAAAGGCGAGCTTCCG
>CAJIYX010000016.1 GCA_905181725.1 Alphaproteobacteria bacterium UBA830
GCGCCATTGCCCCAGCAGGGCCTCTGCCACATAGGTCTTGCCTATATCGGTGCCCGACGCGGTAACAAAGACAGCAGGCATATCAGGCGCCCGCCGCGCGTGCGTCCGTCTCGGGGAGAAAAAGTCCGTTCACGGCAGCGGCGAGGGCCGCAACCTGCGCCTGGGTGTGTTCGGCGGTGAACGTAAAGCGCAGCCGGGATGTGCCGGCAGGCACGGTCGGCGGACGAATGGGGGTCACCAGAAAGCCGGCATCTTCCAGCGCAGCCGACGCCTCCAGCGTCGCCTGCTCGGCGCCGATCACCAGCGGCACAATGGGACTTCCGGGTTCGGGTAGGCCAACCGCATCACAAAAGGTTTTCGCGTTGTGCAGGGGCCGCGCAACCCGGTCGGCATCGGTCGCGATAATATCGACGGCGGCAATACACGACGCGATGACCGCGGGCGGCAGACCGGTGGTGTAGACCAGACTGCGGGCACGGTTTTTCATCAGCTCAATCACCGGCGCGCTGGCGCACAGAAACGCGCCATAGACGCCCGCGGCCTTTGACAGCGTGCCCATCTGGAGCGGGATCTCGGGATGCGGATCGAACTCCCAGGCGCTGCCGCGCCCGCCGCCAAGAACACCGAACCCATGGGCGTCGTCGACCATCAGCCAGGCATCGTGATCAGCCGTCACGGCTGCGAGTCGGTCGAGCGGTGCGCGGTCGCCATCCATGCTGAACACGCCTTCGGTGACGACCAGACAGGTGCCGAATTTTTCGCGGTTCTCGGCGAGCAGGGACGCAAGATCGTCCGCGTCGTTATGGCGGAAGGTCCGGATTTCCGCACGGGCCGCCCGCGCGCCCATATGCATCGAGGCATGACCGAGTTCATCAATCACAATCAGGTCACCGGGGCCCGCCAGCGCCGGCAGGATGCCACTATTGGCCATGTATCCGCTGCCGAACACGCAGGCCGCCTCGGTCCCCTTGAGGGTCGCCAATTTGCTCTCGAGAACGCCATAGAGATCGTGATTGCCGGTGATCAACCGCGATGCCCCGGCACCGGCACCATATGCGTCGACCGCCTCCGCTGCCGCGGCTTTAACCGCCGCATGATGGGTAAGGCCGAGATAATCGTTACAACAGAACGAGATAAGATCGCGCCCGGCACGACGGATATGCACCGCATCGGTTCGCTGTGTATCGACCACAGACCGGCGCAAGCCATGAGCCGTCAATCGGTCGAGTTTTGCGTTGGCGAACCGGTCGAGCGATTCGTTAGACATGCGGAATCCTGCTTGTCGTGTTCATCCCCGCCCGTAGTATAGCCGACATGATGCATGAAACGATTCTTCCATTGGCCGGCGTCGGCGACATCCGCCACGACTGGACCAAGCCCGAAGCACGCGCCCTTATGGACGCTCCCTTTAACGATCTGATTCACGCCGCGCAGACGGTGCACCGGCAGCATTTCGATGCCAATGAAGTACAGGTCTCAACCCTGCTGAGCATCAAGACCGGCGGGTGCCCCGAAAACTGCGCCTATTGTTCGCAAAGCGCGCATAACGAGGCCGATGTCGGCGCCGACAAGCTGATGTCGCTGGCGGCCGTCCACGCGGCGGCCCTGCGGGCGAAGGATGCCGGGGCCACCCGGTTCTGCATGGGTGCCGCCTGGCGCGGCCCCAAGGACCGCGACCTGGATGCGGTCTGCGACATGATCGCAGAGGTGAAATCGCTCGGCATGGAAAGCTGCGTCACCCTCGGCCTGCTTGATGACGGCCAAGCCGACCGCCTGAAAGAGGCGGGGCTCGATTACTACAATCACAATATCGATACATCCGAGGCGTTCTACGAAGAGATTATCTCGACCCGCACGTTTGCCGACCGGCTCGACACCCTCGCCCGCGTCCGCGATGCCGGCATCAATGTCTGCTGCGGCGGCATCGTCGGCATGGGCGAAGTCCGGGGCGACCGCGCAGATATGCTGCAGGAACTGGCGACGCTTCCCGAACACCCGGAAAGCGTGCCGCTCAACATGCTGGTCGCCGTACCTGGCACGCCGCTTGCCAATGTGGATCCGCTCGATCCGCTGGAACTGGTGCGCGCCATCGCGACGGCCCGCCTGATGATGCCGAAATCCATGGTCCGGTTATCCGCCGGGCGCCTCGAAATGAATGCCTCGACCCAGGCGCTGTGTTTCCTAGCGGGTGCGAATTCGATCTTCTATGGCGACACCCTGCTGACCACCGGCAACCCGGCCCAGCAGACCGACCGGGACCTGTTCGACAAGCTCGGCGTGCGTCCCATGCCGATAGAAGCGCAGGCGGGCCTGCCCGCCGCCGAATAGGCCGATGCCGGGCGCCCCGACCGCCCATATCTGGCTGCCTTATACCCAGATGCAGGATGCGCCTGAGCCGCTGCGGGCCGCACGCACCGCGGGATCGCGGATCATCCTGGAGGACAGGCGCGAACTGATCGATGCCGTCGCATCGTGGTGGACGGCGTGCCACGGCTATAACCACCCGCATATCGTGATGGCGATGGAAAAGCAGCTTCACACCATGCCGCATGTGATGTTCGGCGGGCTTGTACATGAACCGGCGGAAAAACTTGCCGCCCGTCTGGCCGTGATGCTGCCCGGCCCGCTCAACCGGGTGTTCTTTGCCGATTCCGGCTCGGTCGCGGTCGAGGTCGCGATGAAAATGTCGGTGCAGTTCTGGCTCAATCAGGGCGATACCGGCCGCACCCGCTTCCTCAGCTTCCGCGACGGCTATCACGGCGACACGCTGGCCGCGATGTCGGTCACCGACCCGGACGAGGGCATGCATGCGCTGTTCAAAGGCTACCTGCCTGAACAGGTAATAGCACCCATCCCGCGGGACGAGGCGAGCGCCGACACATTCCGGCAATTGCTGCACGATCACCAGGGTGAGATCGCTGCCGTGATCGTGGAACCGCTGGTCCAATGTGCGGGTGGCATGAAGATGCACGATGCGGCCACGCTGAAGGGCATCGCCGACGCCGCCAAAGACGCCGGTGTGTTGCTGATCTGCGACGAAATCGCGGTCAATTTCGGGCGCACCGGCACCCTGTTCGCGCACACGCAGGCGAACATCGCCCCCGACATCATCTGCCTCGGAAAGGCACTGACCGGCGGGGTGATCAACCTCGCGGCCACGGTTGCCACCGCGGACCTGTTCGACGCATTCCTGTCCGACCGCGCGGAGGCAGCGCTCATGCACGGCCCGACCTATATGGCGAGCCCGCTGGCCTGTGCCGCCGCCAACGCCTCGCTCGACCTGTTCGACAGCGAACCCCGCCTGCAGCAGGTCGCGACAATAGAAGCACAGCTCAAAAGAGATCTCGCACCACTGGCCTCGTTACCGGGAGTTGTGGACGTGCGGGTAAAGGGTGCCATCGGCGCAGTGCAGGTCTCGGAGTTGCACAATCTCGACTGGCTGAAAGCGCAGTTCGTCGAGGCTGGCATCTGGCTGCGCCCGTTCGGCAACGTGATCTACACCATGCCGCCCTATACAGTGACGTCCGCGGAACTTTCCGCGATTACGGGTGCCATGGCGAAAATCCTGCCGCGCTGGGCCGCGCGCGAAATCGACGCAGAGTAAAAGTACCGGGCAGGCTGTTTCCGGCAGATGCCGACGAGCCGAAGATGTCAGCTGTGCCGGTAGCGGCGGTAAAAGCCTAGCGCCATGATCGCTAACCCAAGGATCGCAAGCGGCGCGGGCTCGGGAATCTCGGTGGCTTCTTCATACACATCCCACTCAGCGCGATTGAACAGCGCCCAACGCACGTCGCCTGACGATCCGACAGGGGCAAGTGTAAAACCGGTTGCACCGAGCTGCATTGTGCCGACAGCCCCGGTCTGCACGTCCTGGCGGCCGACCGCACCGTCAGGCGGCCAGATCGCATCCGCGTTGCGGAGCGAGATCGTGCCGGCGGACATCCCGGAACCAATCACGAATTCCGGCGTGTCGCTGGTGCGTAGAATATCCGCGCCCACCCCGGCCCCTGCCGAAAGCGGCAGCAGAGACAACGCAAGTGTCACGCCAACGACATGCGAAATTTCTTTCGCATTCCTCATAATTCTCATCCGGAGCCTACCCAGTGGAATTCAACTACCTGTCTTTTCTAACATGACCGACGCAGGAGGCAATCCTGCAAAGGTCCACGGCAACATAAAGACACAACTCCCGCCCTGCTGATCCTCAGCAAGAGAATGTGGAATAGCGGCGCTAAAACTGGTGGGTGAACACCTTCGCGCCGTAGGTGGCCTCTATATAGCGCCCGAACCGGAACTTGATCTCGGGGCCGTCCATCGGTGGCTCTTCGATCCGGTGATCCGCCGCATTCATTGGATCGAGTTCCAGAACCACAAAACGATGGCCTTCCTCATTACCGCGGAAAGCGGCATCGAAACCGTCTTCAAGCGCCGCCATATTGTCGAAATTCCAGCAGCTCTCCAGCCCCATGGATTTTGCCATTGCGACAAAGTCCGTCACCGGCTTGTTCGGCAGGTCGAGATCGGACGTGCCGCCATAGACCCGGTTCGACACCAGAATATGCACGAAGTTCGGCAGGTTCAGATCGCGCTCGACCATCAGCATGGCCGGGTTCATCACGAATGCGCCGTCTCCCATAAACGCCCAGACCTTCGCCTGCGGCAGGCCGTAGGCCACACCAGACGCAAATAATGTCGACATGCTCATCGACGCATCTAGATAGAATGTCTTGTCCGCATCCTTGGTGACATCCCACCACATCTGGGACGAATTGCCGGCGGAGGTGACCACCAGCTCCTCCTGGCGTTTAGCGGCGAGGAACTGGAAAGCATCGCGATAGGGAATGGCCATGATTAGGTCTCCCCGCGCAGCACATCGCGCGTCATGATCGCCACGACCGGGCGGCTGACGGTACGGGAATGATCGCAGGCACGCTTGATCAGCGGGATCTTGTCGGCGCTGTCGATGATCTCGTATGTCAGGTTGATCGCATCGAGCGACGGCAGAAAATACAGCCCGTTGGAGACATGGAATTTCGCTTTGTCGCCGGGTGCGCCGCGCAGGGTCGCCAGGATCATCATCGGAATTTCATAGGTGTAGTTGATCTTGGTGATCGCGTAGATCAGCGTCATCAGCCCCGATGCGCCCATCACCGCCATCGAGCCGGTACCCGAAAAGAATGCCCCGGAACATAGCCCGACCGCCGATTCTTCGCGGTTTACCGGGACATGGCGAAACCGGTCGTCATGGTCGAATTCGCGGATGACATCTGCCACCCAGTTATCGGGCAGACTGGCGACCAGGCTGATATCACACGCCGCCGCCTGTTCAACGACGAGTTCGGCAATCTCTTTTCGGGTGTTCACGAAATGTTTCCCCTAGCGCTGCGGCGCATCGGCACGGGCAATATCGCCGGTGCCGTCGATCAGGATCGCCGCGAACCGGCAGGGCGCCGTCCCCCGGTTGATCCAGTTATGGCGGGTCCCCTGTTGCACCAGCACATCGCCCGACCGCAACGTGACAGTCTCGGCATCCAGCACCATGTCCATCTCGCCGGACATGACGATGACGTAATCGACGGTTTCGGTGAAATGGGGTTCCGCCGTCACACCGGGCTGGATTTCGAGAATACGGATCAGTGTGCCGTTTTCAGGCGGCGGACGGCCGACTTCGCGGGCACCGGCATCGGTGCCGATATCCCAGCGCGCGGCCGCGCCATCGGTCACCCAGACCAGGCGCGAATCGTGCCCAGGACGGCGTGATGTGGCGTTCGATGCCACATCGTCGATCTGCACGCAGGATTGCCCTGCTTCGTTATGTCCCGTGACCACGCGTCTTACATCCATGAATGAGCTCTCCGGTCAAAATCATCTGTCCCGCGAAGAATACGACTCTGTCGAAGGTCGATCAATTCCTCGACGGATACCAGACAAGTCCAGAAAACCGGTTAGTCCGGCCGCTCGATCCCGACTTTTTTCAGCGCTTTGGCCTGACGTTTTTCCAGTTCATCGACATCGAATCTACCGATCATGTCATGGAACAGCGAATGCCAGTTCAACTCGGCCTTCAGATGAAGAAATACCGACCCCAGCCCGATCGCAGCGCGGTCCATGAGGACGAATTCGCGCGGCGGGGTGACGCCGCCGAGACGGCGCAATTCGGTGTGTACCTTGTTGGCGACCTTGGCTCCGTATATGGTGCCGTCGGTTTCCTGGATGCGGCGCGGCCGGTCTTCGAGCAACGGGCCATAGACAAATTCGGCCCACATGTTCAGCGTATCAATCACCTCGTTCGACAGCCCGGTGAAGCCCCAGGTCTCGTAGGCATGGACCGCGAGCGCCCGATCGTTGTTCTCCAGCGAGTGATAGAGATCGATCACACCCTTCACAAAACGCGGTTCGAATATCCGGATGCAGCCGAGATCCATCAGGTTGATCGACGCGTCTTCGCGCACCGAATAATTCCCGAGATGCGGATCGCCGTGGATGGTGCCGTAGTTGTAGAACGGCACGTACCACGCCCGGAACATATTCTCCGCGACCCGGTTGCGGGTTTCCTGATCGGTGTCGACCCATTCCATCATCCGCGTGCCGTCCAACCAGCTCATCGTCAGCAGGCGATCGGTCGACAGTTCGGGCACCGGCTCGGGCACGTGGACGCCTTTTTCCTGTGCCAGCATGTCGCGATAAAGATCGATATGTTTGCGTTCGAGCACGTAGTCGAGCTCTTCGCGCAACCGGTCCGACACTTCGCGGTGAATTTCGCTCGCGTTCACCGCCTTGTCGTAGCGGTGATAGAGCGAAAAGACGATGCGCAGCTGCTTGAGGTCGGCTTCGACCGCCGATTTCATATCGGGGTATTGCAGCTTGCACGCCAGATCGCGCCCGTCGGGATGGACCGCCTTGTGAACCTGGCCGAGCGATGCAGCCGCCGCGGCGTCGCGCTCGAACGATTTGTACCTGTCCTGCCAGTCGGCCCCGAGTTCTGTCGCCATCCGGCGCCGGACGAACAGCCAGCCCATCGGCGGCGCGTTTGACTGCAGCTCGGCCAGTTCCTCGATGTATTCCTCCGGCAGCATGTCGGGCACGGTCGACATGATCTGGGCAACCTTCATCAGCGGGCCTTTCAGCCCGCCAAGCGCCTGTTTCAGGTCTTCGGCGTGCTTGCCCTTGTCGAGCTTCATACCGAGATAGCGTTCTCCGGCGACACGCGCCGCCAGCCCGCCGACCGCGCGGCCGACCTTCGCATAGCGCTTTGCACGTCCGCCCAAACTGTTGCTTTCGGAGAAATCAGCCATGCAGGTACCGCGCTACCCGGGTCAATCCCGCCTTCAACCCCTGGATCGATCCCTGAATCAATCCATGCCCTCCAGCTCGTCGATCAGGCCGCTGACCACGCTGATCCCCTTTTGCCAGAACGCCGGATCGGACGCATCCAGCCCGAACGGTGCCAGCAATTCGGTATGGCGCAGCGTTCCCCCGGCGCGCAGCATGTCGAGATACTTGTCGGCAAACCCGTCCGACGCCTGCTCGTACACCCCATACAGCGAGTTCACCAGGCAATCGCCAAACGCATAGGCGTACACGTAGAACGGCGAATGGATGAAATGCGGGATGTAGGTCCAGTACCACCGGTAATTGTCATCGAAACGGATCGCCGGACCGAGGCTTTCGGTCTGAACGCCCATCCAGAGATCGCAGATATCTTCCGCCGTCAGTTCGCCGTCGCACCGTGCGGTATGAACGCGGAGTTCAAAATTGAAAAACGCAATCTGGCGGACGACCGTGTTGAGCATGTCCTCGACCTTGCCGGCCAGCATCACCTTGCGCTTCGCCGGATCATCCTGTGAGCGCAGCATCCGACGGAAGGTCAGCATCTCGCCGAACACCGATGCGGTTTCCGCCAACGTCAGCGGCGTATCTGCCATCAGGTTGCCCTGGGGGGCGGCCAGCACCTGATGACAGCCATGACCCAGCTCATGCGCCAGGGTCATCACGTCACGGGTTTTGCCCTGATAGTTCAGCAGCAGATAGGGGTGCGCCGACGGCACGGTCGGATGCGCGAACGCGCCGGATGATTTGCCTTCGCGCACCGGTGCGTCGATCCACGCGTTGTCGAAGAACTGCTTACCAATATCGGCAAGATCGGTGGAAAAATCGCCATAGGCGGTCAGCACGGTCTCTGTCGCCTGTTTCCACGGGATGACGCTGTTATCGGCATCGGGTAGCGGGGCATTGCGGTCCCAGTGGTCGAGCTGATCCTTGCCGAACCATTTTGCCTTCATCGCGTAATAGCGGTGCGACAGGGCCGGATAGGCGTGCTGCACCGCCTTGTTCAGCGCGTCGACGACCTCGTCCTCGACCTGGTTGGCGAGGTTGCGCGACGATTCCGGGCGCGCAAAATGGCGCCACTTATCATCTATCTCCTTGTCTTTGGCGAGCGTGTTGGTAATCAGCGAGAACGTGCGGGCATGCTTCTTCAATTCCTCACCCAGGGTTTCGGATGCCTTTTTACGCACGCCCTCGTCCGGGTTTGACAGCATATTCATCACCTCTTCGGAGGTGAGCACCCTGCCGTCGTGATCGAAGCGCATATCGGCCATGGTCTCGTCAAACAGACGGTTCCAGGCAGCGCGGCCGGCGACCCGCTTGTCATGCAGCAGGCGCTCGATTTCCTCATCGAGCTGATGCGGGCGGAACAGCCGCGCATCATCGACCCAGGGTTTGTACTTTGCCGCTTCGGCCGATTTGAGCTGCCTGGTCAGCACCTCGTCATCAATCTCGTTGAGCTCCAGCGCAAAAAACAGCATATGGGCAGAGATATCGTTCACCCGCTCCTGCATGGTCTGATAGAAGCGCCCGACATCGGGATCGGACACGTTGCCGGCATAGACGAGCTGCGCATAGGACATCACGCGGCCCATGATCTCGTCGACGGCCTCGTATTCCGCAATCGCCGTACCCAGCGCCTTACCGCTCAGGCCCGCCAGCTTGCCCTTGTAGCGGCCCGGGAACGCGTGGGCATCTTTCGCAGCACGGTCGAGGTCTGCGTTCAACTCTGGGCTGTCATTTCCCGGATAGAGATCGACGAGGTCCCATACGGGCAAATCACCCAATATCTGGTTTTTCGGGTCTTTATTCGTCTCGTTGGCAGCTGCGGTTGTCATGTCTGGTTCCCTTTCGCTCCCCACGATATAAGTTGTCGAAAGCAATACGCCAACAGGGTGACCGATGGATTACGACGTTTGTACAAGCCTGCCGGCTATGTTTTTCGACAATACGGCAGAAATGGGAGACCGCAGCTTTCTATGGGAGCGGCGCGACGGTACCTGGCACCCGGTCAGCGGATCAGAGGCCAGCAGCCAGGCCACAGCGCTGAGCAGCGCCCTGAAAGCGCTCGGCGTCATCAAGGGCGACCGGGTAGCACTTGTCTCGGAAAATCGCCCGGAATGGCTGGTCGCCGATATCGGCATTATGGCCGCCGGCGCCGTTGCGGTCCCCGCCTATGTCACCAATCAGGCCAGCGACCATCTGCACATCCTGCGCGACAGCGGCGCAAAGGGCGCCATCGTCTCCGGTCCTGCCCTCGCTAAAAACCTGCTGCCCGCCGCCCGGGAAGCAGGCCTCGAATTCATCATTTCCATGGCACCGCTCGACGGCGAAACAGACGGGCCGGTAATTCACCTGTGGTCCGACCTGCTCGCCGCCCAGGACGGCGCGACCCCGGATGTATCTGCGATTGCCCGCACCGACACAGCCTGTCTCATTTACACATCCGGCACAGGCGGCACGCCAAAGGGCGTGATGCTGAGCCACGGCGCGATCATCTCGAACTGCAAAGGCGCCCATCACCTGCTGCTCGATTTCGGGCTGGATGACGAGGTGTTCCTGTCCTTCCTGCCGCTGTCGCATTCGTACGAGCACACGGCAGGGCTGATGTTTCCGCTGTCTATCAAGGCGGAAATCTATTACGCGGAATCCGTCGACAAGCTCGCGGCCAACATGGAAGAGGTAAAACCGACGATCATGACCGCGGTGCCGCGCCTGTACGAGACGATGTACGGACGCATCGTGCGCGGCGTGCAGCAGAAAGGCGGGCTGTCGGAAAAACTGTTCATGAAAGCGGTCGCGACCGGGCGCAAGAAATACGAAGGCACGCGGCTGTCGCTGGGTGAGACCCTGCTGGACCCTATACTGACCAAACTGGTCCGCAAGAAAGTGGCTGGGCGTTTCGGCGGTCGGCTGAAAGCCATGGTATCGGGCGGGGCGCCGCTGAACTACGAGGTCGGCGTGTTCTTCAAAGCGCTCGACGTCGAATTGCTGCAGGGATACGGGCAGACCGAATCCGCGCCGATCATCAGCTGTAACCCGGCCAGCAACAACAAGCTGCGCACCGTGGGCCCGCCATTTGTCGATATCGACCTGAAGATCGCCCCTGACGGCGAAATCCTGGTGCGCGGCGAACTGGTAATGCAGGGATACTGGAATAACCCGGATGCGACCACCGAAGCGATCAGCGACGGCTGGCTCCATACCGGCGATATCGGCGAAGTGGACAATCACGGCCACCTGAAAATCACCGACCGCAAGAAAGACATTATCGTTAATTCGGGCGGCGACAATATCGCCCCGCAGCGGATCGAGGGCTTCCTCGACCTGCAGCCTGAAATCGCGCAATCGATGGTCTATGGCGACCAGAAACCGAATATCGTCGCCCTGATCGTGCCGCACCCGGATTTCGCCGCCGACTGGGCGAAGGCGAACGGGAAAAAAATGGATATGGTGGCCCTAGTCGGCGATGCCGATTTCCGCAAGGCGATCTCCGCCGCCGTTGACCGGGTCAACACCGACATGTCGGTGATCGAGCGCGTGCGCAAATTCATACTGGCGGCCGAGGCATTCACCACCGATAACGAGATGATGACCCCGTCGATGAAAATTCGCCGTCATGTGATCCTCGAGAATTACGGAGAGGCGCTGGAAGCGCTTTACATACGCTGAGCGGCGCATTCCCGGACACATCCCCGGCACGGGCCCCGACACATCCCCGTCGCATCCCTGTGACAATTTTCGGACTTTTCGAAGTTTTGCATAGATGATTCCCGTTTACCCCTATCTATAGGGAGGTAAATTCGGTGGCTATCTACCGGACTCATTGCCTAGACTGTCCCTTCAAGGAGTTAGAACGTTGATCAGCATCTCATCAAAAATTTACGGCGGCGCAACGATTGCCCTGGTTGGCCTGCTTGCCGCCTGCACGCAGCCCACCGGTCTCGTAAATGTCGCCTCCTCGCCGGCCGAGGACCGCTCGATCGAAACCCTGCGCGATGACACCGCGATCACGTTCGATATCAACGAAATACTGCTCGGTGAGAAATACCGGGACCTGTTTGCCGAGATTTCGACCGACGCCTATGAGCGGGTTGTCCTGCTAACCGGCACGGTCAAGTTCGCCCAGAACAAACGGCGCGCATCGGACCTGGTGCGCAGCGTCAAAGGCGTCAAACGGATCATCAATGAGCTGCAGGTCACCAGCGATTACGGTATCAGCTCGGCCGCCAACGATTTGTGGATCGAAACCAAACTGAAGGTGCTGCTGCTTGGCACTAAAGGTATCCGGTCTATCAATTATCGGTGGCGGTCGATCAACGGCACCGTCTATGTGATCGGCGCCGGCCGCTCACAGCGGGAACTCAACACCGTGCTCGACGTGATCCGGAAGACAGAGCGGGTGAAAAAGGTCGTCAATCACGCCTGGGTGCGCCCGCCAAAGGCACTTTGACGCACAACACGAACACCAATCAGAAGGAACGCATGAATGGCGGATACGGAAACAGCGCTGATCGTCGGCGCGGGACAGGGGCTTAGCGCCTCGCTGGCGCGACTGTTTGCAGCAGAAGGTATGAATATCGCAATCGCGGCCCGCAATACCGGCAAGCTTGCCGGCCTGTGCAGCGACACGGGTGCTACGGCCTATGCCTGCGACGCCGTCGATGCCGGACAGGTCGACGCGCTTTTCGCCGCCGTGACCGCCGATATGGGGGAACCCGATGTCGTGGTCTATAACGCGTCGAACCGCGCCCGTGGGCCGATCCAGGATCTGGATCCCGAGGCCGTGCGCACGGCGATCGAAATCAGCTGTTTCGGCGGCTTCCTGGTCGCCCAGGCTGCGGCCAAGCAGATGATCGCCCGCAAACAGGGTACCATTCTCCTGACCGGTGCGTCGGCCAGCGTGAAGGGCTACCCAAACTCATCGTCCTTCGCGATGGGCAAGTTCGGCCTGCGCGGTCTGGCCCAGTCGCTGGCCCGCGAATTGCAGCCGCAGAACATTCACGTCGCCCATTTCGTGATCGACGGCGGGATCCTGCAGGGTCCGGACGACACCCGCGGCGCCGAGCGCGGTGAAGACGCCATGCTGCTGCCCGACGAGATCGCCAAGGACTACCTGCATGTTCATCGTCAGCACCGGTCATCCTGGACATGGGAGCTCGAATTGCGGCCCTGGGTCGAAAAATTCTGACGCGAAACTGTTTTTCATCATCCCCGCATAGGTGTGGATTACGAAACATCCAAAAGAAAAAGGCCGGTCAATGACCGGCCTTTTTTTATCGGAGCGCCCGACGGTTATGCTGCCGATTACTCGGCGGCAAGCGGCCGCTCGAGCATGCCAAGTGCTGACAGATACGTATCGAGCAGGAATTCGGCTTCCTGACGGTCATTTTCTTCCATTTTGCGCAGGCTGATCACCTTGCGCATGGTCTTCACGTCGAAACCGGTGCCCTTGGCCTCGGAATAGATTTCCTTGATATCGGCCAAAAGGGCCGCTTTTTCCTCTTCGAGCCGTTCGATCCGCTCGATAAATGATTTCAGCCGATCCTGCGCTACCGGGCCACCTTCAGACATTAGAACTCTCCCACTCTGTCCCGTTTGATGTGTTGGCGACTGTAGGAGAGGGTCTGCGAATCGGGAAGAAAGTCGCGGCTCAGGTTATCCACAGAAGTGCATTTTTCAGGGGAAAACTCAGCGTATCCGGCCGATTTCCTCCGACCGGGTCAGTGTCCCTTATTCGCTGCGGTAAACTGGGCCTTCTGTTCCGGCGTTGCGTCCGCCTGATACTTGTCGCGCCATTCGCCGAAAGGCATGCCGTAGACAATCTCCCGGGCTGCATCCTTGTCCATATCGATGCCCTTTCCGTTCGCGGCTTCCTGGTACCAGCGGCTGAGGCAGTTACGGCAGAATCCCGACAGGTTCATCAGATCGATGTTCTGCACGTCGGTACGTTCACGCAGATGATCGACGAGGCTGCGGAAAGCGGCGGCTTCTAGCTCGAGACGGGTCTGGTCATCCATGGTCTGTTTCCTCCGTGACGGTGTGTGAAGTTGATATAGGGCGGATTGCCGCCACATGCAAAACCGGATTCACCCGTTGGAGGCATCGCCGTCAGACGATATAAGGCGGTACCATGTCTCTGTCCCCCTCCTCCACCGATGGCCGGCTACGCATTGAACGCATCGCGATACTTGCCCTGTTCATCGGCGCCATCACGATCGCGTTTGCGCCCATCCTGGTGCGGCTGAGCGAAGTAGGACCGTCGGCAACCGGGTTTCACCGCTTTCTGCTGGCGATCCCGCTCTACTGGGCGATTGCCGCGACCCTGCCGCGCCCGGCGCTAGCCGAAGGATCCGAACGCCCCGGGACGGTAAGGGATTTCGTGCTCATCGCCATGGCCGGGGTGTATCTCGCCGCCGATGTCGCGGTCTGGCATTATTCGATCCAGATGACCACGGTTGCGAATTCGACCCTGCTCGCCAATGTCGCCCCGGTCTTCGTCGTTCTGGGCGGCTGGCTGCTGTTCCGGACCCGGGTGACGGGCACCTACCTGATCGGGCTTGCCGCGGCCATGACCGGCGTGTTCATTCTGTCGCGGGCCAGCCTGTCGCTCAGCCAGGATCATTTTATCGGCGACCTGCTCGGCATCCTAACTGCCGTCTTTTATGCCGCCTACCAGATGTCGGTCGAACGCCTGCGTAAGCGATTTTCTACGGTCACGATTATGAAATACGCCATCCCCGTCAGCGCGCTGGTCATGCTGCCCGTCGCCCTCGCCAGCGGCGAAGACCTGCTGCCGGTCACGCTCGCGGGCTGGGGGTTCCTGATCGCACTGGCCGCCGGGCCGCAGGTATTCGGCCAGGGGCTGATCGCCTGGGCGCTGGCGCATCTGCCCGTGGCGTTTGCCTCGGTCAGCCTGCTGGTGCAACCGGTGACAGCCGCACTTGTCGCCTGGGCCCTGTTCGGCGAGCATATCGGCCTGCAGCAGGGTATCGGCGCAGTGATTGTGCTGGGCGGTATCATGCTGGCCCGACGCGGAAGTATCCGACGATGAACGCCGCGGAGATGAACACGGTGCCCGAACGCGACACGCTGCGCCGTCTGTTCGATGCTGCTGTGACCGCCGCCAATCCGGCGGCTGTCATGGCGCCGCACCTGCCGGACCCGCCGCCGGGCCGCACGCTGGTTCTCGCCGCGGGCAAAGCTGCCGCCTCCATGGCACATGCGGTCGAGCAGCACTGGCCCGGAGATATCAGCCACCTTACCGGACTTGCCGTCACCCGCTATGGCCATGGCATGGCCTGCGCCCGGATAGAAATTATCGAGGCGGGACACCCCCTGCCCGATGCCGCGGGACACGCGGCGGCACAACGGTTTCTGGAACTTGCGCATTCACTGACCGCGAACGATCTACTTCTGTGCCTGATGTCGGGTGGCGCATCCGCCCTGCTGGTTGAACCAACAGTGGGTCTGTCACTGGATGATAAGCAGGCCGTCAGCCGCGCGTTGCTGCATTCCGGCGCCCCTATCGACGAGATGAACTGCGTGCGCAAACACCTGTCGGCGATCAAGGGCGGGCGTCTTGCGGCGGCCGCACACCCGGCGCGTGTGGTGACGCTGGCGATCTCCGACGTCCCGGGAGACGATCCCGCCGTGATCGGCTCAGGCCCCACGGTAGGCGATCCGACAACCTGCGCGGATGCACTTGCCATTGCCGCGCTGCGCGGAATTGCACTCCCCGCAACCGCGGCCTCGGCACTCTCCGCCGGCGTATGGGAATCCATCAAACCCGATAACCCGGTGCTCGCAAGCGGTACATTCCGGATGATCGCGCAATCCGCCGATGCCCAAACCGCAGCAGCGGAAACGGCGCGGGACGCCGGTCTTGCGCCCACCCAGCTGGGCGACGACCTCGAAGGCGAAGCGCGCGATGTGGCCACCGGTCATGCACGGCTTGCGCTGGCGGCCGATCCGGGCGTCATCCTTCTTTCAGGCGGGGAAACCACGGTAACGGTCGATACATCTGCCGGACCGCCCGGGCGTGGCGGGCGGAATTGCGAATATCTGCTGGCGCTGGCAATCGCCCTGGACGGCGCGCACGGTATTCACGCGCTAGCCTGCGACACCGACGGGATCGACGGCACCGAAGATGCGGCCGGCGCGTTTATCGGCCCGGAGACGCTGACCCGCGCGGCGGCGCTCGGTCTGGATGCACATGCCATGCTGCACGACCACGACAGCTACACATTCTTCGACCGCCTCGACGATCTGATCGTCACCGGGCCGACCCGGACCAACGTGAACGACTTCCGCGCAATCCTCGTAACCAGCACTTTCGGCGGTAGCGCAGTATGATCCGCTGTTCTATAAATCGGTTATGAAACGTAACCGCCGCGCAAAAATCGTTGCGACGCTTGGACCCGCAACCAATAACGCCGCGGAAATCGAAAAACTGTTAGAAACCGGCGCCGACGTCTTCCGGCTCAATTTCAGCCACGGCGAACATGGCGAGCACAAAGCCCGGCTGGACGCGATCCGCGCTGCCGAAAAGAAGTTCGATCGCCCGATCGCTATCCTCGCCGACCTTCAGGGTCCCAAGCTCCGCGTCGGCATCATGGCGGATGGCGGCGTCATGCTCGAACAGGGGCAGGTTTTCCGCCTCGACCTGGACGAGGCCACGGGCGATGCAAACCGCGCGCCGCTGCCGCATCCCGAGATTTTTGCCGCGCTGAGGGAAAACACCGAACTGCTGCTGGATGACGGGAAAATCCGCCTGCGCGTGACCGAGGCCGGCGACGGGTTCGCCAAAACGGTCGTCGAAGCCGGCGGCCGCCTCAGCGACCGGAAGGGCGTCAACGTCCCGAAGGCTGTTCTTCCCCTGGCGGCGATGACCGAAAAGGACCGTACCGATCTGGACTTTGCGTTGTCGATCGGCGTCGACTGGGTCGCGCTGTCCTTTGTGCAGCGCCCCGAAGACGTCGCGGAAGCCCGGAAGATTATCCAAGGCCGCGCCGCCGTGCTCTCGAAACTGGAAAAACCGGCGGCGATCGACCGACTGGACGAGATTATCACCCTGTCGGACGCGGTCATGGTGGCACGCGGCGATCTGGGCGTCGAATTGCCGCCCGAAGATGTACCGAGCCTTCAGAAACAGATCATCCGACGCTGCCGCGAGGCCGGCAAACCAGTCGTCGTCGCAACACAGATGCTGGAATCGATGATCTCGGCCCCCGCACCGACCCGGGCCGAAGCGTCCGACGTCGCCACCGCAATCTACGATGGTGCCGATGCCGTCATGCTGTCCGCCGAAACCGCTGCCGGCCAGTATCCGTTCGAAGCAGTTGCCATCATGGACCGTATCATTGCCCGGGTGGAACGCGACGAAGCGTACCGTGCAATCATGGAGACCAGCCACCCGGAGCCGGAACGCACAGCACCGGACGCCATCACCGCCGCCGCGCGACAGGTGGCAGAGACCATCGGCGCCGCCGCCATCGTCACCTATACGACATCGGGATCAACCACCCTGCGCGCCGCGCGCGAACGCCCGGTTGTGCCGATTTTGTGTCTGACCGAAAGCACGGCGACGGCGCGTCGTCTCGTGCTGGCCTGGGGTGTCCACAGTGTAATCACCCGGGATGTTCACAATTTTTCCGACATGATCGAAAAAGCCTGCCGCATCGCGCTCAGCGAAGAGCTCGCCAAAAAAGGCGACCGGCTTGTGGTGACCGCGGGTGTGCCGTTCGGCACGCCGGGGGCAACAAATATCCTGCGGATTGCCTGGGTCGGGGATTAGTCGGGGATTATTCGGGGACTAAATCCCCTTACCGCGAATTTTTTCCCGCAGCTCGCGGATATGGGTTTCGGCGCCCGGCAGGTACGGGTGCACCCGCATCGCCGCTTCGAACGCCTTGAGTGCTTCACGTTCGCGATCGAGCGATAGATTTATCAGGGCCATGCCCGACAGCGCACCAAAATGGCGGGGCTCCAGCGTCAGGGTCTTCTGGATATCGATCACCGATGCATCGAACCGTCCCAGCAGATAGTTCACAGTCGCGCGCTTGTTCCAGCCCTCGGCGAAGTCGGGCAGCGCTTCAATCACCCGGGTGAAATGTTCGAGCGCCGCCTCGTTGTCGCTCACCTCCAATGCCTGCAGGCCGCGTAGCATATTAGCGTCCACCGCCCCATTGCCCGACAGCAGCCAAATCTTCCAGATCGTCTGTTCGATGGGTGCAGCATCTTCCGGGGTCTCCGCGTTGGCCAGCTCGGCAAAAAGCGTCTCCAGCCGCGGGTCGTTCTGCGCGCCCTGAACCGGCACGACAAATACGAGTGTGGCGGCTGTCGCCAGCCAGTGCATAAAGTTTCTCATCGCTCGTCTGCCATCTTTTCCGTTAATCCGAACACAGTATTGGCCCGCATCGGACCGGGCACGGCTTTGGCCCGGACCCAGCGCTAACCCAGTCTCTGCACTAACCAAGACCCCGGGGCGCCGGGCCGCCCGTTGCCCAATCCAGCAATTCCACCGTGTGCACCACCGGCGCATCGACCGCGTCCTGCAGCTGCATCATACAGCCGATATTGCCGGTCGCGATCACATCAGGTGTGGTGCGGGCAATATTGTCGGCCTTGCGGTCGCGCAGCTGGTTCGCGATTTCCGGCTGAAGCATGTTGTAGGCACCGGCCGACCCACAACACAGGTGCGCTTCACGCGGCTCGACGACCGTAAAGCCCGCCGCCGCCAGAAGAGCTTTGGGCGCGGTTCTGACCTTCTGGCCGTGCTGCAATGAACAGGCGCTGTGATAGGTCACGTTTAAATCCCCCGGCACATTCCCGGGCATATCCCCCGTCATATCTGTCGCGCCAGCCTCGTCCGGCATGCCGGTTTCGGCGAGAAATTCAGATATGTCGCGGGTCAGTGCGCTGATGTTTTTCGCCGCATCTGCAAGATTAGGATCGTTTCGGAGCATAAAACCGTAATCCTTTACCGTCGTCCCGCAACCAGATGCATTGATCACGATTGCATCAACGGGTTCGGATTCATGCTCCCGCATCCAGGCACGGACATTTGCGCGGACTGCTTCGAATGCCAGATCTTCCTTGCCGAGATGATGGGTCAGCGCACCGCAGCAACCGGAACCGTCCGCTACAACGACCTCATGCCCGAGCCGGGTCAGCAGACGCACCGTTGCCTCGTTGATCCGTGCGGCAAGCACCTGCTGGACGCAACCGGGCATCAGAAGAACACGTTTTTTGCGTTGCCCTTCGGCCGCCCAGACGATGCGCCCGTCCGGCAGCGGTGCCGACATCGGGGAGGATGGGGACGACGATGGCACGAGTGCCAGCATCGCCCGCAGCCGGCCCGGCATCAGCGGCGCAAACAGTTTGCCGATTACCGCTATCCGCATCAGCGCGCGGAACCGGCGCGGATACGGCATCACGGCAGCCAGAATATTGCGCATAAGGCGATCGAATAGCGGCCGCTTGTGGGTCTCTTCAATATGCACCCGGGCATGATCGACCAGGTGCATGTAGTTCACCCCCGACGGACAGGTCGTCATACAGGACAGGCAGGACAGGCACCGGTCGACATGTTTCACGATTTTTTCGCTTGCCGGCCGGTCGTTCTCCAGCATGTCCTTGATCAGGTAGATCCGCCCGCGCGGCGAATCCAGCTCGTCGCCGAGCAGCGCGTAGGTCGGACAGGTCGCGTTACAGAACCCGCAATGAACACAGGCGCGCAGAATTTTCTCCGATTCAGCTGTCGCTGGATCGGCAAGCTGGGCGAGCGAGAATTTTGTTTCCATGCTCAGATACCGTCGAACATGCGGCCGGGATTGAGGATGCGTTCCGGATCGAAGGCCTCCTTGATATTCCGGGTCAGACGCTCGACGCCGGCGGTCTCCGGATGGAACACCGGCTCGACGGCACGCTGGTCGTCACGCGCTCGCACCAGCAGGGCATGACCGCCGGTAGACACCATCGCCCGGCGGATCACGTAGGAACCCGCATCCACCATCCCTGTAACCCGCGCCCAGATCAGCCCGCCACCCCAATCGAGAAAGGCATCCATCTCAAGCCCGGCGTGAAGCCATCCAAGCAAACCGAGCGCTTCAGCCGGCGGTACGGAAATCCGCCAGATGGCGTCATCACCGCTATTCGCAACCGCGTGGAGTCCCCCGCCAAGGAGCCGGACATCACGGATCTCGCTCCAGAGTTTGAGGGAGTTGTGGGTATGCAGCTCCTCGATCTCGCCAAATTCGGACAGCTCGTCACGCAGGGCGTCACAGCGGGCATCGACCGAAGAGCCGATCCCCTCGACACGGACCGCCGCCAGCGCAGTATGTGCGGCGGCAACGTAGGAGATACCCGACCGGGCAGCGGCGGGCGCTGGCATCCAGGCCGCCGCCGAAACGTCATGCGGGCTTGAAAGCGCGCGGGTCATGGCATCGATGGCGGTTCCGGCATCCGCGCAGGAAATCAGGACCGTCCGCGTCTTTTCGGGTGCCGGCAGAACTTTCACCGTTACCTGGGTCATCACGCCGAGCGTACCCCAAGACCCTGCCATCAGTTTGCACAGATCGTAGCCGGTAACATTCTTCACCACGCGCCCGCCGGATTTAAACACTTCGCCGCGGCCGGAGACGGCTTCAACGCCGAGAAAATGATCACGGGCCGCTCCTGCCTTGATCCGCCTCGGGCCCCCCAGGTTCCCGGCGACGATACCGCCGATTGTCCCCTCACCCGCTGCGCCGCCCAGAAGCGGTCCGTAATCCGGCGGCTCGAAAGCGAGCATCTGACCATGCTGATCAAGCTGCAGCTGAATCTGGTTCATCGGCGTACCGGGACCTGCGCGCAACACCAGTTCGTCCGGCTCATAGAGCGAGACGCCCGAAAGCCGCGCGGTGCTCAGCACATATTTCAGATCGACGGCCCTGCCAATCGCACGTTTGGAACCCGTACCGGCAATTTCGAGCGGCGTCTTGCTGGCCAGCGCATCGGCGACGATGGCGCGGACTTCTTCCGTCGTCTCGGGGTCGAATTTTTCAGGCATAGGTGCGTTCAGAACCGGGGGAGATCGGGGAAACGGGTCTGACCGCTGTGGATATGCACCCGGCCAAGTTCGGCGCAGCGATGCAGGATCGGGAAAACCTTGCCGGGATTGAGCTGCTGCGTCGGATCGAACGCACATTTCACCCGCTGCTGCTGGTTGAGGTCGATTTCGGTAAACATCTCGCCCATCAGATCGCGTTTTTCGACGCCGACACCGTGTTCGCCGGTCAGCACGCCACCAACCTCGACACAGAGCTTCAATATATCCGACCCGAAATCCTCCGCCTTTTCCAGTTCGCCCGGTTTGTTGGCATCGTACAGGATCAGCGGGTGCAGGTTGCCGTCTCCGGCATGAAACACATTGGCGACACGCAGATCATAGTGTTCTGAAAGTTCGGTCATCCGCGTCAGCACTTCGGACAGCCGGTGGCGCGGGATTGTGCCATCCATGCAGTAGTAATCCGGCGAGATGCGACCGACCGCCGGGAAGGCCGCTTTCCGACCTGCCCAGAAATTGTCGCGTTCGGCTTCGGACGTACTGATACGCACCGAATCTGCCTGGTTTTCACGGGCGATCGCCTCTACCCGGCCGATCAGTTCGTCGACCTCCACCTCGGGGCCATCCAGCTCAACAATCAGCAGAGCCTCGGCATCGAGCGGATAGCCGGCATTCACGAACGCCTCCGCCGCATGGATCGCCGGCTTGTCCATCATTTCCATGCCGCCGGGAATAATGCCGGCGCCGATAATCTGGGCAACGCAGTCCCCCGCGGATTCGCTGGACGGGAAACCGATCAGCAATGCCCTTGCAGTTGCCGGTTTGCGCAGCATCCGGACAGTGACTTCGGTGATAACCCCGAGCAGCCCTTCAGATCCGGTCACGATACCGAGAAGATCATAGCCACCTGAATCCAGATGCTTGCCGCCCAGTCGGACGGTTTCTCCGTCCATCAGCACCATCTCGATACCGAGCAGGTTATTGGCCGTCAGGCCGTATTTCAGACAGTGAACACCGCCCGAATTTTCCGCCACATTGCCGCCAATCGAACACGCAATCTGGCTCGACGGGTCCGGCGCGTAATAGAAACCATCCGCCTCCACCGCATGGGTGATCGCAAGGTTGGTGACACCGGGCTGCGCGGTCACGCAGCGATTGTCGTAATCTATGTCGAGAATGCGGTTGAACTTGCCGAGACCTAGCGTAATTCCGTCTTCGAGCGGCAGCGCCCCGCCCGACAGTGACGTACCTGCGCCGCGCGGCACGATCTTGACCCCGCTGCCATGGCAGTATTTGAGAATGTCGGAGATCTGCTGCGTCGTTTCCGGTAGCACAACGATCATCGGGAGCTGGCGATAGGCGGTCAGCCCGTCGCATTCATAGGCGCGGAGCTCTTCTTCCTCGGCAATAACGCCTTCGCCCGGAACGATCCTGCGTAATGCCGCGATGATCTCTCCGCGCCGGGAAAGGACATCGCGATCTGGATCAGGCATACGCATGAAAAAGCTCCGTTTTCTGGTCGCTCAGTGTAGCCGAGTGCCCGACAAACGAAAACCGCGCCGAAAAGGCGCGGTCTGTCAGCCAAAAAAGCTGAAATTCAGACGGATATCAGCCCTGACGTGCCTTAAAACGCGGGTTGCGCTTGTTGATCACGTAGGTAC
The DNA here is from genome assembly GCA_905181725.1 of Alphaproteobacteria bacterium UBA830. Classification (GTDB taxonomy): domain Bacteria; phylum Pseudomonadota; class Alphaproteobacteria; order MPNO01; family UBA830; genus CAXBCP01. The sequence goes on from CAJIYX010000016.1 coordinate 22,036, forward strand.
GTCCCTTGCGGCGAACGACGCGGCAAAAGCGATCACGCTTTTTCGCAGATTTGAGCGAATTGACGACTTTCATTTTTCTCTTCCTTCAACGCATCTTTTACGCGTCGGCAGCATTTTTCATCAGATTGGCGCGGAACTTAACGGCGGCGCGGTGTCCTGTCAACGAATTGTCGGCGCCGACCCGACACTGGCTCAACACCGTCTCAACACCCTGTCAAAGCCGGTTCTACGACACCTCTGATTTCTTGAATGCCTCGATCCGCCTCATTTCGAGCTCTCCGGCCACATAAGTCTCGTTTCGGCGGTCCCAGAGCTCGGTTTCGCGCACGAGGGCATCAGCGAGATCGCCATCGAGCTCTTTGCCCGTGATCTTTTCAGCCATCTCAACCCAGGCCGTACAGGCCAGGGCTGTGTACTGCGCGGTTTCGTCGGCGTTTACCCGCACGTCGAAATTCGACGCCTCCAGCTTGTCGATGACCAGACTGACCTCGCACGGAAACACGATCGCCGGTTCGCCGTCGATACCCGCAGTCGCAAGCGGGCCCGGCTCTGCCGCCGTTATGAAGCTTTCGGTAATGACAATCGGCTTGCCGAGTTTAACCGCCGAAGGCACGATTTCAAGGAAAGCATCCTTATCCTCAATCGCAACCAGCGTGTCCCGAAGCAGACAGCCATCGTAAAAATTGGTCTTTAACTCGAAGGTTGCCGGATCGAAGCCTTTGATGTCGGCCTTTTCTTCGAGCCCTTTGAGCATGGAGGCTTCAAGCGCCTGTTTCGCAAGATCCGGGTTCAGGTCGAATCCATCTACATACGATCCGATTTTTTCTGCCACCGCACAGGCACCGCCACCGGGACCTGAGCCAATTTCAAGCATGGTGTTCTCAGCCGTCAGCCCAAACGGCTGGGCGAGATCGACGATACTTTCCGGCGTTACAGGCGAGACGAATCCCTCGCCCCAGATCAGCTGCACCGGTTCTTGCCGGGCAGGCGACCAGGCCGGGACATCCTCTTCGGCCCCGTCGCCAGTATCGGCGGCATCAGCTGCATCGTCGGCACCATTGGCGCCACCGGGCGTGGAGCCGTCACCCGCAACCGCACGGAGTTCATATCCTTGCCACCACGCGTGCAGACGGTTTTTCAACGAGTGTTTCGGCTCGGTGATCTGTTCGTCTTCGCCTGATTGTTTCAGGGCCTGCGCCACGCCGTATTCCTTGTCCAGTAGCCGACAAGATCGTCTCGAACTGCGCTAACAGGCTGACAGCACTTGATTAAATGACGGTTAACTACTCGCCGACGTAGCGGAAAGCGAAGGCATCGCCTTCAGGCACGATGAAGCCGGCGGTGGGATTGGGAAAGTGCGATGGGATGATCGTGACGTCGCGATCGGCGTACCGATCGAGAAACGCCTTGCGGGTCACGCGCGCGGTCGTCTGGTCGGCGCAGGCAATCGTGCTCCAGTCTGGGATATGGCACTGGATCATGTGATGCATCATGTCGCCGCACAGGATCGCCTGATCGCTGCCCGAGGTCACGTTGAGCCCCACCATTCCCGGCGTATGACCGGGCAGCGGCTCGAGCGTCAGCCCGTCTTCGATCGCATAATCCATATCGACGATGAGTTCTCGCTTTGCCTCTAGAATCGGGATCACGCTATCGGCGATGTAATCGCCCGTCCGCGTCAACTGGTCCTGCTCGGATTGCTGCATCCAGAAGTCGAGCTCGGTGCGCGAAAAAATATATTTCGCATTCGGGAAGGTCGGCACCCAGCGGCCGTCTTCGAGTTTCGTATTCCAGCCGACATGGTCGACATGCATATGAGTGCACAACACGAAGTCGATATCTTCCGGTGTCACACCCGCGGCGCGGAAATTATCCATCCACGGGAAAACCTGATCGTTGAACATATCGCGGTTGCGCGGCTTGTGATTGCCGACACAGGTATCGACCAGAATGGTGTGGTGCGGCGTGCGGATCAGAAAGGCCTGGATGTTAACCACCACCTTGCCACTGACCGGATCGAAATGGCGCGGCACCATCCAGTCTTTATGGGCCTCCACCGCACGTGGATCCCAGTCGGGAAAAAATTCCGTCGCGCCCAGCATCGGCATTTCCATCTCGACGATGCGGGTGACGCTGATATCGCCGAAGCTGAAATCGAACATCAGATTACTCGGGCCGGCCGGGATTTTCGTGGCCGCAGCTGTCGCAGACCTGGTTTGCCGGATCCGCATAAAAAGCTTCGAAGATCGGCGGCATGTCGCGTTCGAGGATATCGATATAGGCGTCCTGGCGGAAAATCTGGTGGTTGCACTTCTCGCAGAACCACGCAAACCCATCGAGCGGGTCGTCCTTCGAGCGCTTTATCTCGGCGATCATGCCGACCGTGCCGGCGGGGCGCATCGGCGCATGCGGCACGTAAGCCGGCAACATGAATACATCACCTTCCTTGACCTCGACATCGCGCGCCTTGCCGTCTTCCTGGATACGCAGAACGATATCGCCCTTGATCTGATAGAAAAACTCTTCAAATGCGTCGATATGATAATCCGTGCGCTTGTTGGGACCGCCGACAACCGTGATCATCAGTTTCGAATCCTTCCACAGCGTCTCGCCGCCAACCGGCGGTTTCAGCTTATCGCCGTTATCGGAAATCCATTGCTGTATCTGGAAGGGATTTAGATCGCTCATCGTGTTTCCTCTCGGTCGGTCGGTCGGTCTGTCTGTCTGTCTGTCTGTCTGTCAGTTGGCGGGAACCGGTTTCAATGGTCCCCACATCCGGTCTTCAAAGGCTGGCGCTGCTGCCGCGTAGGATGGCCGTTGCTTAACTGCTGCGACCCATTCCGTCAGCTTTTCGAGCCCGTCGAACACCCATTCTCTATCAAGGTATTATATCCTGTCGACGACCCCGGCAAGACAGATATCTGGCAGCGAAAATACACCACCGCAGACCCAGGGGCCACCGCTCTGACGGAACTGATTGTCGAGACGTTCCATGTGCCAGCGGAGTTTCTTTTCAGCCGCCGCGACCGCGTCAAGATCTGCCGGCGAACTTATCCGCTCCAGATAATCCTGCGCCCGCGCCTGATCGGGGTGCCGACGCGACCATTGCGCAAGCTGATCCATACCGTAAGCAGCAGCCCGCATTTTCATCATGGTGTTGAAACTGAGCGTGACGATCAGCCGGAACAGGAATTCTTCCTCTTCTTTCATCCATTCACGCATTTGCGCCCGCAACACGGGACCTTCGGGCTTTAACGGTGGATCAGGAAAGACTTCATCAAGATATTCGGCAATGTTCGATGACTGGATCACCGGGCGCCCGTCATGCACCAGCGTCGGCACCAGGCTATCCTGATATTCGGGCTGATAGTGATCGGACTTATACGTGGTCACCGGGCATAGCTCTCAGTCTTCCCGTTTTTCGGCAAGAACCATCCGCACTTTCATGCAGCACGGCGAATCCTAGAACTGATAACGCTCTATCATTTGTAGTCTGTCTTTCCGAATGAGTAATGACCCTGATTATACCAACTTATTGTTCGGGGAACCTCTCTCGATCGATGTCGGCGGGGGCTGGCATTCCGGGGTTCTTCGTGGCTAGATCGCGGGACGATAATTTGGAGCAGGACGATGAAATTCGGTCTCAATTTTTTCCCGAGCTGTGCGCCGGAAGAGCGCTCGGCGGAGAATTACTGGGCAGACGCCCTGTATCTGTGCGGGCTGATGGATGAGTTCGGCTATACCCATGTCCGCACCGTCGAACATTACTTTCATCCCTATGGCGGCTACAGCCCGAACCCGGTCGTGTTCCTCGCCGCCGCCGCGCAGCGCTCGGCAAAAGCGAAGATGATTACCGGCGCGGTTTTGCCGGTGTTCAACAATCCGCTCAAGCTCGCCGGTGAACTCGGTATGCTGGATGCGATCTCGAATGGGCGGCTCGAAATCGGTTTCGCCCGTGCCTTCCTACCGAACGAATTCGAAACATTCGGCATCGATATCGAGGAAAGCCGCGACCGCTACGAGGAAGGCGTCGAACAGATCAGGCTGTTGCTCGAAGAGGAAAACGCGACCCACGAAGGCAGGTTCCACAGCTTCACCGACGTCACCTCCCTGCCCCGCCCGACCCAGAAACCGCGCCCGCCCTTCTGGGTGGCGGCATTGAGCAGCAAGGCATCGTTCGAATTCGCCGGCCGGAACGGCCATTACATCATGGGTATCCCGATGGGCGGTGGATTGATGACGGAGCTCATCGGCACCTATCGTGAGGAATGGAAATCCGCCGGGCATCCGGGCGAGGGCAAGATCATGCTGTCGTTTTCGATGTGCGCGGATGAAAACGCCGCGGCCGCACGGGACGCGTTCCGACCGCCGCTGAACGCCTATCTAGACCAGCTAGTGGATGCCGCCTCAGGCTGGCTGAACGGTACCAGCACCAAGGACTACAAAGGCTATGACAAGATCATCGCGTCGCTGAAGGACGATGATTTCGACAGCCAGATGGAACGCGGAATCTGCTGGGCCGGATCGCCCGCCGAGATCACCGACATGATCGCCGATTTCGACCGCCAGATCGGCGGGTTCGATATCGCATCTCTGCATGTCATGCCGCATGTGATGGAAGCATCCGTCGCCGAAAAATCAATGCGCCTGTTTTCCGAACACGTCATGCCGAAGTTTAGCTAAGCCCACCTGCCCACCCATCTGCCCGCTGTCAGGATGTCTCCGCCGGGCATTGTGCCGCGCCGAGGATAGGCCCCTGGCGGTTATCCTGTGCCAGCACCGCGCAACCCTCGCCATCCGCCAGCTCAAAACCGGAAACCGGGATCGCCGTGGGCGTGCCCGACCATTTGCCGATTTTTTTCATACCGGTGACGATATTGTGGCTGAGCAGCGCCTTGCCCTTGTTCTCGCCCGAGCGCACCCGGGTTTCCTTCTATTTGATAAACCGGACAAGCCAGACCGAGCCCGTCGCCTTGACCGGTCCTGTAAGCGTTACCTTCTCGACCTTGCCGGACGCGAGGGTCACGCCGACATCGAGGCGTTCTTTGAGACCCTTCTCAGCCTCGCGGATCGCCGAGAGCACCGGCAGGCGGCGCGAGCCCACGGCTTCGAGCTTGCCGTCAATGACCATCTGCGGCGTATAGATATTCCCGGTGCGGCAGATCTGCTGGTTATACGTGCGCTGTCGCTGTGTGTAGGCCGGATTGGAAAACGGATCCTTCCACTTGCCGTCCCCGCCATGCACCAGATTATCCCAGTAATCGACGTGGAATTCGAGCGCGATGACGGTTTTCTGTTCCGACAGATCGCCCAGGAACTTCTCCGCCGGCGGACCGGAATAGCAGCCCTGCGACGTGAAAAGCTCAACACCACAGCGCCATTGCGGTCACCGGCGTTTGCGGCGGGGGCAGCGGCAATGGCCGACATCGTCAGCGCCAGGGCGACCGCGGGAAGAATGCGCATCTGTTTCATACGCCTAATATAAAAAACCGCCGCGCCCGTACCAGTAAATTTCCGGTGAGGCGCGGCGGCTGAAACGTGATCGCCCATGTTGGGGCAAGTCGGGCCAAGTCGGAGCGGTGTTATTTCTCGTTTTTGACCGGGTTCGACAGAATGCCGATCTTTTCAATCTCGATTTCGCAGGTATCGCCGTCCTTCAGGAAAATGGCGGGCTTGCGGACGAAACCGACACCGGCAGGCGTACCGGTAAGGATAATATCACCCGGCAGCAGCGTGAACACCTTGGCCAATTCGTGAACAAGGGTCTTGGTATCGAAAATCATTTCGCGGGTGTTCGAATCCTGCAGCACCTTGCCGTTCACGCGGCACTGCATTTTGAGCCCCTTGGCACCGGCCGGCAGTTCGTCGGCGGTGACGAAATCCGACCCGATTGAGCCCGTGGCATCGAAGTTCTTGCCCATGGCCCACTGCGACGATTTCATCTGGTAATCGCGGATGGAGCCTTCATTGGCGACCGAATAGCCGGCAACGTAATCGAGCGCTTCGCTCTTTTTGATGTTGCGGGCCTTCTTGCCGATGACGGCAACCAGCTCGGCCTCGTAATCGAAATGCTTCGACAGTTTCGGCCGGATAATCGGCTGCCCCTGCGCCACGAAGGACGTGGTGAAACGGGTGAAGACAACCGGATAGGTCGGGATCTTCAAACCGGCTTCTGCGGCATGATCCTTATAGTTCAGCCCGATACAGATGATCTTATTGGGCTCCTGGATAGGCGTCAGGTAATTGACGCGGCCCTTTACCATCGCGCGCGGCGGTGCCTTGGCTGCCGCACGGCCAGCCTTCTGCATCGCACCCTTGCCCTTCGCGATAAGTTCCTTGAGGTCGGTCGGCAGTGTCTTGTCGACCTTGGACAGATCTACCAGACCGGCATCGGTACGGACGCCGAGCTTGGCCTTGCCGTCTTTTTTGAAAGCGACGAAACGCATTTTTTATCTCCCTGTTGCTTGTTCTTTGAAGAGTGATAATTAAGCTGGCAGCCTACCCGCCAGCAAAGGAAATCCGCGACGAACCTAAAGGATCGCCGCAGCGGTTCAAGTAGTTTTGCTACTGCAGCGCGTAGCCTTTTTCATAGTGCAGGAAAATGCCGTCAAAATAGAACCAGCGCATGCGAGCACTTTCACGCGCAAAATGAATCGCGGCTTCTTTCATCTCCGGCGTGGTGCAGTGACGGTCAAGAACTTCGAATCCCCGGTTGCTGTGTTCGATATCGACTTCGGAATGCAGCCAGAAATGTTTGATGGCTTCTTCGTCGTATTTGTAATTTTCACGCAACGACGGCAACACCCGGCTGTATAGCCTGGGGGACTGGGATTCCGTCCCGATCCGGATCGCCGCGATACCGCAATACCAGGGCGCATCGCGGGCCACCTGTTTCAGCCACGCGGCCCAGGACCGCGTTGTCGGCAGACCTTCGCCCTGGCGCACCGCACCGAGATCCGCTCCGTTCGCTTCGGCGAACTGAAGGACGATTTCCATGTGCGGCTCGTCGGGGTCTTCTTCCTCATGGAAATTTGCAATCTCCAGCTCGATCACATCTGCTGGCGCCTTGGAACATATCTGGAAGGTCGCCTCGGTCAGCATGTTCGATATCCAGTGATAGTGCTCGACCGCCCAGCCCATGCAGGCGTTCTTGCCGAGATCGCCTGCCGCCAGCATGTCCCACATGGGATGATCGGCGCAGTGCCGCTCGTCGACGGCCGCTTCGAGCGCGAGCCGGAAATCTGACTTACTCATCACGTTCTCCTTACGTTTTCAAAAATTTCGGAATGACCTCGCGGCCGAACAATTCCATCGATGCACGTGCCATCTCGACCGGCATCATTTTTGTATTCACCTGCAGCGACGCAACATCAAAACCACCAATCTGCGTATGGAAATCCGAGATCATGTCACAGCACTCTTCGGGGCTGCCAATGAAGGCTGCACTTTTCTCACGCTGGGTGTGCACGTCCTCTTTCGACAGAACCTCGATCATCTTTTCATAGCCGGGATAATCTTTTGAGCTTGCCCCGCTGCCCCAATCCGACGCGGCATCGGTCAGGGTCTCGAAATATGCCTTCACATCCGGGCCAGCCTCATCGATTGCCCGTTCGGTCGTCGGCGCGCAATACATCATGAAGGCGAGCGCGACCTTGCCCCTGCCCGGATGGCCCGCTTTCGCCCATTCTTCGTGATAGATGCCGAGCAATTCGTGCAGCTTGGCGCCACCGATGGGGTTCGCCATGCAGTTGAACCCGTTGCGCCCCGCGAACTCGAAGCTCTCGACGCTCTGCAGCGCGGCAACCCAGATCGGCGGATGCGGCTGCTGCGTCGGGCGCGGCAGCGAGGTTACATCTTTGAAGCTGTGGAACTTCCCTTCCATTGAGATGTTTTCGCTCGATAGCAATGCGCAGATCTGTGCGACACCTTCATCATACCGATCCCGGCTTTCGTCCAGGCTGACGCCAAACCGCCTGAACTCATGGGGCAGAAAGGCGCGCGCCATACCGATATCGGCGCGGCCGCCGGAAATCGCATCCAGCATCGCGATCTCGCCCGCGAGTTTGAGCGGATTGTTGAACGCGGGCAGTACGGCACCAGTCACCAGGCGCGCGTGCTTCGTGCGCTGCGACGCGGCCGACAGAAACACAATCGGGTTCGGGCTGTAACCGCCGTAAGCGTGAAAGTAATGCTCGACCGTGCGGACATGGGTGTAGCCCAGCGAGTCGCACAGATCGACAAGGCTCAGCGCTTCGTTCCAGTAATCCCATCCCGATTTTTCGGCTTCGCCCACATTGGGGAAAAAACTGATTCCGAATTCCATCGCGCCCGCCCCGTTTATTGATTTTGAAGGTTGAATATTAGGGATCAAATGGGCGTTTGTCGCCCCGGTGTCGCCCCGGTACGGATCGCCGACTCACGACGGCTATGGTCTTCCTATCCGGTGGTGTAGAACGGTGAGGCGTTCTGCGGAAAGCAGATGATGGCAGCGGAAAGACCACGATGGCCCATGACGGCGACCAGCCGGGAGACATTCCCTATACCGATTTATGGGCACGGCCTGGATTCCTGATCCGCCGGCTGCACCAGCTTCATGTCGCTGTGTTTCTGGAAGAATGCGGTGATTTCGACGTCACGCCGGTTCAGTATGCCGTGCTCAGCGTACTCTATCGCGGCCAGGCGCTCGACCAGGTATCTGTCGCCGCCGAAGTCGGGATCGACCGCAATAATGCCGCCGATGTGCTGCGCCGGCTCGAACGCCGCGGCTTCGTCGAACGCATCCCGAGCGAGACCGACCGGCGCGCCATGCTGAATGCCATTAGCGAGGCGGGGTGCCGGTTCGTGGAAGACGCTCACGGCGCCATGGAACGCGCTCAGGACCGCTTCACCGGCAGCCTCAGCAAGCGCGACCGAGAGCGGCTGACCAACCTGCTGCAGAGGGTCATGCTCGACAATAACGATTCCGGCCGGGCGCGGCTGAAGACCCGGGACGAGGAGTAAAAAAGAGCGGACCAACCGGCCCGCCCCTTTCACATCTCAATCGACAGGAAACCTACTCAGCAGCGATTTTCGGCGCGTCAGCTTCGATCGTTTCCACGTTGTTGCGCTTGGTCGCGAACTTGGCGTCGGCGGGTTCGTAGATATCGTCCTTGATCTTGAAATGCCCGTCGGCGTAATCGGCATCGCTCGTCGGCACCATCTTGATGGAATCGAACGGGCAGATATCCATGCACAGCTCGCAGCCGATGCACTTGTCGTTATGCACGTTGATCTTGCCGGCTGGATCCTGCGACAGCGCTTCGTAGAAGCACATCTGAACGCAGACATTGCAGGTCGGGTTCTGACAGGTCTCGGCATTCACCTCGGCGGTCTCGCGGCTTTTGGCGAACTGGTCGGAATAGTCGGTCGCTGCCGCATCCGAGGCGATGCCGCGCATCGATGCGATGTCCTTGTACTCATGCTCGTCCATGAAACGCTCAAGCCCGCGGATGATGTTGGGCAGCCATTTCATGCCCTTGACCATCAGCACCGAGCCGACTTCGACGATGTCGGCACCGGTCATGATGAACTCGACGACATCGCGGTGATCGAACACGCCGTTGGAGCCGGCGATCGGAATGCCGACCTCTTTGTAGATGTTATGGACATAGCGCAGGCTGAGCGGCTTGGTCCACGTGCCACCGATACCGGCAGTGCCACCGAGACGCGGCTCCGCGGTGTCGATATCGACCGCAAAACCGGTATAGCGGTTAGTCGCGGTGACCGCCGCAGCGCCGGCTTCTTTGACCGCGCGCGCAACGTCAACCGGCCGCGACTGATCGGGTGTCAGTTTGATGACGACGGGAATATCGACCGCTTCGCAGACAGCCCGGGTGACGTCCGCGGCAACTTCCGGATTCTGGCCGATCATCGAGCCGCCATGCACGCCGGGCATCAGCGCCGGATGCGGGCAGCCGAAATTGAGTTCGACCATCGGCAGGCCGCAATCCTCGATCGTGCGGCAGATATCGATCCAGCCCTGGACGTCCTTCGCACCGGCGCTGCCGATCAGATGGGCATCGCGTTCGCGCGCATAGGCGCCGACTTCCTTCAGGTAGGGGATCCAGTCCTTGTAATAGGTGCTGGAATAGCCGGACCGGCTGTAGAATTTAAAGTCGCGCGGCACCTTGCCCTTAATGATGTCGCCGCGATCGTTCATGATCGCGTATTTCGAATTCATGGTAAGGACGGCCATGTCGTCGATATCGGTCAGCGTCTTGATGATCGCGCCCGATGCGCCGTAATCGAATGCCTGTTTCATCAGGTCCGGGCTGTTCGTCGTTTCCAGCGATGCGATGACCACCGGGTTTTTGAACGGAACGCCGCAGAAGTCCAATTTCATATCGGCCATGTCTTACTTCTCCTCGTTATCTGGTTATCGGCACCGCAATGACGGCGAACTCGCTTCCGATAGACCTGTATTCTGCCGTCAAAATGCGGCAATTTCCAGTTAAAATGTGCAGTATACTACGTATTAAATCCTCTCTTCCCGCCCTCTATTCGGCGGCCATCATGGTGCCGCGCAGCGTTGCCGTCGCATCCGCATCGACGCTTTTGCCGCCCTTCGCCGCAACGACTCCATACACATCATGCATGGTGGCTTCGGAGATAATCTCGTCGCGCCAGTCGCGCAGGACATGCTCAGGGGCACGCTCCAGCGCCGGGCCGTATCCGCCGCCGCCGGGCGACTGGGTCACGAAACGCACGTTGTCGGTCCGCCGCAGCCCGTATTTGGGCGCATCCTCGGTCTCGCCGTTGCCATGACGCAGATGCATGTTCCCGCAGGCGCCATCGCCGCCGCCGTTGATGCCGTAACCGGTTTCGTAGTTGAGCCCTTCGCCGCGGAACGAATGGACCGCGGGCGTGAGGATATCGACCTCGTAATCGCAGCCGCTGCCGCCCCGGTATTTTCCCGCACCCGCCGCATCGATGCGGAATTCCTGGCGGTGGAACATCACCGGGTAAAGCTGCTCATAGACTTCGACATTGGGCATCGTCAGCCCGCCGAGCGTGCAGACATGGCCGATCTGGTTGAAGCCGTCGCGCCCGTCGACCGCGCCGGAACCGGCGGCAGCCGCACCATGATAGAACACGTACGGGTGGCCGCTTTCTTCCTTGCCGACGGAAATGCCGAAGACGTTCTTGGCCCAGCCCGCACAGCCGCGGTCGGGGTCGGCCTGCGCCAGCGCCTTCCACACGGCATGAATGATCTCATGCGCGAAGAACACGGTACACATCGTGGTCGCCGCACCTTCATGGGCATTGATGATCGTGCCTTCCGGCGCGATCACATCGACGCAGCGGAAAGCGCCTTCGTTATGCGGCAGATGCGGATCGAGGAACGACGCAAGTGCTGTAAAGATCGCCGAATACGTATTGCCGAGGGACGAGTTCTTGAACCCGAGAATCTGCTCATCGGTGCCGGTGAAATCGACCGTCATCTGATCGCCGGCGATGGTCAGCTTAACCCGGACTGTCACATCGCGGATCTCGAAACAGTCATTGTCGGAGCGGTCTTCCGCCTCGTAAACCCCGTCAGGCAGTTTCGCGATCTCGGCACGGACCGAGCGGTCAGCATGGTTGAGCACGCCGGTGAAATAGCCCATCGCCTCATTGATGCCGAGCTCTTCGACCAGGGCCGCAACGCGTTCCATCCCGATCCGGGTGGAGCCGAGCATGGCGCGCAGATCGCCATCCAGCAGATGCGGCGTGCGGGTGTTGAGCATCAGCAGTTTCCACAGGTCGTCGCGGGTCTTGCCGCCCTCGACCAGTTTGAGAACCGGCAGGCGCACGCCTTCGGACCAGGCATCGGTCGCAACCGGGTTGTAGGCCCCGGCGGCACCGCCACCGATATCGGATTGATGGGCGCGGTTGCAGGTCAGACCGACCATCTGGCCGTCGACAAAAACCGGGCGCGCAATGACCCAGTCGGGCAGATGGTTGCCGCCGGCTTCCCACGGGTCGTTCAACAGATAGACATCGCCCTCGGCCAGCTCATCGCCGAAATCGCGCAGGATGGCGCGGACGCCGAACCCGCCGCTGCCGGTATGGATCGGGATGCCGTCGGCCTGGCTGACGACCTCGCCGGTCGGGCCTGCGATGAAGCAGGAAAAGTCATGCGCCTGGCTGAAGATCGGACTACGCGCCGTGCGCACCATCACCCAGCCCATCTGGTGGGAGATATGATCGAGGCGGTTCTGCGTCAACGCGAGGATGACGGGATCGAGCGTGCCTGTGTCTGCTTGCTGAGCCATCTGATCAGTCCTTCGTCTCGAAGTTGATAGTGTAATTGTTCAACGCGTCGATCGACACCAGGTCGCCCGGCCCGACCAGGATGGTGGTCGTCGCCTCCTCGATAATGGCGGGACCGGCGAAGGTCTGACCGTGATGCAGATCGGCACCGCGATAAATCGGCGTGTCGAGGAATTCGCCGACCGATTCCGCATAGACCGGGCGGGAATCGATGGGCTCGACCGGTTTGTCGACCGGATCGTAGGTCGGGTACTGCAACGGCGGCAGCTTGCCGATACCGACAACCCGCAGCTTGGCGACGTTGATCCGGCTTTCGGGATTGGTGTGGCCGAACTGGCGGTCGTATTCGCGCTCGAACGCGGCACGGATTTCAGCCGGCGTCGCATCCGGGGCGAGCGAGACGCGCACGTCCCATTGCTGACCTTCGTAATGCAGGTCGAGCTCGTAACCGAATGTCGTGTCGTCCTTTGTGAAACCTTCTTCGCCGAGCGCATCCAGCGCCTGCACCTCAAGCTGGGCGTAGCCGTCCGCAATAGCGGACGCGACGTCATCGCCAAGCTCGCGCATCACGACATGCACGAAATCGCGCCGCACATCGGCGTGCTGCATGCCGATGGCGCAGAATGCACCGGCCTGACGCGGAATATAGACTGCGCGCGCGCCGAGCTTGCGCCCGACACTCGTGCCATGCATCGGCCCGGCGCCACCGCAGGCGATCAGCATGAACCGGCCGGGGTTGTAGCCGCGCTGGATACTGATGCGCTCGACCGCGTGCAGCAGATTCTGTTCAACAATCCGGATCAGCCCGGCTGCCGCTTCGGTCCGCGAAATGCCGAGCGGGTTGGCAATCTCGGTATCGATGGCTTTCTCGGCCGCTGCCAGATCAAGCGAGACCGAGCCGCCTGCATACGGCCCGGGCCGCATCCGCCCCAGCACCAGATGCGCGTCCGTCACGGTCGGGCGTGTCCCGCCATGACCGTAGGCCGCGGGACCCGGGCGCGCGCCGGCACCTTCGGGCCCAGCATACATCAGACCGGCCGCGTCGATGCCCGCAATCGTGCCGCCGCCCGCGCCGACGGTGTGAATATCGACCGACGGCGTGACCAGATCATAATCGTTGACTGACAGCGCATCGGTGATCGCGACGCGCCCTTCATGCATCAGCATCACGTCGCAACTGGTGCCGCCGATTTCCATACTGACCAGATTGTCTTCGCCAATCCCGGCGGCGAGGTGCTGCATTGCGCCGACACCGGCGGACGGACCCGACAGCAGCAGGTTTACCGGCTGGCGGATCAACTGGTCGAGAGAGGCCGCCCCGCCATTGCTCTGCAGCATCAGCAGCTTGGTCTTCAGCCCCATGTCGATTAGCTTCTGCTGCAGCGCCGTGAGGTACGATGCTACACGCGGCATCACATAGGCGTTCACCGCCGTGGTCGATGTGCGTTCATATTCGCCCATAACCGGCACGATGTCGGACGACACCGAAATCCATTCGCAGATATTTTCTTCGCGCAGAACCTCGGCGACCGCGTCTTCATGGGCCGTATTGACGAAGCTGTTGAGCAGGCTGACGGCGATGGATTCGACGTCGTTCTCGGCAAAGATTTTACAGGCGGCGCGAACGTCATCGAGATTGAGCGCTTCGACTTCAGACCCGTCGGCCGCAATACGCCCGGCAACGGGCAGACGCAGATAGCGCGGCACCAGCACCGGCGGATAGGGCGTGCGGTGATCCCAGGGATCCTTGCGCAGGCCGCGGCGCGCTTCGAGGCTGTCGCGAAAGCCCTTTGTGGTCAGCAGACCGACCCGCGCGCCCTTGCCTTCAAGCAGGGTGTTGGTCGCGACCGTGGAGCCATGCAGGAAAAACTGACAATCGCCGAGAAATTTTTCCATGGTCTGGTCGAGCGCGGCACAGGCGGTGTTCAGCGCCGAGATCACGCCTTCGCCGGGATCAGCGGGCACCGACGGCACCTTAAAAACATCGGTACGGCCGTTGCTATCGGCGATGACAAGATCGGTAAACGTGCCGCCGACATCGACGCCGACGCGCCAGGGCGGTGACTGAATGGTTGTGGTCATCTGATTGCCGATCCCGTTCGTGGGTGATAATTAGGGAGTATACTCCCTTTATTCCGTACGCCCGTCAATCGTCAAATGGCAACCCGACATAATTCTCGGCAAGGGCCCGCGCGCCGGCCTCGGTGCTGGTCACGAAATCAAGCTCGGCGAGCTGGGTGCGGCGCTCGAACGGGCTGGATTCCGGAAAACGGTGCATCAGGGTTGTCAGCCACCACGAGAACCGCTGCGCCTTCCAGACCCGGCGCAGGCAGGTTTCGGAATAGCGCTCCAGCCGACTGTCATCGCCCTTCTTGTAATGATCCATCAGCGCACGCCACAGGTAGCGCACGTCGCCGACGGCAAGGTTCATCCCTTTCGCACCGGTTGGCGGCACGATATGGGCGGCGTCGCCGACCAGGAACATGTTGCCGAACCGCATGGGCTCGGCGACGAAGCTGCGCATCGGCGTGATGCCTTTTTCCAGCAACGGTGCGGGCACCAGGTTTTTCGCGCCTTCATCATCCAGCCGGTAGGCCAGCTCGTCCCAGATACGGTTATCCGACCATTCGTTGATGTCTTCATCCGGTGCGCACTGGAGATAGAACCTGCTCAATGTCATTGACCGCATGCTGTACAACGCGAATCCGTGATCGGTATTGGCATAGACCAGCTCGTCCGAGACCGGCGGCGTTTCGACAAGGATGCCGAGCCACGCAAACGGATAGACGCGTTCGAACAGGTTGATACGATCATCGGGAATGCTGCTGCGGGACACGCCGTGAAAACCGTCGCACCCGGCGAGAAAATCGCATTGAATTTCATGCGCCTCGCCGTCTCTGCTGTAGCGGATCGACGGCTGGTCGGTATCGAAATCGTTTACCGTGACGTCCTCGGCCTCGTACACAATCTGCGCGCCGGCGGCATGAAGCGCGTTGTTCAGGTCCTTTGTCACCTCGGTCTGGCCATAGACCATGACGGTCTTGCCGCCGGTCAGTTTCAGAAAATCAATTGCATGGCGCTCACCGTTGAAACACAGCTCGACCCCGCCATGGAGCAGCCCTTCTTCATGCATCCGCTCACCGACCTGGGCCTCATCCAGCAGGTCCATGGTGCCCTGTTCGAGCACACCGGCGCGGATACGCCCTTCGACGTATGCCCGGCTCTGGCGCTCGACGACGATGCTATCAATCCCCTGTAGTGCCAGCAGGCGTGACAGCAGCAGCCCGGACGGCCCGGCGCCGACGATACCGATCTGTGTTTTGTGGATCATGATGTGTGTCCCGTTCGGTTTCGGAAATCATACTGCGGCGTTTTATCCTGCCCGGCAATTGCGCAACCGGTCGCAGGCGCCCGCGGACGGTTTCGCATGCGCTTTCTCCTAAAGCAGGATTTTTTCCTAAAACAGGGGCTTTTCCCTGGAAAACGCCCCGCGGCGAAAAACGTGCAAAACAACCCCATACATCCGAAGGGTCGGGACCGGGTTGACCGGTGAAATCCACGATCGCACGTCCCCTGCCCCCTGCCACCTGACCCCAATGGCGGGATTCAGGCCTACAGGACAAACACCTCCCTTGCCGATGAGGCGGTTTTGTGCAGTTTCAATGATCCGACAGGGTATCATGCATAAGAACAAAACAGAAACACGTGCCGCCGTTTTTATTCTTCCCGGAGCAGCATTGCTTTTCCGCCGTTAACCGCACCAAAACCGTCGGAATTTCTTACAACTACAGCCTTAACCAACCACTCCGCCTCGCCAAGCTGTTGAAATACAATACAAGTCAAAAAAGGCACGATTCTTGCAAGACCTTTCAAACGGCGGTCATCCGGTCAGAAAACCGGAGACCGGGGTTTGGCAAAAGACACTCAGGGACAGGCACATGACCACAGGATTTACGCGTTTCGCGGCCATTGCGGTTGCGACAGCAAGCATTTTGACGGCGCAGAGTGCGGCGGCGGGGGTACTCATTACCTCAAACCCCACCCGAAGCGATTGGTTTGATCCAGGTAACTGGGTTGGGCGGGAATACACCCGACACAGTGGGGGAAGACGCTCGGCTTACTACCGGGATGATTGTCACCGTGAATGACTTTTCCATCGGTGGCATCAAGCCCCACTCATCACAGTCATTATTCATGGGTACGAACGGATCAAACACCGGCACTCTGCGGCTTAACGGTATATCTGGTTCGGTCGGCGCGGGCACCGCGGGCTTCGACAGCAGCACCTGTCGCCCACCTCGCGGTCAGCGGCAGTGGCGTGTTCACAAATGCCGGATCAAGCACTCTGGCAATTGACCGGATCAGCGTGAGTGGCAACGGATTTCTCCGCAATCTCACCAATCCCAGCGGGCGCATGGACCTCGGCGCCGGTCAGCACCAAATAGAAGATTCCGGCGGGATGGACAACACGGGTATCCTGCAACTGTCCGGGACCCTGACCCTGCGCAACAACAGCGAGGTCCTGAACGATAGCCCCGGTGATTTCTCGAATTCAGGTGGTCAATTTTTCATCGCAAACACGAACAAATTCGAAAACAAAGGATCATTCACGCACTCAGCAGGCCTGATGCAAACAACAAGTGCCGGTCAGCTTCTGAATAGCGACACGTTCTCCATAACCGGCGGTAATCGCCTCCTGCTGGGCACTACGCAGAGCCTGAACACGGATAATTTTTCCCAGACATCCGGCAACACAGATATTGGAAGTGGTTTCTTCGTCAATTCGAACACTTTCAATAATATTGGCAATTACAACCACAACGGCAGCACGACGAATATCAATAACGGCGCGATACTGCTGAACGACTTCTTTTACACTCACAACGACGGCGCCCTGACGGTGCACGCCGGCGGGCAGTTCACCAACAGCCTCATCAACACCCTTAACGGCGGGACGGTCCAGGTAAGTGCCGGCGGCACGCTCAACGGCACCGGTTCCACATCTCTGAACGGCGGCACGCTGGTTATGAACGGCCTGATGGTCCAGTCCGGCGTGACAATCACGGACAGTACGCTGCAGGGATCCGGAACGGTGCGTAGTCACGTGAACAATACCGGCGGCACGGTCGGCCCCGGTAATTCGCCGGACACGCTGACGGTCGACGGCAATTACACGCAAGGGTCCGGCGGCACGCTGGCGATGGAAATAGACTCCCTGCTTTCCTGTGACGTGCTCGACATCAGCGGCATCGCGGCGCTGGACGGTATTCTCGACCTGACGGTCGATGCCGGGTATGCGGCCTCGGCAATGGACGGCGACAGCTTCACTATCGTTGAATGGGACAGTTTTTCGGGCGCGTTCGCGACCGTGAACGGGCTTAACTTCGCCACCGGCAAGTTTTTCACCCTGCATTACGGCGAAAGCGGCCTGACGCTGACGGTGAATGCCCAGACCGTCGTCGGCGTGCCGGAACCCGGCACGATCGCGCTGTTCGGGCTGGGTGTGGCCGGGATCGGGTTCGCCCGGCGGCGTCGGCAGCGGTCTTAAAGTAAGACCGTCATCCCCGCGAAAGCCGGGATGACGCCTCAATAAAATTCTATTCCCCCGCCCTTGTGGCGGGGGCCCATTTTTGACAACGCGCCTTTTGTCCGCCCTGGGTCCCCGCCACAAGGGCGGGGGAATAATACTATTAAAACCCAATGAAGCCGTGGCGGCTCTCGTATCTACGCCGCCGCGACGCCGTCGGTTTTCTGCTCATCCCCGTACAGGCGGCGCAGAACACGGCGCATGGCCAGCAGGCCTTCATCGGCCGGGATCGTGCCACGCGGGTTCGCATCGCGGCTGGGGGATTGCGGGTCCATATCGATGGCGCGCTGCTGGGCCTCGTAAATATCGAGATCCTCTTTGAGCACGCCGTCCATCTGTTCGACGAACAGGCCGCGCATGTGATCCGGCACCATGTCCCTGTGCCCGGCGACGGTCCAGAACTGGTGCGTCGTGGTCTCGGTCTCGGGCGTCATCGCGTGATAGACGACGAAGCCCCACTTACCCTGATCGTTATTGCGCGTGTCGGTATCGGCACCGACCCCGGCATCGACCGAGCCGTTATTGATATTGATATAGGCAGGCGGCAGGAACTGGCTCATCTGCCAGCGGTCGATATTGGTCTCGTACCCGGCATATTCACGAAACGCGAGCGCCGGTTCGATATCTTCCATCCAGCGCGTCACCCGCACGTTGTCGTCTTCCAGATCGACCGACAGGTTGGCGGCTTCCGCGACCGCGCGATTGCCGGTGGTCGAGCCATGCACATAGGTCAGGTGCGACAGGTCCAGCAGGTTGTCGAGCACGAGGCGGTATCCGGCCTTCACGTATGTCTGGCCCTGCGCGCGGATCCAGTCTTCATCCAGGTTGTGCTTCGGGTATGCGGGGATGGTCGCTTCATCGGCAAGCGCGGGGTCGCCCGGCCAGTAGAATACCCAGCCATGGCGTTCGGCGACCGGATAGGTGCGCACTGTCGCCCAGTCCGGCGGCGTAGGCGAGCCCGGCAGATGGGTGCAACTGCCGGAACAGTCATAGACCATGCCGTGATAGCCGCATTCGATCTCGTCGCCGATCAACCGGCCTTCGGAGAGCGGCAGGTTGCGATGCGGACAGCGGTTTTCAAGGGCGACCGGCGTGCCGTCTTCCTTGCGGTAGAGCACGACATATTCGTTCAGAAGAACGCGCCCCAGGAGTTCGCGCCCGACGTCTTTCGACCAGGCGGCTACGTACCAGGCATTTTTCAGGAACATCTTTTTTCTCCCACGACGGTATATGTCTGTCCACGTCTGACTGCTTCCGACCACGTCTGTCTAGATTTTACCACGGCCGCCCGGCGCCGCATATTTCATCAGTATACCCCGTTAATTCCTGTTCACAACCGGATTCAACAAATCTCAGTATACTGCGGACTGCCCAGCCGATATGGTTTCGCCATGACAGAAACCAAACCTAAAACCGGCGGCTCTTCAACGAGCACCGGATCTGGCGGCTCATTAACGAGCCTGTGGGAACGCCCCGGCTATCTTGTCCGTCGGCTGCATCAGATCCATGTCGCTATCTTTCTGGACGAATGCAGCGATTACGCCACCACGCCGGTGCAGTATGCGGTGATGACCGCCCTACTCAACAATCCCGGCGCGGATCAGGTCACGCTTGCCAATGATGCCGGAATCGATCGCACAAATATCTCCGACGTGCTCGCGCGGCTGGCGGAGCGCGGCCTGGTCAAACGCGAAGCGGGGAAACAGGACCGCCGGATGCGGGTCGCCAATCTGACCCAAGAGGGCGACCGGATCGCCCGCGATATGGAACACGCATCGCTCAGCGCGCAAGCCCGGCTGATGGCGCCGCTCTCGGCGGAAAAACGCGATCAGCTCATGTCATTGATGGGCGAACTGGTCGATGCCAATAACGAATTCAGCCGTGCACCCGCCCGCAAACGTCCCGCCGATTAATACCCCCGACAAGAACCTCCCATAAAAAAAGGGGCGGCCGAAGCCACCCCTGATTTTCGCATTCGCTAAAAAGCGCGATTTACATGTTGCGCTTGGCCGCGTCCTTGAGCAGGCCGTAAATCTTGCGCACGCCTTCGTTCTTGTGCTTACCGAGGAATTCGTCGCCCAGCGGACGCACGGTGTCCATGAACGCTTTCTGATCGGCGGAGGACAGGCGGATCACTTCGGCGCCGTTATCCTTCCATAGTTTTTCGGCTTTCTTGCCGAAAGCAGCAGCGGTGTCGTTGTTCCACTGACTCATGGCGGCAAGCTCGGACGTGACAGCGTCACGCTGTTTCGCCGACAGTTTTTTGAGCCAGATGTCGCTCACCATCACGACGCTGGGAATCATCCCGCTTTCGACAACGGTGATCGACTTGGTGACCGTGAAGAACTTCGATCCGCCCATGACGATGATCGAGCTGCGCACCGCGTCGACCGTGCCGCGCTGCAACGCCGGCAGCACTTCGGTATAGGGGATCGGCACACCGGCGGCGCCGAACTTGCGGACCAGGGTGCTTTCCATCTTGGTGGCGAGCACACGAATCTTGCGGCCCTTGAAGTCCGCCAAGGTGCGGATCGGTTTCTTGCTGGCGAATGAAGTCGGCCCGTAGACATACATCGATGCCATGGTGATGCCGCGCGCCGAAGCGAGCTTGGAATACGGTTTGAAGAACGCCGGATCATTCAGCGATTTAAACGCGTGGTTGATATCGGTGAACAGACCCGGGGCATCCGGCACCTGGAAGGCGGGATTAATCCCGACGAGGAAGCCCGGCGGCGTGATCAACGCTTCGAGCGTGCCGAACTGGAGACCTTCGATCATCCGCGGAATTTTCCCGATCTGACCGGCCGGGAAGATGCTGACCTTGATGCCTAGTTCCTTGTTGCCGCCAATCCGTTTCTGGATTTCCTGCGCGATCGCGTGCTGCGGATCGTTGATAGTACCGTAGCCGATCTTCATTTCGCTTTGTGCGGTCGCAGCGGTCGCAAAACCAGCGACGGCGAGCGCCGCAATCGCGCCAAGATATTTGTGTGTCGTCATCGTGACTCTCCCATTCAAAATAAAATCCCAGTCCAGACTCTAACGGGCGGCGCTCAACATGCCAATTATCGTTAGAAATCTAACCATCAGTATGGTGAGCGGTCTCGCAGCGAGTCAATAGAGCGGCACCGCCGGATCGTGTTAAATGGACGGAAGGAAACAGGATAGAAGGACGCAAAAATGACCAGTAAATCCGTCGGCACCAGCCCCGCAACAGTGGCCCCGCCTATGAAGCCCCATTATTCAAACAGTATCCGGACCAAAAGCGGCCCGCTGCTTTTCGTGGCCGGACAGGTCGCTCTGAACGCGGAGAGCAAGCTGGTCGGCGAAGGCGATATCCGGGCCCAGACAACGCAGGTGCTTGAAAATATCCGGGCCATCGTCGAAGCGAATGGCGCGACCATGGCCGATCTTGCGCAGGTGACGGTCTATGTCACGAACATAGCGGCGTTCAGCCTGGTTTCCGACATCCGCGAACGCTATTTCCCGGCCGACGGCCCGGCATCCGCAATTGTCGAGGTATCGGCGCTCGCCTGGCCGGAATTCCTGATCGAGATCTCCGCCGTCGCCGCGCTGCCCGGATAGGGCATCCCGTCCACACCGATCAGCCCGCGCGACACCAGGTCATCGACAGTGCGGCGGAACTGTTCGCCCGCCGCCGGGCGCTTCCAGGCCTCCAGCCAGTTCTGTTCGACAAAAGCGTGAATGGCCGGCTGACCGAGCACCGCCTCCCACAGGATGCCGAGCAACGACGCCATCAGCTCTTCATGCTCTTTGACCGTGTCGCTCGCATAGCGCGCGGCGTCTGCATCGGCCACGCAGCCAGTTTCAGGCCCGGCACCCAGACCAAAATCCGGCAGGTGGCGCCGGTCGGGCGGCGCGATCTGCCAGTGGGCAAGCTCATGGACCAGGACGGAGGCCTCGCTCTGCGTGCGGATCGCGTGGCCGTCCCAGCTGAACGCCGTCGACGGCTTTTCGTGAATGACCGGAACGCCGAATGACATGACAAGATCGAGCGCCGCCTGCCGATGCGCCGGTGTGTCATAGGGCGCATCGAATGCTGCACGGCTGCCCGCAATCAGATCGAACGCCGCCCGCGCCGGGGTGGCGAGGGCGAAGTAGGATTCAAACCCGGCAAGCGCTCTGGTCAAGGTATCGCGGTTTATCGGTGTCAATCTCATGGGGACGCAATATAGACCTGTCAGGCGGCAAATGCTTACATTCGGCTTGCCGGGCGGCGATGATCCCGGCGGGTGAAATCGGCCCAGACAGGTCGGTGACAGGTCGGCGGCAAGACGGCGGCAAGACAGGACACAACGCGATGGTATATGGCTGGTCCGAAGACATGACAGCGGGCGACGCCGATACTATCGGCGACTACGTCGTGGATGAGGCCGAAATGGTTGCCTTCGCCGAGAAATAGGACCCGTTTCCCTTTTCATGTCGACCGCGAACAGGCTGCAAAATCCATCCATGGCGGACTGATCGCCTCGGGTGAGTACACCATGGAGATCAAACAGATACTGCTTCACAGGAAAGGTATCCCGCCTGGCGTAATGGTGTCGCTCGGCTCTGACGAACTGCGCTATCTCAAGCCGGTCCGGGCGGGCGACCGGATCAGCGTCCGGCTCGAAGTACTGGAAAAGCGGGAGTCCCGTTCAAAACCAGATCGTAGCATTGTGCGTGTCCGGACCACGCTGCAAAATCAGGACAATACGGACCTGCTGACCTATATCGAGAATGTCCTCATTGCCAAGAACATTCCCGAAGAGACTTCATGACAAACGCCCCGCTCCCCTCGACGGCAGATACCGCCCCGGCGCTTTGAGTGTCCGACCTTCGGAAATCCTACCATCTTGGTAAGGACAGTATTCCGGTGCTGCAGGGCCTCTCGCTCAATATCGCGCCAGGCGAAATGGTGGCGATCATGGTACCCAGCGGTTCGGGCAAGACGACGCTGATACAGGTCCGCGCCCGCCACCGCGAATTCGCCGTGCTGAAATCGATCGGCATCAGCCGTGGGCAAGTCGCCCGGATGCTGCTGATCGTAGGCACCATCATCGGCTGCGTCAGCGCAGCACTCTCGATCATCATCGGTAACGGGCTCGGCGCGAGCAACATCCGGTTTCTCTACCACTTCACCCAGTTCGACTACTTCCTGCGGATATCGCTGCCGGCGTGGCTCCATATCTCCGCATTCTGCACACTTACCTGCGTAATCGCTTCAATCTACCTGGCATTTATCGCCAACCGGGCCTCTTCGACGGGATCGCTGCACTACGTATAGCGGCGAACATTAAAAAAGTTTAATCGGCCCAGGCTTGCGAAACCCGCCACTTGGCCCATACATATCTTGTGAACAACTGGGAAATCAGTCGATCCATGCGCGTTCTGGTTATTGAAGACGATGCCGATGTCGCCATCTATATCGTGAAGGCGCTGGCGGAGGCCGGCCACAATCCGTCCCATGCCGATAACGGCAAGGATGGACTGGTGATGGCAACCACCGAGAATTTCGATGTGCTGGTGGTCGACCGCATGCTGCCCGGCCCCGACGGGTTGACGATCATTCGCACGTTGCGGGCATCCGAAGACCAGACCCCGGCGCTGATCCTGAGCGCGCTGGGCGATGTCGACGACAAGGTAAAGGGCCTCAAGGCCGGTGGCGACGATTACCTGACCAAACCGTTTGCCGCCGCCGAACTGCTCGCCCGACTTGAGGCGCTGACACGGCGCGCATCGGCCAAGGGCGAGCCGGCGGAGACGAAACTGTCGGTCGCCGATCTGGAGATGGACCTGCTGTCACGTTCGGTCAGCCGGGCCGGCACATCAATCGATCTGCAGCCGCGCGAATTCCGGCTGCTCGAATGCCTGATGCGCAATGCCGGCAGTGTCGTCACCCGCACCATGCTGCTCGAAGACGTGTGGGATTATCATTTCGATCCGCAGACCAATGTCATCGACGTCCATGTCAGCCGGTTGCGCCAGAAGGTCGACAAGGATTTCGACACGCCCCTTATCCAGACGGTGCGCGGCGCCGGATACGTATTGCGCGAAGCAGATAAGTGAAAACCGCCCGCCTCTTGCGAAGCGCGACGTTCCGGCTGGCGCTGCTGTATATGCTGATCTTCGGCGGCTCGGTCGCGGTGCTGCTGGGTTTTCTGTACTGGGCGACCGTGGGTGTGTTGTCAGAACAGATGGATGAGACGATCCAGGCCGACATCACGGGCCTGGCCGAACAATATGAACGCCGCGGCACGCCGGGCATTGCCGCTATTATCGGCGAGCGCATCCGCAAGGATCCCGGCGGCCGGACCGTCTATCTGTTGACCGACCCGCTCCGGCGTCCCCTTGTCGGCAACCTTGACAGCTGGCCAACCGTCGAACCCGATACAGGCGGCTGGATCACGTTCGAGCTGGTCGACCGTGCCGATCCCGACGGTAGACCGCACCTCGCGCGTGCAAAGCGCTTCGTGCTGCAGGGCGGGTTGAACCTACTGGTGGGCCGCGAAGTCCGCGAACTGGAACGCACCCGGCGCATGATCGTGAACGCGATGATCTGGGGGATTGCTATCACTCTGGCCCTTGCCTTCGCCGGCGGCATCGCCATGAGCCGCAGTACCGCACGGCGAATCGATGCCATCAACCAAACCAGCCGCGACATCATGAGCGGCGATCTGGACCGCCGCATTCCGGCAGGGGGCACGGGCGATGAATTCGATCAGCTTGCCGGCAATCTCAACGCCATGCTCGACCGGATCCAGGGGCTGATGGAGGGACTAGGCCATGTATCTGACAACATCGCCCACGACCTGCGCACCCCGCTGACGCGTCTACGCGGACGGCTGGAGGACCTGGACGACCCTACATTGGCGGCAGGCGATCGCACGCAGCGGATCGATGCCGCAATCGCCGAGGCCGACACCCTGTTATCGATGTTCAACGCTTTGCTGCGGATCGCCCAGATTGAGGCGGGCGGACGGCGGGACAATTTTGCAACGGTTGATCTGGCCGCGGTACTGAGCGACGTCGCCGAGCTATACGAGCCCGTGGCGCAGGAGAAAGGTCTGAATTTTTCCGCCCATGTGGAAGCCGCCGAGACCGTGTCTGCCGACCGCGACCTGCTGTTTCAGTCCGTTGCAAACCTTGCCGATAACGCGATCAAGTATACGCCTGCAGGGGGATCGGTGACCCTGCACGCCACCGGCAGATCGATTACCGTGTCGGATACCGGCCCCGGCGTGCCGAAAGAGGCGCGAAATGATGTATTTCGCCGGTTTCACCGGCTCGAAGAAAGCCGGAACGCACCGGGCAGCGGGCTCGGCCTCAGCCTCGTAAAGGCAGTCGCCCAGCTTCATGGTGGTGAGGTCCGGCTCGAAGACAACCGGCCCGGCCTCAAGGCTACCCTGACCCTAGGCTGATCCGCACGGTATCCCGCCACGTAACGACACCACCTATCGATATCAGAGAAACCGCCTTGATCCAGAATACCCGCATCCAGAACCTGAACGACCATGAGCGCCGCGCCGACGGCGCCTACGTGCTATACTGGATGCAGGAATCGCAACGCGCCCGCGGCAACGCGGCACTGGAAATGGCGATCCGCGGCGCTAATAAATACGGCCTCCCGGTGGTTGTCTGTTTCGGTCTGATGGACGGCTACCCCGAAGCCAATGAACGGCATTACGCCTTCATGCTCGACGGCCTTGCCGATTGCGCCGCCGAATTTCAGGCGCGCGGGATCGCCTTTGTCCTGCGCCGCGGCATGCCGGGCGACGTTGCCCTGGAACTGTCGCACAAAGCCGCCGCCGTGATCTGCGACCGCAGTTATATACCGGCACAACGGGAATGGCGCACGGCACTGGCAGAGGCGGCCACCTGCCCGGTCGTGCAGGTAGAGACCGAGGTCGTTGTTCCGGTCGACGTGGCATCCGACAAATCGGAATACGCGGCCCGCACGATCCGCCCGCGCATTCACCGGGTATGGGACGAATATCTCGTGCCACTGGACGAAACCGAGCCGGAAATGCCCGCCGATGGTCTGCCGCTGGAAAGCGATTTCGATCTGTCCGATCCGGCGGCCCTGCTGAGCACGCTCGACCTCGACCGATCCGTCAAACCGGTCAAACGGTTTCGCGGGGGACGGGTGGCGGCGCTGGAAATGCTCAACCGCTTCGTGGACGATGTGCTGGACGGATACGCAAAGGGACGGAACGAGCCATCTTCGGCGCAGACGTCTTTCCTCAGCCCCTATCTGCATTTCGGCCATATCTCGCCGGTTGAAATGGCGCTGGCGGCGCGCGATTCCGGCATTGGAGCGACAGAGGACCGCGGATCGTTCATCGAGGAACTGGTCGTCCGCCGTGAGCTTGCGATGAATTATGCGAATTTCGCGATCGGGTTCGAGACCTATGACGCTCTGCCAGACTGGGCGCGAAAGACGTTGTCGGAGCATGCCGGCGACGAGCGCGAATACGTCTATGACCGCGCAGCGCTTGAAGCCTGCGGGACGCATGATGCGCACTGGAACGATGCGATGCGCGAGATGGTGCATACCGGTTTCATGCATAATTACATGCGGATGTACTGGGCGAAAAAGATCCTCGAGTGGAGTGCAACGCCCGAAGACGCCTTTAACACGACGCTGGCGCTGAACAACAAATACTTCCTCGACGGGCGCGACCCCAATTCATACGCCAATGTCGCGTGGTGCTTCGGGCTCCACGACCGTGCCTGGACAGAACGCCAAGTGTTCGGAAAAATCCGCTACATGAACGCCAACGGGCTGAACCGGAAATTCGACATGGAAGCCTATACCGCCTTTGTCGATTCCGTCGTGAAAGCGGAACAGGCGTGATCGCAGGTTCACTATTCCCAGGGTGGAACCGGCGTCATCTTCTCAGCCAGAAAATCGACAAAGGCACGGGTTGCGGGCGGTACCAGCCGGCGGCTGGGATAGACTCGTGAATAACGTTTTCCTGTGGATTCTGCCAGTCCGCCATAACCTGTACGAGCCGCTCGGCTTTCAGGTCTGGCCCGACCAAGAACGTTGCCAGACGCGCAATGCCGAAGCCACCCAATGCCAGGTCGCGGATCGCCTCACCCGAATTGGCGGAGAAGTTCGACGCCACCTTGACGCCGCGCGGCCCGGTCGGCCCGTTGAAACGCCAGGTATCGGAATAGACCGTCGAATAGATCAGCGCGTTATGGGCGCTGAGGTCCCCCGGTTCCGTCGGCGTGCCATGAGCGCGCAGATATTCGGGCGATGCACACACAACCCGACGGTCGGGCACGAGACGCCGGGCGATCAGCGTGGAATCTGCGGGCGCCGACACCCGCACGGCCACATTTACGCCCTCATCTACCATATCGATCAGCTGGTCCGAAAACAGGACATCCACCCGCACATCCGGAAACCGCGCGACGAATTCCGGCACCAGCGGCACGATCTGGCGCTGGCCGAACGAGATGGACGCGGTGATGCGCAACCGGCCGCGCGGTCGGTCGGATGCATCGCCGACGGCGCGTTCCGCCGCGTGGATATAGGACAGGATCGACTGGGATCTTTCATAGAACTCGCGGCCGACATCGGTCAGGCTGATGCGCCGTGTCGAACGGTTCAGCAGTCGGGCGCCGAGCCGCGCTTCAAGACGGCTGATCTGTTTGGAGACCGCCGAGGGCGTGATCCCCAGAATCCGCGCCGCCGCCGAAAAATTGCCGGCATCGACCGCGGAAACGAAAACCGTCATCTCTATGCTCGATGCCGCAGAAGCCGTGTTCTGTTCCCTGAATTCACAGATAATATGCCGAACAATACTATTATCATCTTCAGTGGCATCAATTACAAACACGCAACGTTAAAATACACCTGGCCACAGGCAGGAGAACAGTTATGAAGATCGGATTTTTCACGATGCCGGTACACCGGCTGGACAAGAATTATACCGAGTGTCTGAAGGAAGACCGCGAGGCCATCATTCTGGCCGACAAGCTCGGGTATTCTGAAGCATATGTCGGCGAACACGTCACCGACGCCGCCGAAAGCATCACCAATTCGATGCTGTTTCAGGCAAGCCTGATCGCCGAAACCAAACAGATCAAACTCGGCACCGGCACGACGAACCTGTCGCATAGCCATCCGGTCCTGGTCGCCGCCCAAGCGGCCATGTTGGATCACCTGCTCGAAGGCCGGTTCATTTTCGGCGTTAGCCCGGGCGCACTCGAATCCGATGCCGAGGCGCTCGGCATTCGCGGCGTCGACCGCAATGCCATGTTCGTAGAAGCCATCGATCACATCATCAACATCTGGACTGGTGAACCTCCTTACGATCTGAAGGGCGAGTTCTGGAACATCACGACGCGTGAAACCCAGTTTGCGGAAATCGGCCTCGGCCCGATCGCAAAGCCCTTTCAGAAACCCTACCCGCCGATCGTCGGCACCGTGGTTGCACCGTTCTCCAAGGGTGTGATCGAAATGGGCAAGAAGGGCTTCCTGCCGATCTCGGCCAATTTCCTGCTCGCCAAATGGGTTGAAACCCATTGGGGCAATTATGCCAAGGGCTGCGAAGAAGGCGGTCGCCCCGCGAATACCGCAGACTGGCGTGTCGCCCGGTCGATCTTTGTCCATGACGATCACGACACCGCCGTTAAGTACGGCAAGACGGACGACCGGAGCCCCTACCGGTTCTATTACAAGCAGCTCTATACCAAGCTGCTCAAGGCCGGCCGCCATGAAGTCTTCAAGCCGTCGCGCGATTTCCCGGACGACCATCTGTCGCTCGATTACATCCTCGACGAACTGGTCATCTGCGGCGACGTCAACAGCGTGGTCGATCAGATCCTCGCCTTCCGCGAAGTCACCGGTGACTTCGGCACCCTGCTTTATGCCGGCAAGGACTGGGAAGACAAGGAGCTGGGCAAGCGGTCGATGGAACTGATGGCCGAAAAAGTCATGCCTGCGGTCAATGCGGCGATCGGTCAAACCGCAGCGGCGGAATAGAGATTCGGCTATACTGGCTGGATGGCGATTACCGACGATAAACCGCTCTCCCTCGTTCACATGCTGTCGAACCGGATCAGCCGCGCGTTCTTTGACGAGGTTGAGACGAAATACGGCGTGTCGCTTGCCGAGTGGCGGGTGATCCTTACCCTGATATCGGAACCCGGCGTGTCCGGCGCCGACATCACCAACCGATGGGCGATGGAGAAAATGGCCGTCAACCGGGCAGTTCAGCGCCTCGTCGATGCCGAATACGTTACCCGCAGCCGCGACCCGGATGACCGGCGCAGCTACCGACTGGCGCTGACGGCGAAGGGCACCAAGCTGCATGACAAGATCGCGCCGACCGCGAACAAACGCTACGCGGAGCTGATTTCCTCCGTTCCGCGCGAGGAACTCGATGCGATGGTGGCGACGCTCCAGACCATGATCGCCCGCGCGGAAGAACTGAACTGAGCGCTGATCGGTTCGCTCGCGGGTTTGCCCAGGGGTCTGAATACCGACCTGAACACGCCCTCCACCGTTATCCGGAGCCGACATGACCGCGATCGTCCACATCATCGTGCCGGTCTTCGCGCTCATCCTTGTCGGCTACGCTGTCGGCCGGACACCTAAATGGACCCCAGACGCGACGAAGTATTTCAACAATTTCGTCTTTTATGTCGCGCTGCCGACGCTGCTGTTCGGCGCGCTGGCCAGCGGCCGGGCTTTCAACGGGGTAGACCCGCTTATCGCCGCCGCCTATTTCGGTGGCAGTCTGATCTCGATGGCGCTGATCATAGTACTTTCGCGGGCGCTGTTCCGTCTGCCCGGCGAGGAGCTTGCCCTGCTCGGCATGGGTGCTGGATTTTCGAACACCGTTCTGCTCGGCCTGCCGCTGATCGTCCTGACCTTCGGCGATGCGGCGGTCGGCCCGATCACCGCGATCATCGCCTTCAACACGCTGCTGCTCTTGCCGGTCACGATCCTGATCATCGAAGTATCGCGTGGCCGGGCAAGCCAGCGGGGACTGCCGGCCATTGTCGTCGCCCCGATCCGTGCCCTCAGCCGCAACCCGATCCTACTCGCCATCGTCGCAGGATCGGCATGGAGCTTTACCGGCATCGGCCTTGCCGTCCCGGTAGAACGCTATATCGAGATGATGTCGGGTGCGGCCGGCCCGTGTGCGTTGTTTGTCCTTGGCGCAAGCCTCGCGGAATACAAGATCGCGGGACGCCCCGCCGAGACCGCGATCATGGCAGGGTTCAAACTGATCGTTCACCCGATCATAGTCTGGCTGCTCTGTACGCAGGTATTTGTGCTGGATGACCTGACCACCGGTGTCGCGACCATGATGGCCGCCATCCCGGTCGGCGCGACGGTGTTTACCGTGGCCCAGCAATACCGGACATTCGTCGGACCGGTAACGTCCGCGATCCTGATATCCACCGGCATCTCGGCGGGCACACTGGCAGTGGTGATCTCGCTTCTGACGTAGAGCTCTGCTGAACGCAGGCCCCCGTCGAAGCAGGAAACCGCTAGGCGGCGCTAGGCATTTCCTGAAAGCGGCTCTGATCGAGCAATCCGCTCCGAGCAATGATCTTGGTCGTGGACCGGTCTCTGACGCCGACCATTTTGACGTGCGGGATAGACGTCGACAGATCACTCAGCGTATCGATCTCCCAGAGGAGGCCTTCGCTGGCACGAAACTGCTGGCCGGGGCGGATATCCGTGGATTTGGGCATTCTGAATAAGCTATCGAATGCGATGTAAAGCCGTAGCCTAATTTATTCCTCTGCCACTGCCTGAATTTCTAACAACCACCTCGCTTTCTCATCAGCCTTAAGAAACGACGCGACAATGGAATTTCGCGCCAGTGTCACGATGTCGTCCTGCGAAATATCCAGCGCATCCCGGACCACGAGGTAATTATCCAGAACGTATCCGCCGAAATAAGCCGGATCGTCCGAATTGACCGTCGCCATCAATCCGGCATCCAGCATCGCGCGAAGCGGGTGCCGCGACATGTCGGTGACGCCCTGCAGCCGGTAATTCGATAACGGACAGACCGTCAGGGGCATGTTTTCGCGGCCAAGGCGCGCGACCAGATCAGGGTCGGCCATCGCCGCATTGCCGTGATCGACCCGGTCGACATGCAGCAGATCCAGCGCATCGCGGACATATTCGGGCGGGCCTTCTTCGCCCGCATGG
Source organism: Alphaproteobacteria bacterium UBA830 (assembly GCA_905181725.1). GTDB lineage: Bacteria > Pseudomonadota > Alphaproteobacteria > MPNO01 > UBA830 > CAXBCP01. The sequence goes on from CAJIYX010000016.1 coordinate 53,100, forward strand.
GCGACGAGTTTGAAACCGGCGTCTCGCGCCTTCGCAAACACCCGCTGAAACTTCTGCGGCGGATGACCGAGCTCTGACGAATCCAGACCGACGCCGATAATCCGGTCTCGGTGCGCCATCGCCGCCTCAAGCACCGGGAACGCTTCGTCCTCGTCGAGATGACGGAGGAAACACATGATGATACGCGACGTGATTCCGTGTGCCGCCTCGGCATCGCGCAACGCCCGCCATATGCCGTCCAGCGCGACCTCGAACGCCACGCCGCGTTCGGTATGCCCCTGCGGATCGAAAAATATTTCAGTATGGACGACACCATCGGCGACAGCGCGTGTCATATAGGCCGCCGTCAGATCGTAGAAATCTTGCTCTTTGAGCAGCACGCTCATACCGGCATAGTACAGATCGAGAAACGCCTGCAGGTCGGCAAAATCATAGGCCGCCTTCAAATCATCGACCGTCGCATAGGGCAAACTCACATCGTTGCGCCGGGCGATCTCGAACATCAGCTCAGGCTCAAAACTGCCTTCAATGTGCAGATGCAGTTCGGCCTTCGGCAGGCGGCGGATAAAGTCGTCTGAAACGGCCATGCTTAATGTGCGCTCTCTGAGGCTGTCAGTATGGGGCCTGTTAGGATGCAATTTTCATATGCTATCCTTAGACAAGATAACAATACCGCAGTACAGGGGTGCCAAAAAAATGAGCAACGGTAAAAGCTACGATTATGTCATTGTGGGCGCAGGATCCGCGGGCTGCACGTTGGCCAACCGGCTGACCGAAGATCCGAACGTCCAGGTACTGGTGATCGAGGCCGGCGGTAGTGACCGTAACCCGCTCATTACGGTGCCGCTCGGCTGGGGCAAGATCCTGTTTGAGCGCCTGTATGACTGGGGCTATTTCACCGAGGAAGAAGGCGAATTTAACGGCCGCAAGGTCGAATGCGCGCGCGGCAAGGTGCTTGGCGGGTCGTCATCGATCAACGCCATGGCCTATGTCCGCTGCCACCGCGAAGATTATGACCGGTGGAGCCGCAATGGCTGCACGGGCTGGTCCTATGCTGATATTTTGCCTTATTTCATCAAGTCGGAAGATTGGGAAAAAGGCGATGAGCCCCTGCGTGGCACCGGCGGCCCGCTGACGACGATGGAGAACAAGTACCCTGATCCCCTGCTGGAAGCCTGGCTGCAGGCCGGCGAACAGGCCGGCTTTTCACGCACCGCCGATTACAACGGCCCCCAGAACGAAGGGCTTGGTACGCTGCAATCGACCATCCGCAACGGACGACGCTGCAGCGCCGCCGTCGCCTATCTGCGCCCCGCCATGAAGCGCTCGAACCTGACCGTCATCACCAAGGCGATGGCACATCGCGTGGTGCTCGAAGGCACCAAGGCGGTTGGCATCGAATATTCGACCGGTGGCAACAGCACCACCATCGCCCGGGCCAAGCGCGACGTTATCGTCGCCGGTGGCGTGATCAATTCGCCGCAACTGCTGATGTTGTCGGGCATCGGCGATAGCAAGCACCTTGCAGAACACGGTATTTCGACCGCTGTCGATCTGAAGGGTGTCGGCCAGAACCTGCAGGATCATCTGTCGGTCGGTGTCGAATACGAACGTATCGGCGACGGCCCGTTTGTCGGCCGTCTGCGCTGGGACCGGCTCGCCATGTCGATGGCGCAGGCCTATATCTTCGGCACCGGTTTCGCGACCGAGATGCCGGGACCGCTGACCGGTTATATCGCTTCTCAGAAAGGAATGGCGCAGCCGGACCTGCAATTGCTGGCACGCTTCATTCCGCCGGAATCACAGCCGTGGATGCCGCTGACGGGTAAAAAACCGAAGGATGCTTTTATGGTGCGGCCGGTTGTGCTGCATCCGAAAAGCCGCGGCGGGCTGAAACTTGCATCGGCCAATCCCGGCGATCATCCGAAAATCCATCAGAATTTTCTGTCGGATCCCGCCGACTGGAAAACCCTCAAGGACGGCATCGCCATCGTGAAGGATATCGCCAGCCAGAAAGCGCTGGACGGTTTCCGCGGTCCGGAAATACAGCCGAAGGACGAATCGCTCGACGACTTCATCAAGCGCACTGCGTGGACGGTTCATCACCCGCTCGGCACCTGCAAGATGGGGCCGGACAGCGACGAGATGGCCGTGGTCGATCCCGAATTCCGCGTGCGCGGCACGGAGAACCTGCGGGTCATCGATGCATCGGTCTTCCCGGACATGCTCGGCGGCAACATCAACGCACCGACGATCGCCTTTGCCGAACGGGCAGCCGACTTGCTGCTCGGCAAGATCCCGCTTGCCCCGATCGAGGTCGCAGCCTAGTTCAGGTTAAAGCGAGAGAGGATAGAGCATGACCGCAAAGATTAGCGTCGAGCGGGTCGATCACACGGGCATCCGGGTCGCCGACCCGGACCGTGCGATCAAATTCTACGAGATGCTCGGGTTCGAGGTGATTACCCGGGTGACGTTCGATCCGGTCATCATTATCCGGAATGAGCAAGACGTGGAGATCAACCTGATCATCAATGCCGCCGCGGAACATGACGGCAGCAACATCCTGATGGATGTCGACACCAAGTATGCGGGCATCACCCATCTGGCGCTACGCGTGTCGTCCATCGTCGACACCATGGCGGTGCTGAAGGAAAACGGTGTCGCCATCACGCAGGGCCCGGTGATGTTCGGCGGTGACGGTCACGTATCTCTGTTTGTCCGCGACCCCGACCGCAACGTGCTGGAGCTTCGCGCCCGCGCCGAGAACCTCGACGAGATCGAGGGGCTGGAGAAGTACGAAAACGTCAACTAGGCAAACGGAAAACTTCACCCCTGCCACATTGGCCGAGGGGCAGATTGGCCGGTGTGACGGGTTTGGCCGGGGTGACGGGTTCCGGCAGGGTTAGCCGGTCAGATTACAGCCACCACTGAATAACGTATTCATATGGACCTTCACGGTTCACCAGATCGGTCCGCTGCAAAGCGATACGATACCCATCGCCAGTTTTCTTCAGCAGATGGCGATACTTGCCGGTGAAATTCCGCACTTCATACCGGAAATACTCGGCGCAGTGAAACCGCGACCGGACGATGATGTCACCGTTGGCCTCTTCGCTTTCGATGACGACGTTGGAGACCACATGGCAGAGCCGGTTATGCGGTGCCTGGCTATGTGCCCGCGGGTGCGTGTTCCGGGCGATCCGCATTTGCATCAGATAAGTGTCTTCCCAAAACACGTTGGGCTGACCGTCGCCTTCCACCTGATCCTCTTCCGACGGCATCCAGTAGCGGCCTTCATCGCCGAACAAGGCAAGCCAGTCATCCCATTGCTTTTCATCGATGATTTCCGCCTGGCGGTACAGGAACCGCTCCACAGCCAGCTGGGTCTCAACGCTGACATCGGCGACAGCCTGTGCATTGCCTGCAGCGAGAATTTCAGTCGCGCTTCCCATGATCAGGCCTCCTTCTCGGCGGTCATGTAATCCCGCCAGGCATGCATCATATGCCGCAGCGGCATTTCGCTCATGGTATCGGGAGCGGAATAGGTCTTATCGCCGTCGACGATATCCTGGCCGGCATTGCGGTGGAAACTCACCCATTCACGCGCCGATGATTCCAGCCCGTGCTGACATTTCCACCAGTTGAACAGGTCGTCCGCATTCACAAGCGTGGATGGCGAGTTGACCAGGTAATAATACGCCAGTGACCGGCGGTAGATCTCTTCCGGCGCATCTTTCAGCCGGAAATGCCATATCTCGGTCAGCGTCTTGTCCGGGCCAAGCGGGCGAATCGTGCGGAGTTGCTGTAGCGGCGGCTGGACCGAATTGCACGGATAAACCAGCATGTGATGAATATTCACAGCGAGAATTTCTTCGGCCTTTTCCTCGCCATAAGCGGCGTACATACGGCGCACATATTCGTTCGTATCCGGATCGTCGGGGCGCAATCCCATGTACCCTTCGAGACTGCTGTGGCCGTTCGGAAAGCCGATGGTACCGAACTTGGTCCAGCCGTCATGTCCAAGCCGGGCAAAATCAGACAGAAAGCTGAGTTCCAGCGGCACTTCCTTGCCGTCGGCACGAATTTTTGCCTCCACCTGCTGCGCGGACTTTCCCGTGGATTCATGGGTCACGCCGGGATGAGACGCGTCGAGCTGGTTCTCCAGAAAGATTTTCCAGTTGGACTGCTGCACCATGCGGAAGCAGCTTCCCACAACTTCGGTTTCCTTGCCGGGTGCACGGTCGATCAGCTGATCGAATGCCGCCGCGGATTCACCGAGATGCGCGCGCAAATAGGCACCGCCTTCGGTCAGCTTGGCAAACCAGAACCCGCGGTAATTGTCGGAACGGGCGGGGCGCGCCATGTGGAATTCCGGATCGTTGAAATCGAGGTTCGTGCCTTCATAGCCCTGTTTGGCCGGCATGCTTTCAAGCTTGCCGTCGAGGTGGAAGGTCCACGCGTGATAGGAGCAGTAAAAATTATTGCCGGTATTACCCTTGCGCGCCGTACACAGCTGCGCGCCTCGATGGGGGCAGCGATTGTAAAGAACGTGAACTTCGCCATTCTTGTCTTTGACCATCACCATCGGCTGACGGCCGACCTGGGCGAGATAGTAATCGCCCGGTTCTTTTACCTGGCTTTCATGCCCAATATAGATCCACGTGTTCTCAAAAATCCGTTCCATTTCGAGATCGAAAATCTCGGGGTCGGTATAGGCTTTACGGTGCGCGCGGTCTGGTTCGACCATTGCGCCAATCTGTTTAGTGGTCCAGCTCATGTCTCTCTCCCGGTCGGTCGCGGTGGGTTGCTTGATCGGGGCGTTCCCGATCAGGCGCCCGTTGGAGAGAGTGTTGCGGTTTAAAACGCGCCGGACTAGCCGCAAAACGCGTCAAATATCCTGAATACGCAAATTTTATGCGTTTCGAAGCGTTTCCGACGGCAATGCGCCGAACCGTTCCTTATATGCCTGTGCAAACTTGCTGAGGTGATTGAAACCACAATCAAGCGCGACCTCTGTGACGGAAACGTTACCGACACCCTGCTGTTTAAGCACCAGCCGCGCATTATCCAGCCGGACATTTCGCAGATAAACCATCGGCGTCACACCGTAATATTTCCGGAAACCCGCGTGAAGCGACCGGCGGCTAACGCCGCTGGCGCGCACCATATCGTCGAGGCCGACCACCTCCCGCGAATGGCTGTGAATATAAGCGGCCGCGTGGCGCACATGACGGGGACGCAGCGTCGGCGATGTGTCGGACAGCAGGTGGGTATAGTTGTGCGGCAGCGCGTTCAGCATCATGTCGAGCAGCATCTGCTTGGCGCCACCACTGCCCGCCCCGCCAAAGAACGATCCTTCGAGTTCCAGATCCTGCGCAAGCAGGTCGATCATCTTGCCCAGTGTCGCCACGCCCCCGGATAAAGGGCAGGGCGTCTGATCAAACACCAGCGGATCGCGCACGGGCATGCCGATGCGGCGTTCCAGAGCGGCTTCCATATCGGTCTGGTGGGTTTTGATCATCATCTGGCGGCCATCGGTCTGCCACACCTTCGTGTGGGGTCCGTTGGCGTTGATCATGTAAATCTCGCCGGGGCGAAACGCGCGGTCCGCCCGCATCTGGCCCACCGCCATCTGGCCCGCCAGATTGATTTCGCACAGATAGATATTGGCCATGTTCGGCACGTTGATCCGTACCTCGCCCTCGCCGATCATCGAATACGCCATTTCATGAAAGGTCAGCGTGCCGAGAGATGCTGTGCGGAAGCGCACCATCGCGGGCCGTTTTTCGCGTGAATCATGAGCAAGCGAATGCGAAATGATACTCTGACCGACGATCTCGCTGGTTTCCCGCGGGTCGCTGGAGACGAAATAGGGCGTCCAGCGCCCCGTCGTCCCACCCGAATCTCTGGAAGCAATTTGCTGCATGGTGAAGGAAGCTTGAACGGATTTCGCACCGAAATCAATTTTACTTCTTCCCCCCTTTGACAAGCTGCGGGGAGCGCGAAAGAGTATCGCCGCATTCATGTCCAAACATCAGGTGATCAGTTGAGCCCAAATTCGACAAATGAAAGACCGGCACTGGCGGGCGCAATCGCGGCCACGCTTTCATCTCGCGGCGTGAAACGTATCTTCGGTGTGCCGGGCGGCGGATCGAGCCTCGACCTGATCGACGCCGCCGCACAGGAACGGATCGAGTTCATCCTGTGCCGGAATGAAACGGCCGCCGCGATCATGGCGGCGGTGACGGGCGAACTGACGGGTATTCCCGGCATCGTGCTGACCGGCATCGGCCCGGGGGCCGCCAGCGTGGTAAATGGCATCGCCTACGCATCGCTCGAACGGGCGCCGATCATCGTGATCACCGATGCCCATGAAGAAACCGCCACCGCGCCACCCCATCAGATATTCGACCAGCAGGCCCTGTTCGCGCCGATCTCGAAAGCGCAGCGGCGGCTGACACCGGCAACGGGTGCCGCGGATTTCGAAGCCCTTTTCGATCTTGCGGCCGCGGAGCCGCCGGGCCCGGTCCATTTCGACCTGTCGGCGCAGGATGCCGCTGCCGCCGCCGCACCAATACTAGTCCGTTCGCCGCCCGCGCCGCACATGCTAGAGGAACCCGCGTTGGCAAAGGCGGGTGATCTGCTCGCTACCGCAAAGCGTCCTGTTCTTATTGTCGGCCATCAATGCCGCACCGCGGATCGAGCCACGGCTGCCAACGAGTTGGCCCACGCGCTGGGCGGTCCGGCCATGACGACATACAAGGCCAAGGGCGTCGTGTCCGAAGACGGCCCGCATTTTATCGGGCTGTTCACCAACGCGAAGCTCGACCACGGCATCCTCGCGCAGGCCGATCTGATCGTGTTCTGCGGGGTCGATCCCGTGGAAATGATCCCGGGCGCGTGGCCGAATGAAGTGCCGGTCATTGTGCTGTCTGAAACACCCGGCCTCGCCTGGCCATTTGCTGTGGATGCCGAAATCGCCGGTCCGGTTGCGGTCAGCGCCGCGCGACTGGCGCACATACCGGTAAAACCCGGCTGGCCCGAAAACCAGATCGCCGATTTCAGAAAGGGCATTATCGAGACGCTGGCCAATGCCGGCGGCGATGGCCGCTCACCCGATGCGGTGATCGACGCCATTGCTGAGGCGGCACCACCCGGCGCGCGTCTGGCGGTCGATGCCGGCGCGCATATGTTCTCCGCCATGGCGCGCTGGCCGGCGCGCTTACCCCATGACGTGATGAAATCTAACGGGTTGTCGAGCATGGGGTTTGCCGTGCCCGCCGCGCTTGCAAGCTGGCTGGAACAGCCCGACCGGCACACGATCGCGGTCACCGGGGATGGCGGCATGATGATGTGTCTGGCGGAACTGTCCACCGCTGCCCGGCTGGGTGCCGCGATGACCGTGGTCGTGCTGAACGATGCCGCGCTCTCGCTCATCGATATCAAACAACAGCGACAACAACGTCCGCCGCTCGGAGTACGATATCCACGACCCGATTTCGCGACGGCGGCGCGTGGCATGGGGTGCGCATCTTGGACCGTGGCGGCGCTCGACCCGCTCGAATTCGCGCTGGCGGAAGCGTTCGAGACCGAAGGACCAACGCTGCTCGATGTCAGCATCGATCCGTCGGGCTATCGCGAGCAGTTGATGGCGCTGCGCGGTTAGAATCAGATCCCGCTTATTTTTTGGCCATGGCCTTGGCAAAGGAATCGCGAAGGCCGACCGTGCGGTTAAAGACCGGGTTTTCGGCGGTCGCGTCGGGGTCGGTGCAGAAATAGCCGAGCCGCTCGAACTGCACGACCTCGCCCGCCGGTATATCGGCGAGGACAGGTTCCAGTTTGCAGCCGGTCAGAACTTCAAGCGAATCGGGGTTCAGAGCGGACACAAAATCTTCCGCGGCGCCCGGATTCTCATCGGCAAAGAGCGGGTTGTAGAGCCGCACCTCAGCCTCCACCGCATGCTGTGCCGACACCCAGTGCAGCGTACCTTTGACCTTGCGCCCGTCGGGCGAATCTCCGCCGCGGGTTTCGGGATCATAGGTACAGCGCAGCTCGATCACCTCGCCGGCATCGTCCTTGATGACATCCGTGCAGGTCACGAAATAGGCCGCGCGCAGACGAACCTCGCGCCCTAGGCTCAACCGAAAAAACTTCTTCGGCGCGTCTTCCATGAAATCGTCGCGCTCAACATATATCTCGCGGCAGAACGGCACCTTGCGCGTCCCCGCCGTCTCATCGCGCGGATTATTGACCGCATCGACTTCCTCGATCTGGCCTTCAGGATAATTTTCGATCACGACCTTGAGCGGGCGTAACACCCCCATCCGGCGCAGTGCGGAATCGTTCAGCGGATCGCGGATGCAATGTTCGAGCATCGCCGCTTCGACCGTGCCCTCGTTCTTCGAAATCGACAAACGGCTGATGAAGTCGCGGATTGCCGATGCCGGCACGCCGCGGCGGCGCAGCCCGGAAACCGTCGGCATGCGCGGGTCGTCCCAGCCGGCGACATGACCATCCGCCACAAGCTGCGTCAGCAGGCGCTTGGACAGTATGGAGTGGGTCATGTTCAGGCGCGAAAATTCATACTGTCGCGGGCGCGCAGGCACCGGCAGGTTTTCGATCAGCCAGTCATAGAGCGGACGGTGGTCTTCGAATTCCAGCGTACACAATGAATGGGTGACGCCTTCCATCGCATCGGTCTGTCCATGGGCGAAATCATAGGTTGGATAAATGCACCACGCATCGCCAGTACGCGGATGCGGCGCGCGGACAATCCGGTACAGGACCGGATCGCGCAGATTGATATTGCCCGCCGCCATATCGATCCTGGCGCGCAGCACGCGGGCGCCGTCTTCGAATTCGCCGGCCCGCATCCGGCGGAACAGATCAAGGTTTTCGTCGACACTACGGCTCCGCGACGGGCTTTCGCGCCCGGGCTCGGTCAGGGTGCCACGGTATTCGCGCATTTCATCCGCCGACAGGTCTTCGATATAGGCCAGGCCCTTGCCGATCAGGTGTTCGGCCCATTCGTACAGTTTTTCGAAATTATCGGATGTGTATTTGACGTCGCCGTCCCAGCCGACATCCAGCCACTTCACGTCGGCCTGAATGGCGTCGATAAATTCCTGGTCTTCCTTCGCCGGGTTTGTGTCATCGAAACGCAGATTGCAGTGGCCGCCGAATTCCTGCGCCACGCCGAAGTTGAGGCAGATCGACTTGGCATGGCCGATATGCAGATAGCCGTTGGGCTCCGGCGGAAAACGCGTCGCCAGGTGATCGACCGTACCGTTCGCCAGGTCGCCCCGGACCCGGTCGCGGATAAAATCATGCACCTCTTCGGGTGCCGCAGTGTCTTCGGTATTCATGGCACAGCATATAGCACGCCGGATTCGATGCGCTAAGAGGCAATAGCGCGGTTTCTCTATGCAGTCATTGCGGCAACACATTGGACAGACCGGCCGGTCTGCCTCTCTTACCGCCCGGATTTCTGATAGTCTGCGTTCAAGCAATAAGAAACACGGAACACCGATGCTCAAAACCGGACCCGCCGCCGGCATCTTCTGGATGTGCATGGCGACGCTTATCAGTTCTATTTCAGGCGCGATGGTCCGCGAGCTGGCGGGCGAAATCCCGACATTCGAACTAGTTTTCTTCCGCAACGTGATCGCCGTGGTCGTCCTTATCCCCATCGTGCTCCGTCAGGGTGTCGGATTGCCGGACCGAAGCCAGCTGCCGTTTTACGGGATGCGGATTCTGTTTGCGTTCTGCGCGATGGTGTTTCTGTTCTATGCACTGGCCCGTATGCCGCTCGCTGATGTGTATGCGCTGCAATACACAATCCCGCTATTCACCATTCTGCTCGCCGTCCTGTTCCTCAGGCAGAAAGCGGATATCCACAGCTGGGCTGCAGTTTTTGTCGGGTTTGTCGGCACGCTGATCGTAATGCGGCCGGGGATCATCGAGATCACGCTTGCCGCGCTGGGGGCGATCACCGCGGCCTGCCTGTCGGCAGGGTCGAACACGACGATCAAAATACTGGCACGCAAGGACAACGCCGAAGCCATCACATTATGGACCAATATCGGTATGCTGCCGCTGGCGCTTGTACCGACCCTGTTTGTCTGGGTGAACCCGACGGCCGAACAATGGCCGCTGATCATCGGCGTCGGCGTCGTCAGTAGTATCGGCGGCTATTGCTTTACCCGCGCGGTATCGGCGGCGGATGCACGAATTGTGCAACCCTTCCAGTTTTCGCGCATGGTTTTTGCCACGGCGATCGGCTGGATCATGTTTTCGGAATTCCCCGACCTCTGGACATGGATAGGCGCCGCCGTGATTTTCAGTGCGTCATACTATATCGTCTACCGGGAAGGGCGGGCGCGGAAAGCCGCACAGAAGGCGCAACAGGCCGCCGATTAGAGGGCAAACGAACAGATAGATGACAGACACTGTCCCGCCACCGCCGCAAACCCCCTATCGCAGCGTTCTTGCGATGATCCGCGAACACGCGCGCCGCGCGCCGGCGCAGGACTGCCTGGTCGCCATCGATCAGAATACCGCCCTGACATGGCACCAGCTTTACCGCCTCACCAACAAACTATCCGCCTGGCTACAGGCGCAAGGTATCGGCGCGAATGACCGCATTCTGGTCCTGACCGACAATTCGCTCGAGAACCTGATCCTCTACTTCGGTATCCAGCGCCATGGGGCGACATTCTGCACCGTCAATGTCGACATCAATGCGCACCATATGCGCGAGATTATCGACCGGCTCGCACCGAAAATCGTGCTCTGGCACGACGCGCTCGACCTGTCCGAGATTCGCCAAACCGCGCCCGGCACCTGGGTGTCGTTCGGCACCGCCGATCCGGACGGCGCCACCGCGGCGGATGGCGGCCTGTTTGAAGCGCTGAACGCGTTCGACGGGGATGCAGAACCTGACGAGGTTTCCACCGAGAACGATGCCGCGGTCATCTGTTTCACGTCAGGTACGTCCGACAGGCCCAAGGGCGTGATCCACAGTTTCGGCAATTACAACGCCATCGGCGCGCAGACCGCCTATCTCTGGGGCCTGACCGGGGACGACCGGGTTCTCGAATACAGATCGTTCTCGTGGTCATCGTCACACCAGATCGTCCTGCAGCCGCTGCTGTTGGGCGGCGGTTGTGTGGTATTCGCACCTAAATTCTCTTTCAGCCGCCTGTTCGACTGGATCCGCGATTACCGGATCACCAAAGCCATCGGCATTCCGACCGTGGTCAACATGCTGCTCGACCGGCAGGCAGATAAAGAGACCGGCTCGCTTGAGACGCTAGAATTCATGAGCTGCAGCACGGCGCCGTTGATGGAAGAACAGCATCGCCGGTTCGAGGCGACATACCGCATCAAACTGATCCAGCATTACGGGATGAGCGAGGGCGGCACGGTCGCGGGCAACCATCATCTGTCTCGCCGCATCGGCAGTGTCGGCAAGCCCGGGATCGGCCAGAACCTCGCCATCATCGATGAAGGCGGCAACACCGTACCCGCAGGCATAGAGGGCGAAATTGAAATCGGCGGGATGCAGAACGCGACTGCCTATCTGAACCCCGACGGGAGTATCGAGGCCGTGCGCGGCAAACGGCTGAAAACCGGCGATCTCGGCGTTCTAGACGATGACGGCTATCTGCGGATAACGGGGCGCGCCAAGGAACTGATCATTCGCGGCGGCGTCAATATCGCGCCGCTGGAGATCGACAATATCGTCATGCAGCATGACGACGTGATGGAGGTCTGCACCGTCGGTGCCCAGGATGCGATGTACGGCGAAGCGGTCGTCTGCTTTGTTGTGCCGCGGACAGGCCGGCCGCTGACGGCGGACAATATTGTGCAACACTGCGCCGGGCTGCTACCCGATTTCAAACAACCGGCGAAAATCGTTATCATCAATAAAGTAACCCGCAACGCCCGGGGAAAGGTCGACAGGAACGCCATGAAAATTATCTGGACGAATACACATTCCGGGCACGCGTCATGAGCGACGCCATGGTCATCCGCGGCGGCCACGTCATCGACGGGACCGGCACGCCGGGGGTTGAGACCGATATCGCGATCAGCGGCGGGCGTATTACCGAGATCGGCCACTATATTTCCGGCAATGGCGCCGAGGTGGTCGACGCGACCGGCAAAGTCGTGGCCCCCGGATTTATCGATATTAAAACCCATTCGGACTGGACCCTGCCGTTGATGCCGCAGGCGGAAAGCAAGATCCGCCAGGGTGTCACCACCGAAGTGATCGGCCATTGCGGCTATTCCTGCGCACCAACCCTGCCGAACAAGGTCGAGGCGCTGGCCGATTATCTGAGCCCGAGCGCACCGTGGCTTACCTTCCGGCCGACGAATTTCCACGACTACCTCGACCAGTACCCCGCCCTGTCGGTGAACACGGTACATCTGGTCGGCCACAACACGCTGCGCCTGATGGCGATGGGGATGGAAGACCGCCCGCCGACCCCGGCAGAGCTCGAACACATGCGCGCCCTGTTGAGCGAAGCGCTCGCCGCAGGAGCGCTCGGCATGTCGTCCGGCCTGTTCACGGCGCCGGGCTCCTATTCGGATGTCGAGGAAATGGTCTCTCTGGGCCGCACGTTGTCGGCCGAGGGTGCGCGCTATTTCACCCATCTGCGCGACGAAGGAAACACCGTGTACGATTCGGTGCAGGAGGCGATGGAATTCGCCGAACAGATCCGCGTGCATGTGCAGATCGTGCATATGAAACTGTCGGGCACCAATAACTGGGGCGGGGCGGTGAAGGCGATGGACCTGCTGGCCGATGCGCGCAGGGCAGGCGTGCCGATCGACTGCGACATCTATCCCTATACAGCTGCCAGCAACCCGCTGAAAAACCTGTTCCCGCCATGGCTGCAGGAAGGCGGCGTCGATGCGATGATCGCACGGCTGGCGGACACGAATGTGCGTGACCGGCTGCGCGGGGTGATCGAGGCCGAAGGGCTCAATAATTTCGGCCGGATTCCGAGCTGGGATGCGCTCCGCATTTCGATCTCGCCCGACATGCCGCAATATGCCGGGCGCACGATTTCCGACCTGGCGGCGGAACGGAATATAGACGGGCTCGACATGTCGCTCGATTATATCGTCGAGGATCACGGCCAGACCCGCGTGCTCGTCGGCTCCATCTCCAAAGACGACGTGAAGGATTTCGTGCGGTCGGAAGACGTGATGATCGGCTCGGATGGCAATTCGGTCGCCCCGTATGGCACCACGGGCCAGGGCAAGCCGC
>CAJIYX010000017.1 GCA_905181725.1 Alphaproteobacteria bacterium UBA830
TGCCTTCTATCCGGCAAAGCTCAGCGATGGTTTCTTCACCGCGTAATCCGTCCAGCACAATACGGATCTTTTCTTCCGCCGAATATTGCTTGCGCGTAGCTCGGCGAATGTCCTTGATTGCCTTGGCTGCACCCGTTTGTCGTGTCTGCGATTTCTGTCTCATCTTCGTTCCCTTCGGTCACTACGATGAGCCAGAAATCCTCCCTTATGCAATCCCGCTTATTTGTTCCATAGGCGCTGACGTTAGACAAAACGTCAGCCTCGCCTCAAGGAGAGTTACGCTGACACTGCCAGCTTCGTAACGGCAGTTGGGCGCTTCCCGCACCTTACCGCTGCCGCAGCATTTCTCCCGAGGGCCGAGACAGGGCCCACCAGGCAGCGACGAGACCAGTGGTCGCGGGAAGTACCAGCGCGGAGGCCAGCCAGGGGAGCACCGCCGCAAACGCGGGACGAAAGTCGATGAGGCTCGCGATCGAGGCCCACGCCGCCAGATTGCCGAGGACGAGGGCCGCCAACGCCGCCATGAGGCCGATGAGCGCGAATTCGATCGCGGTGGCCGCCAGCACCTGCCGGCGCGTGGCACCCACGACCCTGAGCAGGATCGCCTCGCGCAGCCGCCGGCGGCTGCTGGCGGCGACGGCCCCTGTCAGTACGAGGAAAGCGGCGACGCCGGTCGCCGCCGACATGCCCCCGAGTGCCCGCCCGACTCCGCTGATGACTGTTTCGAGGAACGCCGTCACCTCCGCGACCAGAACGCTGGGCGCCTCGGGAAAGGAGCGCGACAACTCCGCGCGCAGGTCGCGCGCGGCCTCCGGTCGGGTAGAAAGGGCGGTCCAGACCGCCGCGATCTCGCGGTGCGGCGGCGGCTCGGCGAAGGGCGAGAGCAGGATCGGGAAGTCGAGATCAAGCCCGGCGCGGTCAACTCGCCGGAGACTGGCGATCCTGCCTCGCAGCGGGGCCCCCAGCACGTCCAGGGTCAGGGTGTCGCCAAGGCCGACGCCGAGCCGGCGCGCCGCCCGCTCATCGAGCGAGACCAGCGGCGGGCCGGCATAATCTTCCGGCCACCATTCCCCGGCGACGAGCCCGTCCACCGGCGGGCCGGCCCGCCACGAGATCCCGCGATCGCCGCGAATAACGAACGCCACGTCGGCCGGTATGTGCAGATCTGCCACCGCGCGATCCCCGATGCCGGTGACTCGGGCATGCAGGAAAGGCGCGCGCTCCCACCGCGCGACCCGCGGCGATGCCGCCATGAAAGCATCGAACCGTCCGCCCTCCCCAGGGATGATGTTTAGCACCACAAGCCCCGGCGCCGACGCGGGCAACGTGGCGACGAGGTGGCGGTTGGCGTTCTCGCGCACGGATTCAACGGCGACGATGAGGGTGAGGCAGAGGCCCACGGCCATGACCAGCGGCACCGTGGGCGCCCCCGGCCGGTGCATGTTCGCCAACGCCAGGCGAAGCACGGGACGCCCCTGCAACACCGACATGCGCCTGGTCACCCTGGCGGCAATCACCACAAGGCGGCCAAGCACCAGGAATGCCGCCACGACAAGGGCGGCCGCAGCAACGAACAGGGCCGCGATGACGGGTAGCGGCGCGGACCAGACAAGAAGCACCGCGAGCGCCACGGCGAGCGCAGCCAGCGCAACTAGCCGGCTCGTTCGCGGCTGCGCCGGCTCCTGCGCGAGATCGCAACGGAACAGCGCCTGTGGCCGCTGTACTTCGGCCTGCGCCAGCGGCCAGAGCGAGAACAGGAGCGTCACGAGGAAACCGAACCCACCCGCTGTGAGCAGCGGTCCGGCGCGAAGGCTGACTGCGACGGGCAGCCATTCACCGAGAATCGGCGCGACGATAGAAAATGCTGCGCTCCCCCCGGCCAGGCCGAGTGCGACGCCCACAGCCGCTGCACTCCCTACCTGGGCGAGGTAGATGCGCAGGATCAACGGTGACTGCGCGCCGAGACTCTTCAGGATAGCGATGTTGTTCCGCTTGCGGTCAAGCCAGGCGGAGACGCCGTTCGCCACCCCGACACAGCCAACCAGCAGGATGCCCATGGCGACGAAGGTCAGCAGTGAGGAGACCAGCGCCAGGGTCCGCTCAGCACCCGGGACGCCCTGGCTGGCATCGACGATGCGGAAGCCGGCATGGGGCATCGCGCGCTCGAAGGTGGCGACCCAGGCACCCGCATCAACGCCGTCGTGCAGACGGATTCGGCTGTACCAGTAAACTTGGGCGCCCGGCGCGACGAGTTCGCTGCCAGCGAGCGCGGGCAAGGCCACGATCATCCGGGGGCCCAGGGTGAAAGCCCGCAACGCGCGGTCCGGCTCGTCCGCAATCAGCGCGCGCAGTTCGAACCGGTGGTCGTCCACCGTGACCGTGTCACCGATCTCCGCATCCAGCGCGGCCAGCAGCCCCTCCGCGACGGCCGCGCCCCAGATGCCGTCCCGCCGGCCGAGCGCGTCGGCCGGGGCCAGGGGCGGGTCCAGCCGGAAGGCTCCGTATAGCGGGTAGGCGTCCTCGACCGCCTTCAGCTCCACCAGCGCCGCACGGCCGTCCCGCCGTGCGAGCGTGCGCATCTCTGCCGTCAGGCCGACAGTTCCCGCAGCCTCGAAGGCGGCCAGATGCTCCGGCGCGGGGCGACGATGAAAGAGCCGAAGCGAGACGTCTCCACCGATGCTGGCTCGGGCCCCGTCGCGCATCCCGTCAAGGACCGCCGCTGATAGCAGCCCGATCGCCGCGATCGCCGCCGTCCCGAAGGCGATGCCGACCAGGAGAACCACGAAGCCGCCGGCTGAGCCGCGCAGCTCACGGACGGCGAGGCGTAGGGCCAGCAAGGCTCGTTCCTTCGAAAGACTTCATGCCGAAAAATACCACTCCGAACGGTCGGATGGCCAGCTGTTCGCGGTGCGGCGGCTGGAAATCGGCGCTACGAAGAAATGCCCGTTTCGGGGTGAATAGCGGACGCAAATCACAGGACTTCGTCAGGCCTGCTATTGCTGCGATCTCAACCGGTCAGCGCAACACACGCATTAAATTTCTCTGTCGGCGCAAACGGCGTTTGCCGATCCTGCGACGCGGGCGGATGCCCCGCCGCGCGAAAGCATCGAATCCCGGCCGTTCATTTTTTACCGATCGTTTGGGGGTTGAATTGGCTGACCGTTTTAAAACTCTCTTGTCATCCCGGCCTCGTGCCGGGATCCCGGCCCTTTAAACAGGTGGGATGCGTTCTGGGTCCCGGCACAAGGCCGGGATGACAATTGTTGTTTGCTAAAGAGACAGCCTCAGTAATGCGGCGGCGGCGGCTCTTTGCCGGGGGAGCCTTCGGGCCCGTCTTCGATACCGTCCAGCTTCGATTTCAGATAGCCAAGCTTGTCCGAAAGCTCTGATATCTCTTTCCACTGTTTGACCGACATATCGCTCAGGTCCTCGATGATGTGGTCCTGATGCGCGATGCGTTCTTCGAGCGCAGCGAAACGTTTGTCTGTGTCGGTCATTGTGGCTGCCTGTTTTCTTGCCGTGATGTCACCGGAACCCGCCGCCGCCATTTATATAGACCGTGTCGGCGGTCATGAACCCGCAGGCATCGGAACACATGAACAAAACCATTTCGCCGATTTCCTCCGGCGTCCCCATGCGCTTCATCGGGACATCTTCCATCATACGCTGCTTGAGTTCCGGCGAAGAGATTGCCTGAAAAGCAGTATCGATCGGGCCTGGAGAAATCGACAATGCGCGGATGCCGCGGTCGACGAATTCACGTGCGACCCCCATGGTCAGCGTCACCACCGCGCCCTTGGCCGACGCATAATGGGTCGAATGACCGGGGCCGCCGCGGCGATGGGCCATGCTCGCGATATTGACGATAACGCCGTGATTGTTTTCGATCATATGCGGCAGTACCGATTGCATGGTGTTGAACACGCCATCGACGTTCAGGGCATAGGTCCTGCGCCAGAGGTCCGCATCGATGTCGAGAAAAGACGAGCGGCGCCCGGCGGCACCGGCGCTGTTGAACAGAAAATCGATGCACCCGAATGTATCGATCCCGCCCGAAATCATGGCATCCACCGACGGCCTGTCGGTCACGTCCACTGAGACGGCTTCGGCGCCTGCATTGGATTTGCGAACCTCCGCTGCGACGGTTTCCGCGCCGGCGGCGTCGATGTCGGCGATAATGATATTTGCGCCTTCACGGGCGAAGATCATAGCGGTCGACCGGCCGATTCCGCTTGCTCCGCCGGTGATCAGAATGGTTTTGTCATGGAAGTAATCCGGTGTTTTAGGCATCTCGGTATCCCACATAAGGTTTAGGGTGAACTGGAAATACCCCGGCAATCGTATTATCTCAACAGTATCAACCGGAGCGGCAGAACAGATGTCCGGCGACAAAGGTAAAAAAACACTTCCGACGCAGCAGAATGCCGATCAGATACCGGCCTTCCTGGCCCAGGTGGCAGCGACGCCCGCGGTGAAATCCGCGAGTGGTCGTGGTCGGCTACTGTATGCCATGGATGCGACCGCCAGCCGAGAGCCGTCATGGGATCAGGCGTGCCATCTTCAGGCGGAAATGTTCAAAGCGACGGACGGGCTTGGCGGCCTTGAAGTCCAACTCGTATTCTTTCGTGGCTTCGGCGAATGCAAGTCGACCCCCTGGGTCACGACGTCCGACGAACTGGTGAGCCGCATGGTGAAGGTGCGCTGTCTCGGCGGGCGTACCCAGATTCGCAAAATCCTGCGTCACGCCATTCGCGAAACCGATAGCAGGCGCGTCAATGCGCTGGTCTTCGTCGGTGACGCCTTCGAGGAAGATATCGACGATGTCTGCGATGTCGCGGGCGAGCTTGGCGTACGCGGCGTGCCGGCGTTTGTCTTTCAGGAAGGTAATGATCCGATTGCGACCGGCGCGTTTCGCCAGATTGCCAAGCTGACGGGGGGGGCGCATTGCAGCTTCGATCTTGCCTCCGCGCAACAGCTCAAGGACCTGCTCAGCGCCGTTGCCGTGTTTGCCGCGGGCGGGCGCATGGCGCTGGAAGACTATTCCGGTAAAAAGGGCGGTGCGGCGCGC
Organism: Alphaproteobacteria bacterium UBA830; assembly: GCA_905181725.1. Taxonomy (GTDB): domain Bacteria; phylum Pseudomonadota; class Alphaproteobacteria; order MPNO01; family UBA830; genus CAXBCP01. Next base: position 5,069 of record CAJIYX010000017.1, read on the forward strand.
CTAATCAGCAACCAGATGAAGTAGCTTACCGACATGCCTTATCTTTTTCTCGGTCTCGCGGTTCTGCTCGGCCTTTATTTCGTTTTTCGCGGTCTGCGCGGCACCAATCCCCGCAACCTTCAGAAAACGGTCGCAATCGTCGTCGGCATTGTCGCGGTGACGATTCTGGGTTTCTTCGCCGTGAGTGGGCGGATGGGCTATTTCGGCTGGGCGATGTTGTCGCTGCCTTTGCTGTTACGTTGGCGGGCGATCAGCCAGGGGATGCGCAACATGCGTGGTCCGACGCCGGGCAAGACTTCCGATATCGAGACCGCTTATCTGCGGATGAAGCTGGAACATGACAGCGGCGTGCTGAGCGGGACGGTTCTGCAGGGACAGTTCGAAGGTCGAAACCTGGAAGAACTGTCTTTCGAAAACCTTCTGGATTTGCTGCGTGAATGCCGCGTCAACGATGCACAATCCGCTTCCGTGCTTGAAACCTATCTCGACCGGGTTCACGGTGCCGACTGGCGGGGCGCGGGCGGCGAAGAGGCAGGTAGTGGCGGAGGCGGCGGCACGGCGGGCCCCGGCGGCTCTATGAGCCGGGAACACGCATATGAGGTGCTGGGCCTGAAGCCGGGCGCGTCGGATGCGGAAATTCGCGATGCCCACCGGAAACTGTTGATGGCGAATCATCCCGACAAGGGCGGTTCGACCTTCCTCGCCGTGCAGATCAACCAGGCGAAAGATGTCCTGCTGCCGGGCGTCTGAAGCCGCGGCGGATGAGGCATAACGGCCACTTCCCGAAACGAATTCGTGCAATCCGGTTTGAGAGCTTTAAAGCCGTCAACAATGACCCATATCTGTGATATTGCGGGTGAACTCATCCGGTATGCTGCCTTGCATCTACAAGGGGCGCATGGCACAAACCACCGCGGTTTTGGGCGGATTCGGCTGCAGATTCGGCCGTAAGTTCGTCTATTGTACGCGTTGTCGGCGCGCAGACGCCGAATAAGGAGTTCTCCGTGGCGAAAAGAATAAGAAAAGCGGTCTTCCCTGTCGGGGGGCTTGGGACGCGTTTTCTGCCAGTGACCAAGGCGATGCCGAAGGAAATGCTGCCGGTTGTCGATAAGCCGCTTATCCAGTACGCCGTTGAAGAAGCACTTGAAGCCGGGATCGAGGAGATCATTTTCGTTACCGGGCGCGGCAAGGCGGCGATAGAGGATTTTTTCGACCACAGTTTTGAGCTTCGCCAGGTCCTCGGCGAACGCGGCAAGGACGCCGAACTTCACACGATTGAATTTCCCGTGCTCGAAGCGGGCAGCGTTGTCTATACGCGCCAGCAGGACCCGTTGGGTCTGGGCCACGCGGTCTGGTGTGCGCGCGAAATGGTCGGCGATGAACCCTTTGCGATTCTTTTGGCGGACGATCTTGTGATGGCCGATACATCCTGTCTGAAACAGATGGTCGACGTTTTTGATGAGACCGGCGGCAACGTTGTCGCGGTCGAGGACGTGCCGCCCGAGCATACCAACCGATACGGTATCCTCGATGTCGGGTCGGATGACGGACGCCTGGCAGAAGTCAAAGGGCTGGTCGAAAAGCCGGATCCCGCTGTGGCACCATCGACCCTCAGCATTATCGGCCGGTATATCCTGTTGCCCCAAATCTTTGACTATCTGAGCGAGCAGAAAAAAGGCGCAGGCGGAGAAATCCAGCTGACCGATTCCATGGCACGGATGATCGGTGAAGTGCCGTTCCACGGGCTGCGGTTTGAAGGCACGCGGTTCGACTGCGGCGACAAGGCGGGCTTTTTCGAAGCCAACGTCGCCTTCGCGTTGGCGCGGCCGGAACTGCACGACCAGATAAAAAAAATTGTGAAGACTTATGCGGTCCAAGACGGCCATTAAACCGGAGTAAACGATGCGCATTGCTATGATCGGAACAGGCTATGTCGGCCTGGTTTCGGGTGCCTGTTTTTCAGAATTCGGCACCGACGTGGTCTGTGTCGACAAGGACGCCGGCAAGATTGAACGCCTGCTCGAGGGGATCATGCCGATCTACGAGCCGGGGCTCGATACCCTGGTCGAGAAGAACGTCACCGCCGGGCGCTTGTCTTTCACCACCGACCTGGCTGAGGCGGTGAAAGGCGCGGACGTTGTGTTCATTGCTGTCGGTACGCCAACCAAGGAAGGCGACGGCCATGCTGACTTGTCCTACGTCTATGCCGCCGCTGAGGAAATCGGCCACGCGATCGACGACTATACGGTGGTTGTCACCAAGTCGACCGTCCCCGTCGGCACCGGGCGCGAAGTGCACCGGATCATCAGTGATATCTGCGATGCCGGCGATTTTGATGTCGCATCCAACCCTGAATTCCTGCGCGAGGGATCGGCCATCGAAGACTTCATGCGGCCGGACCGGGTCGTGATCGGCACCGATTCCGACCGCGCATCCGAGGTGCTGAAACAGCTCTACCGGCCGCTTTTCCTGATGGAAACGCCGATCCTGTACACCAAGATCGAGACTGCGGAGCTGATTAAATACGCGGCCAACACGTTCCTGGCGGCTAAGATCACGTTTATCAACGAGGTCGCCAACCTGTGTGAGAAGGTTGGCGCCAATGTGCAGGAAGTGGCGCGTGGCATCGGTCTCGACGGCCGGATCGGCGGCAAGTTCCTTCATGCCGGGCCGGGCTATGGCGGATCGTGCTTCCCGAAAGATACGCTGGCGCTGGTGCAGACCGCCCGCGATCATGGTGCGCCGCTCCACATCATTGAAGCCGTGGTCAAGGTTAACGAAGACCGCAAGCGCCAGATGGCCGATAAAATCATCGCCGGTTGCGGCGGTTCCGTCGACGGCAAGACGATTGCTGTTCTCGGGCTGACCTTCAAGCCCAACACGGATGACATGCGCGACAGCCCCAGCCTCGCGATCGTGCCGGCACTGCAGGAGGCCGGGGCCACGATCCGGGCATTCGATCCGCAGGGCATGACCGAAGCGAAGGAAATGCTGCCCGGTGTGGTGTTTTGCGGCGATGCCTACGAGACCATGGAGGGCGCTGACGCGCTTGCCATCGTGACCGAATGGAACGAATTCCGATTGCTCGATCTTGAGCGGGCAAAAGGTCTGTTATCGGCCCCGCTGATGATCGATCTGCGCAATATCTACAAGCCGGATGAAATCGTGAAAGCCGGGTTCGATTATTACAGCGTCGGCCGCGAGCCCGTGCTGGCGGCGGCACGCGTATGAGCCGCGGGGGCGCACATGCGTTCGATCCGACGATACTGCGTGAATACGATATTCGCGGCATTATCGACAAAACACTGTCGGCCGAAGATGCCTATGCGATCGGGCGGGCGTTCGGCACCGGGATTGCCCGAGACGGCGGAACCATGGTCTGCGTCGGATATGACGGGCGTCTCAGTTCGCCCGAGATGGAACAGGCGGTTGTCGACGGGTTGAAAGACTGCGGGCTTGAAGCCGTGCGGGTCGGGCTCGGACCGACGCCGATGCTGTACTTCGCCGTCAATGTGCTGGATGCCGCCGGGGGTATTATGGTTTCCGGTTCGCATAACCCCCCGGATTACAACGGTTTCAAGATGATGTGCGGGCTGCAGCCGTTTTACGGCGACGATATTCAGGGCCTCAGCACGATTGCCGCCGCCGCCGTTTATACGTCCGGCACCGGGTCCGACCGCGAAGAGCCGATGCTCGAGCGCTATGTTGCCCGTGTCCTGCAGGACTATAAAAGCGGGCGTGAGCTCAAAGTCGCCTGGGATGCCGGTAACGGCTCTGCCGGCGAGGCGATGGTCAAGGTCTGCGCCGAGCTCCCGGGGCAGCACATTCTGCTCAACGAGCGCATCGATGGCATGTTCCCGGCTCACCATCCTGACCCCACTGTGGTTGAAAACCTGCAACAGCTTCGCGATGTCGTGCTGGCGGAAAACTGCGATCTCGGGATTGCATTCGACGGTGACGGTGACCGAATCGGCGTGGTCGACGGCGATGGTGAAATTCTGTGGGGCGATCAGCTTATGGTCGTCTGGTCCGCCGACGTGCTGGCGGCGCATCCCGGCGCTACGATCATCGCCGACGTGAAGGCGAGCCAGGTTCTGTTCGACCAGATCGCCGAGATGGGCGGAAAGCCGCTGATGTGGAAGACCGGCCATTCGCTGATCAAGGCCAAGATGGCCGAGACCGGCGCATTGCTGTCGGGTGAGATGAGCGGGCATATCTTCTTTGCGGACCGCTATTTCGGCTATGACGACGCGCTCTATGCGGCGATCCGTCTGCTGGCCTGTCTGTCCCAGCGCGAGGACAGCCTGGCCGATATCCGCCGGAGTCTGCCGCAACCGCTCAATACGCCTGAATTACGCTTTCCCTGTTCGGAAGAGCGCAAGTTCGCGGTCGTTGACGAAGTCCGGGACCGCCTCGCGGCAGCAGGCGCAAACGTATCCGATATAGATGGCGTGCGCGTCTTGACCGATGACGGCT
>CAJIYX010000018.1 GCA_905181725.1 Alphaproteobacteria bacterium UBA830
ACCCTGACCCGGCCAGAGAAAGTAACGCGCGCACCGCCAGCGCACTCGCATCAAACACGGAACCAGACAAGACGGTGCTAGACAGGACCGCGAACACATCGCCCGAGGGGGCCAAATCCACATCACCGGCCACAATCGAGAACGAATTCCTGCGCGCTGTCTCCGGACGCAAGCGCAATCTGATCGTCGATGTCCTCAACGGCGACGCACGTATCCGCCGTGCCCTGACACAACAGCCGGACGTTGCCGATATTCCGGAACAGGCACGCACGCAGACACTGGAACGCCTTAGCAAGGCTGCACACGCTGAGCTTCCCTATACGCAGTACAATCTTGCCGGCAAGTTGCTACGCGGCGAGACCGTGCTCAGGGATATGGCAGCAGCCCAAAAATGGCTTACCCACGCCGCCGAGCAGGGATATGCCCCTGCGCAGTCTCTGCTTGCGCTTATCCGCTCCACAGGCAAGGGCGCAAAACAGAACGCTGAACCGGACGATGCAGAGGCTGCGTTCTGGTGGTCGCTCGCCGCCGAGGCCGGAAATCCCGGCGCGAAACTGGCAACCGAGCGTCTTCGGTCACTGCTCAAACCGCAGGAACATGTACGCGCGCAGCGGCTTCGCGCCCGCTGGGGTAGCCTGATCACCGACCTCGCCAATCTTGCCACGGGTGAAACGTCGCGGCGCGATCTTGATCGCGCCCTGCAGGATGCGGCAGAAAAGGGTGATCTGGACGCGGTGCTATCGCTGCTGTCGCGGGGTGCCGATACCGATCAGTCCGGTGATGCCGAGCGAAACGCCGTCATCAATGCCGCCTGGCGCGGCCGGCAGCGCATTATCCAATTGCTGCTTGAACGGGGTGTCGAAACCGAGCTGCCGGATGACGAAGGCCGCACGCCCCTGATCTAAGCCGCCATTAACGGCCACGACGCCATCGTCACCGATCTCGTCGCCAGCGGTCCCAACCCAAATAAAAAAGACCACGACGGCGGTACCGCCCTGATCCGGGCGGCCTAGAAGGGGCATTCATCGGCCGTATCCCAGCTTATCGGGGCCGGTGCCGATATAAACGCGCGGGACGATAACGGGCTGACCGCGCTGCCTCATGCACGGCGCGAGAGAAATACCACCGTTATCCGGATGCTCGAGTGCGCCGGCGCCCGGTGAGCCAACACCACGCCAAGTAAGGCCACAGGCAACAGCCCCCCGACAGACTTAATTTCTCAGCAGTCTGGCGCGACGCGCGCTGGACGATATACTCGCGCTATCCGAGGGGAATGGCGTATTCGCATGACTGCTTCTAAAATAGCCTTTGTGGCCGCAACGTCCGACACAGCGCAAAAGGCGTTTAAAAAACTGGCGTCGAAATACAATCACGTTCCGCCGGAAGAAGCCGATGTGATCGTCGCGCTCGGCGGTGACGGCCATATGCTCGAAACCCTACATGCGTCACTCGAACGGTATATTCCGATATACGGGATGAACCGCGGCACTGTCGGATTCCTGATGAACGAATACCGCGAGACCAGCCTGGTGAAACGTCTGGCCGCCGCCGTAGAGGTCAAGCTGTGTCCGTTGGAAATGACGGTGCAGGACATCGACGGAAACGCGACGCGATCGTTTGCCATCAATGAGATATCGTTACTGCGCCAGACCCGGCAGGCGGCGAAGCTGCGCATCAAGATCGATCGCAAGGTGCGAATGCCCGAACTGATCTGCGACGGGGTGCTTGTCGCAACACCGGCGGGCAGCACGGCTTATAACCTGTCCGCGCATGGTCCCATCGTGCCGCTGGATGCCAATCTTCTCGCGCTGACGCCGATCAGCGCGTTCCGGCCGAGACGCTGGCGCGGCGCGCTCCTGCCGGAAACCGTGACGATTACAATCGACGTTCTGGAACCGCGCAAAAGACCCGTCAGCGCGGTCGGCGATTATACCGAGGTACGCGACGTGAAGCGCGTTACCGTCGGCGTGTCGAAGGACAGGTCTTTCTCGCTGCTGTTCGATCCCGAACATAATCTCGAAGACCGGATTCTGAACGAACAATTCACCCCCTGAGCGAAGCGACCCTGGTTCATCCATGAGCGTAGCGACCCGAATTCACCCCAAAGCGGAGCTAACCGAATGCCAAAAATCGTCGCGGAAGACGACGTCATCATCCGTACGTCCCAGGTCATACTGGATCCGGATGCGGAGCCCGAGCGCTATGCGGCCATTGCCGATTATTACCATGTCGACGTGCCCGATTTCGACGGCTGGGTGAACAGGGTCCGCGCCTCTATCCCGAACCTGTATCCCGCGACCTATGAAATGTACGGCGATCAGGACTCCTTCCGCGCGGCCCTCGGCGACGCCGACGGCATTGTCTGCGAAGGGTTTACCATCGGCGAGGAAGAACTGGCAGCCGCACCCAAGCTCAAAGTGGTGCAGAAATTCGGCACCGATATGCGGAATATCGACCTGGAGGCCTGCGCCCGTCATGGCGTTGCGGTCTATCCGCTGCGGCGGCGCGTGAACATCGCCGTCGCGGAGCATGCCTTCGCCATGATGATCTCGATGGCCAAGAAGCTCTGCCTGATCAACCACCGGATCGATACGCAAAGCCTGCACGACGTCGGCTTTGCCGCGCGGATGCACGACACCCGCCACGCGGCGGCGGCCAACTGGGGCCGGGTTTACGGGCTCGGCACGCTATACGGCGCGACTATCGGCTGTCTGGGGCTGGGCGAGATCGGACGGGAGGTCGCGTCGCGCGCGACGGCGTTCGGCGCCGATGTTCTGTATTACCAGCGCAACAAGCTGCCCGACGACATCGACGGGCAGCTGGGCGCGACCTATTGCGGCTTCGAGGAACTGCTCGAGCGGTCGGATTATGTCAGTGTTCACCTGCCGATCAACGATTCCACCCGCGGCATGATCAACACCGATGCATTCGCGCGGATGAAGGACGGCGCGTTCCTGATAAACATTTCGCGCGCCGCGATCATCGACCGCGGCGCGCTGATAGATATACTGGAAAGCGACCGTCTCGGTGGTGTTGCGCTGGACGTCCATTACGAAGAACCGTCCCCGCCCAACGAACCGCTGAAGAATTATCCGAAGGCGCTGCTGACCCCGCATTCCGCCGTGGCGGGCCGCTTGAACGGGGCCGCGGACATGGAAGAGCTTGTCGGCAACCTCGCCGCCGAAATCAGCTAGCCGGCATCTATTTGACGACCAGCTTATAATCCGGTCTCGTATTCAGCGGGCAGGAATACACATACTCACCGGGTTGCAGGGTGACGGTATAGTCCTTGCTCATTCCCTAAACCAGGCCGCCGCCGGAAACACTGATCTTGTTCATCTTGTGAACAGGGTTACGCCAGTCATAGCCTTTGGAGCGCTACCAGAAGCCGAACTCGTAGGGGACGTTTTTATTCACCACGCGGAACGTGTGTTCGCCGGCCTCGAGTTCAAGCACCTTTGCTTCGCCGAGACGCTTGTCGCCCGTCTTTCCGTTGATTTCGACGCAATCCGCCTTTTTGGCCGGGCTGTATCCGAGATTTTTGCCGTTCTCGGATTCTATAAACTGACACCCGACCTGGGTCAGGTTGATCACATTAGCTGAATGAGCAGCTAATTTCGCCACCGGGGCGTTCGTCTGCGCAAAATCAATGGTCGCGGCACCGGCGACAGTTGCTATGGCTGCCGCCTTTAAAAAGATACTTCCGGACAGATGTCCCTCCTGATTAGATCCCAACCCTGTCCGGTATGCGTACCGGAAGTCTACCCGCCTGATTTGAGGCTCAACCGTCCTCCGGGCAATGCAACTAGACGTGAGGCAAAAAGTAAAACGGCGTCTGCCGGATATGCTGGCAGACGCCGTTTTAAGAAAAAGCGCGTATGCGCAGGGTCGGCTTAAGCGCGTGACGCCAGATTGATGAGCGCATAGCCCCACATCGCGGCACCCGTGCAAATCGCAATTGTAACGATACCGCGGCTGGCAATTGCCGTTACCGGTTTTGCGGTCGCGCCGCGGCGCGAAGGGGAAGCCTGACAAGGTTTGTTTGAACGGCGGGACATAAATTCCTCCAGAACGATATTGTTTCATGCAACGGTATGCAAAATTCGTCCCAGAAATTTATTATTTCTATATTTCAATTCCTTAGAATAAAGCAGGCGCGTCATCTTTGAAACTTTACAAAATATTCCGACACCCCATTTCGTGTTCCGATATGCTAAAAGCCCGATATCCTTAGATTTTTGCGAAAGACCCATGACCGATTCAATCCTGCTCGACCGTGACGGTGCCGTTGCAACCGTCACCCTGAACCGCCCCGAAAAACGCAATGCGCTCGATGCCGCCGCCTGGACACGCATCGGCGATGTATTCGAAGAGCTCTCCGCGGATACCGATGTGCGCTGCATCGTGGTGACCGGTGCCGGCGATAAGGCGTTCGGTTCGGGCAACGATATTTCGGAGTTCGATACGCTGCGCGCCAATGCTGAGCAGGTCATGCCCTATAACGACAACGGGATACGCACCGTGCTTGCGATGGAGAACAGCCTGCACCCCACGATCGCGCGTATTCAGGGCTATTGCATGGGCGGCGGCCTCGAAATCGCGCTGTGCTGCGATATCCGCGTTGCCGCAAAAAATTCCAAATTCGGCCTGCCAGTCAAGAATATGGGGATTTACCTGGACCCCGCACTGGCCGATACGCTGGTCCGCGCGGTCGGTCGCGCGACGGCACTCGAAATGGTGCTCGAAGGCCGAATTCTGGACGCCGAGGAAGCGCTGAGCCGCGGGATCATCACCCGGGTGGTTGAAACAGATGCGCTGGATGCTGAAATCGCGGCGACAGTGGAGCGCGTGCTCGCCGGCGCGCCGCTCGCCCAGCGCTATAACCGCATAGCGATCCGCAATGTCGAACGCGCCGCCCCAATCACCGACGAAGACCGGGTGCGGGCCGCGTCCTATGCCGACAGCGAGGATTACAACAACGCGTGGACCTCTTTCATGGCCAAGCGCAAAGCCGAATTCAAAGGCCGCTGAGGATGTCATCGCCGACACGCCGTGAAATCTCCCGGCTGACGGCGAGCGCCCAGTCGGAGACACCCCGGCGCACCAAAATACGGATGCGCACGCACCCGGTAGTCATAGACGATGCCGTGGAACGTGGCGGCACGGATCAGCGTCTGAACCCGCCGGAAACATTCCTCGGCTCCATGGCGGGTTGTCTGAATATTCAGATGAACCGCCTTGCGAAGGAACGCGGAATAACGCTGAAGAATATTAACCTGTCGATCGATGCCGATTTCGACCGGCGCGGCGTGACGTGGGGCGAAAACGTACCGCTTCCCTTCCCGCTGGTCCGTATTGTCTTCACCTGCAAAAGCGACGCATCGCGGAACAAGCTCGCGGTATTGCGCCGCGACATGTTGCGGCACTGCCCGATGTCCCAAGTGCTGCTCGAAGGCGGCACCCGGTTTCGTCAGAAATGGGTTATTACGGCGCTATAACGCGTCGTCGGCATCGAACCCGGCACGGATCGCCTCTATCGTCGCCGGATCGAAGTAGTCCGCGATCCGGTCTCGAACCGATTGAATATACGCGGGGTCGTGCTGCGCAGCCGACCACGCCACGCCATCACGCGACTGCACGCGCCATTTTGCGCACCACGTCGTCGTCCGCAACCAGGTAAACCGCCGCAACGGACCGCACCACGGGCGGATACGGAGCGCCAGCGCAGACGGCATGGCCGCAAAATAGGCAGCATAGAAAACGGCCACATCTTCGGGGGTCAGCGCCGTCGCTACATCGGCATCCCACATCGTCGACGTGTAAACCGTCGCATGTGCCAGATCGATCGCCGGCGCGCCGTAAAGCATCTTTTCGAGATCGACAAAGATCGCCACGCCGTCAGGCCGGGTCATGAAATTTCCCGGATGCGTGTCGGTGCCGACCAGGGTGACGGGAATATCCGCGCCGACCGCCTCTGCGGCAAAAGCGCGGGCGCGGGCGAGTTCGTCCTTGATCTGGCTGAGCGCCGCCGAGGCCAGCCCGGCCTCATGCAAGTACTCCGCCTGCGCCTCTATCACCGCAAGCGTGGCGGTGACAGGATCGGCATGTAACGGGATAGGTGCGCGCGCAGCGTCCGCCGGAACGGCAAGCGCATGGATCGCCGCCAGCGCCTGCGCAATCGCGGGCAGCGCATCCGGCACCGAAGGCGTGCCGCCGATTATCTCCGAGATGATCAGAGCGCCCCACGGGATATCCGCCTGCGGGGGGATGGTGCCGATCAGCTTCGGCACATGGCCGCTGGCAACGGCACGACTGAAACAGGCCGCCTGGTAGGCCAGGTTGTCCACCGGTTCCAGCCCGAACGAGCTGAGCCGCGGGATACGCAATACGGCACCGGTCCCGCGGATGCGGACATGGGCATGGATCAACCCCTTGGCGCGCAGCGGTAAGAGATTAGCCGCACCGACCGCAGAGAAATCATCAGTCGCAGTGAGGGCACGCTGAAGCGCCTCCAGATCGGCACCGCCTGCGTCCCACGCCTCGCGCATGTCGGTATCGGGTGTATCGGGTGTTTCAGCCATCCTGTTTTGAGGGTGGAATGTGGGGGCAATTGTGTCAACATCACACATGTCACCAAGCGGACGCCGACCGCCTCACCCCGATTGTGCCGCCAAGCCTCACCGACTAAGCTGCGAGGCTTCCAGGGGGTGACGTGGCGGACAATCAGTTAAAGAGCGAAAATCCTGCGCGTGCGCGGACGGCGATACCCTACTGGCTGGCACTCTGCTTTCTCGTCATTGGCGCGCTGTCCTGGGCGGGCAGCTCCGTGGCGGGACGCGCCGCATCTGGCAATATCCCGCCGTTCACCCTGTCTTTTATCCGCTGGTCCTGCGTCGCCCTGCTGTTTCTGCTGGTCAGCGGCCGCCAGACCTGGGCGGAGCGCCACATCATCGCACCGCATCTTCCCCTGATGGCGGCGTTCGCGTTCTTCGGCGTGGTCGGCTTTACGGTGCCCTATTACGTGGGGCTGCAATTCACGGTGGCCGTCAATGCGTCGCTGATGAATGCATCGGGCACGTTGTGGATCGTCGGCACCGCCTTTCTGATGACTGGCGCCCTGATCACCCGCAAGCAGGCGCTGGGCGTCGCATGCGGTTTCTCCGGCACGTTGATGATCGTGCTGCGGGCCGATGTCTCCGTATTATCGAATTTTACGATCAATATCGGCGACATCCTGGTGCTCGTCGCGTTTTTCTCCTGGGCGGTCTATACGGTGATGCTTCGCTGGAAGCCGTCGGAGATCGGCGAGATGCCGTTCCTCACCGTCATGACCTGCATGGCCGTGGTGATGATATCGCCGCTTTACGTGGTCGACCTCGTGCAGGGCAAATCCTTCGACGCTCAAATCGGTAATCTCGGGATTATCGCCTACGCGGTTATCTTCCCGTCTTTCCTGTCCTACATCCTGTGGAACCGCGCGGTGCCGGTGGTCGGCTCAAGCGTCGCCGGGATGGCGCAGTACATGATCCCGATCTTCGGGACGACCCTGTCGGTCATCCTGCTGGGCGAAAATATCGAGAATTACCACCTGGCAGGCATCGCTGTTATCTTTGTCGGCGTCTGGCTGGTGACGTCTGGCAGAAAGCCGGACGAGGAGACCTGAATACCGAACTTTACGAACGAGGACGAAATTATGACAAGAGACGATTGTATCCTTATCGCGGGCGCAGGCCCAGTCGGCATGACGACGGCGCTGGCGCTGGCCAAAGCTGGCATCCCGGTGAAAATTTTCGATACGCTGGATCACATCCCGGCCGATCACCGTGCGTCCACCCTGCACCCGTCGACCCTGATGATGGTCGAGGAACTGGGCATGACCGAAAAGCTCCTCCCGCGCGGTATAGAATCCCCGATGTTCCAGTTCCGCGACCGGGTCTCCGACCGCATCGTCGTCGAATTCGATTACCGCGATATCACCGATGTGCTCACCTACCCCTATGCGCTGCAGGTCGAACAACACAAGACTATCGAGGTCGCCTATGACCTCGCGGAAGATATCGACTGTTTCGAGCTGATCCGCGAACGCGAGGTCGTCGGGCTCACGCAGGACGATGACGGCGTCGAGATCATCGTTCAGGCGCCTGACGGATCGAAGGAAACGCATACGGGGCGCTATCTGGTCGGCGCCGATGGCGGGCGCTCAAACGTGCGCAAGGCGCTCGACATCGATTTTCCCGGCTTTACCTGGGAAGAACGCTTCATCATCGTGTCGACCTATTACGATTTCGAGGAAGCCGCCGGTTACCGCTACCGCAACTACGTCGCCCATCCGGAACGCTGGTGCGCCATGATCAAGGTGCCGGGCGACGAGAGCGAAGGGGTGTGGCGTGCGCTGTTCCCCGCTTTCGGCAATGCGCCGGATGAGGACGTGCTGAGCGATGAATGGATTCAGGCACGGTTTGCCGAATGCTATCCGTACGATCCGCCCTATGACCTGTTGCACCGGAACCTCTACAGCGTGCATCAGCGGGTCGCCGCAACGTTTGCCAAGGGCCGCGTCGCCCTTGCCGGCGATGCCGCCCACGTCAACAACCCGCTCGGCGGGATGGGCATGAACAGCGGTATCCATGACGGGCTGAACATCGCCAAAAAACTCGAAGAAGCCTGGCATGGCGGCGATCATGAAGCCCTGCTCGCCCGCTATGACCGCCAGCGCCGCCCTATGGCCGAAAAATACGTGCAGGCCCAGTCGATCAACAACAAACGTATGCTGCAGGAAATCGACCCCCAGATCCGCGAAAAACGCCTGAACGAACTGGCCGAGACCGCCAAGGACGAAGCGGCAAACCGCGCCTACCTGCTGCGGTCTTCGCTGATGTCTATGGTCGAGGAGGCAGATTCGATCGAGTAGCGACCGACTGAACGACAATATGGCGAACAGATAGAAAGAAAATGTGATGGAACGGACCGCATCCTGCCTCTGCGGCGAGCTTCGGATCACCGTCAAGGGTGAGCCCACGCGGGTCAACATGTGTAACTGTAACGAATGCCAGCGGCGGTCCGGCAGTGTCTTCCAGATTGGAGCGTTCTTCGACGAAGGTCAGCTTAAATCGATTGAAGGCAGGTCCATTGTCTAAAGCCGCACCGGCGGGTCCGGGAACCTGATCGATCTTCACTTCTGCCCGACCTGCGGCGTCTCGGTCTATTTCCGTCCTCAGGCGCGGCCCACTGTTCTGGGCATCCACGGCGGCTGTTTCGCGGACCCGAATTTCCCCAGCCCAACACCGCCGGGTGGAGTAAAAGCAAACATGACTGGGTGACACTGCCCAACGGCACGAAAGCTTTTGAAGAATCCTCTCACTAAAGACAACGCCGCCCCGGACGGCTTAACGGCCGGGGTCGCTACCCCAGCCACCCTCGAGCGACTTCGCCATCGCGTCGCGCCGCGGCAGGGCCCAGAGCCACAGGCCGAGCAACATCACCGCGCCGGCGATGACCGGCGCCTGAAAGCCTAACACCTCGGCGAGCGAGCCCATGACGATCGCCCCGATGGCCGGCGCACCGCGGCCGATCATGCCGTATAGGCTCATCACCCGACCCCGCATCTTGGGGTCGACCGCGTTCTGCAACAGGGTCTGTTCGCCAACGCCGATGATGATGACGGCAAAGCCCGAGATCGCCAGGCAGACAAGGGCGACACCGTACAGGTTGGTCGCGGCAAAGCCGATCAGCGACAGGCTGAGCAGCAGGGTCGCCAGCACCACGCGCGTCGTCAGCCCGACCACCTGGCCGCGTTGGGCGACCCAGAACCCGCCGACCATCGCGCCTACACCAGTAGCCGACAGCATCAGCGCATAGCCGTCAGCGCCCCGGCTGAATACCTCGTCGGCAAACCCTGATAGCAGTTCCATATAAGGCCGCCCGAAGATCGACACGACCGACAGCACGACTAGCATCCGCGCAATCCCGACATGCTGCATGGCATAGCGGAACCCTTCGGCGATTTCGCGCGGCACCTCACGCGCAGGCGTGCGCGCCTTGCCGCTGCGCGGATTGGCGATGCGGATAAACAAAAGCGATCCGACGAACCAGACATAGCTCAGCGCATTGAAAATGAAAGCGAAGCCGATCCCCCAGCTGTTGATCAGCATTCCGGCAATCACCGGACCGATGGCCTTCGCCGAGTTGAAAATCATCGAGTTGATACCGATGGCGGCGGACAGGTTTTCGCGCTGCACCAGATGCGGTACCAGGGCGAGCCGCGCCGGTTGGTTGAACGACAGGATAATCCCGTGGGCCAGCACGAGGGCGAATAGCAGTTCCGGCGTCATCACACCCATAAAGGTCAGCACGGCGAGGACGGCCGACTGGATCGCCGCCAGCACCTGGGTGACCTTGATCATGGTGAGGATATTCACCCGGTCGGCGATGGCGCCCGCGACCGGCCCGATAAACACCACCGGCAACAGATCCGCGACCGTCATCAGCCCAAGCCAGAAACCGGACTCGGTCATTTCCCAGGTAAACCACATGACGGCTGCACGCTGCGCCCAGGTGCCGTTATGCGACAGCAGATTACCGATCGAAAACGCACGGTAATTACGGTCGCGCAACGCGGCGGCGAGCGCGGAAAAACCTGAGACGACAGCCATTCCCCTTTGTAGCGCATTTAGCAACGGAGGGGGCCGTCACCTGACAATCCGTCCGAATCGCCTTGATGGCGCACAAGCTGCCCGGTAGCCTATGCGTTTCTGGGGACTAAACTTAAGGGGCGACGCCATGCCGGACGGTAACCAATCACGCCAGACCAACACGCTGGAACCATTCTGGATGCCGTTTACGGCGAACCGGCAGTTCAAGTCGGCGCCGCGGATGCTCGTTTCCGCGAAGGACATGCACTACACCGACGATCAGGGCCACCGGATTCTGGACGGCACGTCGGGCATGTGGTGCTCAAATGCCGGGCACGGCCGTGAACGCATCACCGAGGCGATCAAGGTTTCGGCCGAGACGATGGATTACGCACCGACATTCCAGTGGGGCCATCCGTCGGCGTTCGATCTGTCTTCGCGGCTGGTGAACCTGTTTCCCGGCGATCTGGATTACGTGTTTTTCGGCAATTCGGGCTCCGAGGCGGTGGATACCGCGCTGAAAATCGCACTCGCCTATCATCAGGCGCGGGGCGATGCGAAACGCACCCGGCTGATCGGGCGCGAACGCGGCTATCACGGCGTCGGCATCGGCGGCACGTCGGTCGGCGGCATATCGAACAACCGCAAGCAGTTCGGCACGCTGATGGGCGGGGTCGATCACCTGCCCCACACCCATAACCTTGCTGAAATGGCGTTTACCCGCGGCCAGCCCGCCTGGGGTGCGCATCTGGCGGATGATCTGGAACGCATTGTCGCCCTGCATGACGCATCGACCATCGCCGCGGTCATCATTGAGCCCGTCGCCGGCTCGACCGGCGTGCTGGTGCCGCCCAAGGGCTACCTGGAAAAAATTCGCACCATCTGCGACCGGCACGGCATCCTGCTGATCTTCGATGAGGTCATCACCGGGTTCGGCCGGCTGGGCGAGCCGTTCGCCGCCGATTATTTCGGTATCGTGCCGGACCTGATGACCATGGCGAAGGGTCTGACCAACGCCGCCGTCCCGATGTCGGCGATTGCCGCCCGCGCGCCGATCTACGAGGCGTTCATGCACGGCCCGCCCAACATGATCGAACTGTTCCACGGCTATACCTATTCGGCACATCCGCTGGCCTGCGCGGCAGGAATCGCCACGCTGGAAGTATTCGCCGAGGACGACCTGTTTGCCCGCGCCAAGGCACTGGCGCCCAAATGGGAATCGGCTGTGCACGGGCTGAAAGGTCTGCCTAACGTGATAGATATCCGCAATATCGGCCTGATGGGCGCGGTAGAGCTCAATCCGCGAGACGGCGCGCCAACCGCGCGGGCGTTCGATATCTTCCTGAAATGTTACGAAAAGGGGCTGCTTGTGCGGCAAACAGGCGATATTATAGCTTTGTCGCCGCCGTTGATCGTGTCGGAAGACCAGATCGACGAAATGGTGAATATACTGGGAGACGCCATCCGGGAAACGGACTGACGCCCCGGTATGTTGCGTACCGGAAGCCGCCGATACACGCCCGCAGCCCAAGAAACCCGGCAAGCTGATCGCCAAGACGCGGCCGCGTCTGGTCAAGGCCCTTGCCGGCCCCGGCGACAAGGCACACCCCGTCGATGCCGCCCGTGCACAGGCGATGTACGAATGCTGGGCGCAGGAGTAGGAAGAGAACACCCAGCAGGATCACGTCGACCGCTGCCGGATTGGATTCTTCATTGCGCTGGCGGAAATCGAAGGCAAACCCGCCGCAAAACCGATGAAGCCGAAAGCCAAGCTGTCGCCGCTGACATTCCTAGTCTATTTCGGCTTTAATGGCACGACACTGGACGCCACGGCCAATTCTGTCCTCGGCACAGCGTCCAACGTGATCAAGGACACCAAGCCGAAGGTGGTTTCCGTGACCGGTCATACCGACCGCGCCGGTTCCAGCAACTACAACTCGGCGCTGGCAGAGAAACGCGCCAACATCGTCGCAGGTGCGCTGCCCAAGCTCGGCGTGTCGGGTCGTCTGATGACCATCGGTCCGCTCGGCGAAAACGCCAGCGCGATCGATACCAAGGACGGCATGAAAGAAGCGGGTAACCGCCGGGTCGAAGTAACCGGTCCATACTAGAACCGCGTTTCCGAACCAAAAGAGGGCCGTGGGGAAACCTGCGGCCCTTTTTCCATGCCTCTGAGCTGTCCCGTTTCCAATCCACCTGACACCCCGCTATCTGGACAGCACCCCGCCGCTTCGCCATTCTGACGCGGCGACAACACGGGTGAGGGCGAGATGACAAAAATACTGACCCCCGAACAGATCGACCGGACCGAACGCGACGGCTGCGTGTTTCCCATCCGCATCATGGATACCGACACGGCGGCCTCCTATCGCGCTACCTACGAGGACGTTGAAGCCCGCAAGGGCAAGGACGTGCCCGAGATCCTGTCGGTTAAACCACACCTGCTTTTCCGCTGGCTCTATAACCTCGGCACCACACCCACCCTGCTCGATGCGATGGAGGACCTGATCGGCCCGGACATCATGATGCCGACCTGCGCTATCTGGGCCAAACAGGCACACGATCCACGCTTCGTGACCTGGCATCAGGATTCCACCTATTTCGGCTACGAGCCGATGGACGTCTGGGGCGCCTGGATCGCACTAACCGACAGCCATGCCGATAACGGCTGCCTGCGTTATCTTCCGGGCAGTCATGCCAATCCTGAAATGGCGCATGAAGAAACTTGGGACGAGATGAACATGCTGTCGCGCGGCCAGCGCATCACCGACCGGTTCGATGATTCAACCGCCATCGACGTCGCCCTCGAACCCGGCGAATGCACCATCCACCATTTCCGCCTAGTGCATTCTTCGGAGCCCAATCTAAGCGACAGGCGTCGTACCGGCATCCTGTTCGTCTATTGCGCGCCCAGTGTGCGCCCAACCATCGATCTGAACACCGCCCTGCTGGTGCGCGGCGAAGACCGCCACGGGCACTGGAAATCCGATCCGTTCCCCGAGCGTGACCTAGACCCCGCGAATGTCGCGTATTACAACAATTTCTGGGCAAGTTATGTCGACCCCGAAACCAAATCCGAGGCCGAACGTGACGCCGCCACCTGACCATCACGCCGCCACCTGAGCCTCATGCCAAAAAACAATCACGCCAAAGAACGGGCCACATGACAGACCTCCGCAGCTATCTGAACGAAATCGACAACCTTGTTTTCCGCCCGGACCAACCCGTATCCGTGGTGCAGGAAATCACGGCGCTGCAGCATGCCATGGCGGCGAAAAGCACCAACCCCGCGATCTTCGTGCGCCAGCCCATATTGCCCGATGGCGGGATCAGCGATATGCCGGTCCTCACCAACCTGTTCGCCAGCCGTGAACTGGCGGCGAAGGCGCTCGGCATCGACGACCACCGCAATTCTGCGAAGGCAATGGCCAACCTTTCATCCAAAGCGATCGATCCCGTCGTAGTCGATGCAGCGGACGCGCCGGTGCGTGAGATCGTCGAAGAAGGCGAGGCCGCAAACCTGCTCTCCCTGCCCGCTTTGCGCCAGCATGAAGGAGATGCAGGGCATTACGTGACTTGCGGCCATGTCGTCACCTACGACCCCGATACGGGCATTGATAACATGGGTATCCAGCGGCTATGGGTACGCGGCGAAAAGCTGCTCGGCTGCTACATGCTGGAAACATCCCACAACATGCTCAACCTGCAGAAATTCTGGGCCAGGGGAGAGCCCTGCCCGGTCGCAATCTGGGTTGGCCATCACCCGGCGGTGGAAATGGGCGCGCAGGCCAAGCTTGGCTATCCCGAAAGCCACTGGGATGTCGCGGGCGGCGCGCTGGGCGAGGCACTGCGGGTGGTGCCCTCGGTTACCCATGGCGAGAAGATCATGGTGCCGGCCGACGCGGAAATCGTCATTGAGGGCTTCCTGCCGCCGAACCGGATCGAAGCCGAAGGACCGTTCGCCGAATTTTCCGGCTATCAGGGCCCGCAGATCCCCAACCCGGTGGTCGAGGTCACCTGTATCACTCGGCGCCGCGACGCGATCTATCACGATTGCGGCTCCGGCCTCGCAGACCATCTGGTGCCAGACAATATGGGCATGGAAGGCGCGATCTATGCGCTCGCCCGCCAGGTGGCGCCATCGCTTATTAATGTGCATGTGCCGGTATCGGGCCGGCGGTTTCATGCCTACCTGCAGTTCAAGGACCCGAAACCGGGCGAGGCACGCGACGCCATGATGGCGGCCATCGCCTTCCGGCGGCTGAAAGCGGTTTACGCGTTTGACGACGATATCGACATATTCGACGACCGGGAGGCGATGTGGGCCATCGCAACCCGCGTGCAGTGGCACCGCGACCTGATGAAACTGGATGGGTTGACGTTGGCACCGCTCGACCCGTCAGCGCCCGCAACCGGCAAGACCATCACCAAGGCGGCCATCGATGCCACGCTGCCCGCCGCGCCGAAGCCGGGCCAACCCAAACCCGTCGCCCCGCGCAACCGCGTATCAGACGCCGCCCTCGCCGCGGCGGAAGCGGTGCTGGACGGCATAGACACCACAGGATGGCCAAGCTGATGTCAGGTTCACTGTTCGACAAAACCGGCAACGCCACCTGGGCGCAATGCCCCGCCTGCGATTACTGGTTCCACGTCGCCCCGGCGCTGCTGGCGCTGGAGACCGTGGATCTGATCTGCCCGGATTGCGCCAAGCCGTTTGCCCCCGCCGACGCGAAGGCGATGATCGGCGATTAAGAGGAATTGAGTCGCGGAAAAATTCTGCGATGATGCTGCAAGTAACTAACAAAAATGCCGGAATCACCTAATGGACACGACGACGCCTACCCGCCCGAATACCGCCCAGCAATTCACCTATGAGGATCTGCGCGACTGGATCGAGCGGGCCGACCAACTTGGCGAACTGAAGCGGGTCGACGGCGCGTCCTGGGAGAAAGATATCGGCCTCGCCTCCGAAATCGTGATCCGCGAAGACGACGGCCCCGCGGTGCTGTTCGACAAGGTGCCGGGCTGCCCCAACGGGTTCCGTGTGCTGATCAATGTGTTCGGCGGTACGCGCCGGAATATGACGCTGGGCTTTCCGGATCATCTGACCAAGCAGGAACTGTCCGACGGCTGCTTCGATTCCTTCGTCAAAGAACGTAAGATCATCAAGCATGAGATCGTCAAAGACGGGCCGGTATTCGAGAACATTCTGACCGGCGACGATATCGACCTGATGAAATTCCCGACCCCGATGTGGCACCCCGAAGACGGCGGCCGCTATATCGGCACCGGCACTTACACGGTGACACGCGACCCGGATGAAGGCTGGATGAACTGCGGTGCCTACCGCGCCATGGTGCATGACAAAAAATCCGTCGGCTGTTTCATGGTCACCGGCAAGCACGGCTTCATACAACGCAACAAATACTGGGAAAAGGGCGAACCCTGCCCGGTGGTGATGGTCGTCGGTGGCGAGCCGATCGCATTTTTCAACGGCGGGGCCGAAGCGCCTTACGGCACGTTCGAGCTTGATATTGTCGGCGGCATCCGAGGCAAAGCAGTGGACTGCGTCGAGGGCAAGATCACCGGCCTGCCTTTCCCGGCCAATGCCGAGATCGTCTTTGAAGGTTATCTCTACCCCGACAGGATCAAGAACGAAGGCCCGTTCGGCGAATGGACCGGCTATTACGCCAGCGGCGAGCACCCCGAACCGGTACTCGAGATCGAAGCGATCTATCACCGCAACGATCCGATCATTCTGGGCGTGCCGCCAATGGGCCAAGGCTCGGACGAAATGTCCCGGTATCGCGCCGTTTTACGCTCCGCCATGCTCAAACAGAATCTCGCCGATGCAGGCGTGCCGGACGTAACCGGTGTGTGGTGCCACGAGATTGGCGCATCGCGGCTGTTCCATGCGGTGTCGATCACTCAGCGCTATCCCGGCCATTCAAAACAGGCGGGCCATATCGCGGCGCAATGCCAGGCATCGAACTATGCCAACCGGTTTGTCATCGTGGTCGACGAGGATATAGACGTCACTGACCTCGAACAGGTGATCTGGGCCATGTGCACGCGCTGCGATCCGGCGACAACGATCGACATCGTCAAAGGCGCCTGGACGTCGCCTGCTGATCCTCGCCTGACGCCGGAACAGAAAGCCAATGGCGACATCACCAACAGCCGCGCCATCATCGACGCCTGCAAGCCGTTCCATTGGAAAGACGATTTTCCGATGGTCAACGCCCCGGGCCCCGACATCATGCGCGAAGCACAGGAAAAGTTCGGTTATCTGATGGACTGACCGGATCGGTCCGCGTTTCCGCGGATTATTCTAGACTTATTCGATCCGCGCCGGGCGCACAGTCACCCCACCCCCAGACTTACTCCCCCGCCCTTGTGACGGGGGTCCATCGCTGAGACCAACTCGCTGGATAGGTAGACCCCCAGTGCAAGATCAGGGGAATAGATTTTTTGTATGTGTCTTCCCGTCTTCGCTGGGATGAGAGCGCGCAGCTTAGGCCGCCTGCAGCACGGCCTGTCGTTCAATCGGCTTGTCGTTGATTGGATAGTTCATCACCGAGGCGACCAGCCCCATGATGATAGCGGCCCACCAGATGCCGTTATAATTGCCGAACATGTCGAAGAAATAGCCGGCGGCATAGATACCGATAAAGCTGCCGAACTGGTGCGCAACAAAGGCAAAACCGAACAACATTCCCATGTGACGCAGTCCGAAGACCTGGGCAACGATGGAGCCCGTCAGCGGCACGGTGCCAAGCCACAGCAGCCCCATCAGTGCCGAGAACACCAGCACGCTGTTTGATGATATCGGCATCAGGATAAAGCCGATCATCACCAGCGAGCGCAGCGAATACAGCCAGCACAGCAAATATT
>CAJIYX010000019.1 GCA_905181725.1 Alphaproteobacteria bacterium UBA830
GTTGAACGGCGATCGCTTTTGCTACAGGGCCCTCTCATCACAGCATTATGAAGAGAGTTTGCGCTCGGATATATCGGGCAGTTCGGGAACGTTTGTTAACGCAACTGCCAAGAGTTGTACGCCAACGAAAGACGGTTTTCGACTTACCTTGGACAATGATTTTGAACTGTCTGCCGAAGCGGTTTTTGATAGCCGTCCACCAAAACCACCAGTCGGCGCCTTGTTACAGCATTTTGGCGGCTGGCATGTGCGGATGGAGCGACCAGTTTTTGATACAAAAACTGCGATTTTGATGGATTTTAGAGTTTCCCAGGATGAGGGAATACACTTTATCTACCTGTTACCCTTTAATGCCGAACATGCCTTGGTTGAATCTACAGTGTTCTCTCCAACGCCCAAGTCGTCGGAGTGGTATGATAGTCAAATCAAAGCCTACTTGTCGGAGCATTACTCAGGTGTACAAGCCACCATCGAGGGTCGCGAGGCCGGCGTCATCCCGCTTGCACCGCTAGTTTCTCCGAATTCTTTTGGCACCGCCATTGGGCTGCGCGCCGCAACGCATAGAGCCTCCAGCGGCTACGCTTTCTCACAAATTCAGATACAGGCGGCAGACTTAGCATTAGACCTGATAGCGGATCGGCCTGCGTGTCCACGGCCCGGCTGTGACAGCTTCGAAGCTTGGATGGACAACGTCTTCCTCTCAGTCCTCCGCCGGTCCCCCGACCGCGCCCCGGAAATTTTTCTCCGCGCGGCGCGTGCCCTTACCGGGGACCAATTCGCTACTTTCATGCGTGGTCAAAGCGGCTGGCCCACTCGCCTCCGGCTAATGTCTGGCCTCCCCCTCGTATTATTCCTCAGCGCAGCTTTGGACAGAGGGTCGCGATGAGCTGGGAGGTATTAATTCCAATGTTGATGGTTTTGTTAGTCGGGTTTCCCCATGGCGCTGCTGACGGAGTGTTAGCAGTCAATCTAGCACGTCGAGGGACTATCGGGCTCGGCGCATTTTTTACACTTTACGGAGCAATCACTCTGTCCGCGGCGGCCTTTTGGTTGTGGCTGCCTGTGTTGAGTTTAATCGGTTTTCTGCTGCTGTCGGTGTTTCATTTTGGGACCCTCGATAGCAGGAACGACCGCCTTGTGGGCCGACGCACGTTACGTACCCTCGTCCATGGAAGCACCCTTATTTGCATAATTCCGTGGGCGCATGAGAGGGAAGTGACTGAAATCTTCGGGCTTTTAATAGGTTCGGAGGTCGTGTGGCTGGTCCAAATCTTGGCTGCCGCCGCTCTGGCATGGGCTATCGGGGTAGTGTGGATCGGCCTGGCCTTTGGCCCGGCCGGTCAACGTGCTGCCGGAGAATTGATTGTAGTAGCAGCCGTTTTAATAATTTTGCCGCCACTCTGGGGGTTCGCTTTATATTTCTGCACTGTTCACTCTTGGCGCCATATGAACGCAATTGTGGCCACGCTGGCCCCCTTCGGCCCAGCAGCATTTCGTTTGGTGGCTTTGCTCACACTGGTCAGTTTTCTGCTAGTCATTGCCGGGGCGCTCGTCTTGCCAGCAGTAGATATCGACAGCGGGGTTATCCGGGCGACCTTTATTTCGCTGGCAGCCTTAACTGTGCCTCATTTTCTCCTGATTGATGTTTACCGAGTTTTGCCACGTCTTAGTGCTGCTGGTCGATAAGGTCAGCTGGCTCTACCCTTTTATAATCTAACCTTTGGCATGTAGTAGTGAAATTGGGAAGCTTATTAAGAAGTCCGGCCACGGCGCCTATAGGCTGCACCGCCTGAGTAACAACGCCACAATAGAATTACTCGAATCCGACCGCGTATCTAACCAAGTGAAGTCAATCACCGGACATCTAACGACCCAGATGATCGAATGTTATGGGCAATATTTCTCAAAGAGACGCCAGGGAGATGACTAATAAGTAAGAAATCAGAGGCGTGAAACGGAGGAAGGGCATTAACCCTAGTACGTCATTAATTACTCAGCTGCACTTAAAAGAAACGAAAATTTCTGCTGTTACGTTTGTGTCGCCGCCAACGCCAGTGCCGCAAACTCTAATCAGAAATGCCACAACACTTGGAAGCTAGACATATAAGGGTAAAGTTTTTCTACCCAGCTTCAAATTTTCTAATTTTAAAAAATTAATGTCAACAAAAATACACAGGCGCCCACTTATGAACGCCTGTACATTTAATATTACTACTCCATTGTTAAATTTCTACTCCAATAAATTAAGCTGCCAGCGGTCCCTCGAGACTACATATGTAGGCAGAAGACTGTTCTGGAGCGCTTATAATGCCTCTGGAGGTCACTCGGCACACGCCTGGAACTACCAGACCGCACGCTTCTGGTAGATATGCCGTGCCTCTTTGGCCCACCCTATGGTCTACCTTCCCAGCCAGTTCACAATGGAACCAGCTAGAGATCAATGGGTTAACCTGAGATTACCGAGAAAAGTGGCGTCCCCTAGGGGAGTCGAACCCCTGTTTCCGGCGTGAGAGGCCAGCGTCCTAGGCCACTAGACGAAGGGGACATGGCTTAGACTGTCGAAGGACAGCAGGTTTAGGTCATCTTACCAGTTCATGCAAGCGCGCGTGTTGCACCCGCGAAGAGGCCGAAGACTGCCAGGCGGCCGATCAGGTTTCTCATCGGGTTACCCGCGAAACCCGAATACTCATTTGAAGATCAATTCAGTCCGTCCGACCTGCCTGCCGCTCCCCGCGTCGAGTATCACCAGGCGCCCTGAACCATCCGGCAGGCGCAGGCGCAGCACAATCCGCTCCGCCCCGACGCGCGTCTCCACCACCTCGGCACCGGCAGGCAGTGCAACGCTTGAAACCGCAGGCGGCTTGTCACCACCGAACCCGCCTCCGAGGTCGTCGTCGGATTTCTGGACGATCGCATAAATCAGGAAGATGACGCCGACGATAATCAGCACACCCATCCCGATTACCATAGCCTTGAGACCGCGCATCGAATATGTCCTTATTCCGAAATGACCGAAGATAGCCCGACAGCCGAACCGCTTGATATCTCTGTGCCGCCCGGCGCCGAAGGCGAACGTATCGACAGGCTGCTGGCGAACACCCTGCCCGACCGGTCCCGGTCATTCCTCAAACGGCTTATCGAGGACGGGTGTCTGGACGCGGCGGGCGAACACGGCGCGACGATAATCGAGCCGTCCTACAGGGTCAAACCGGGCGAGCGGTTTTTACTTCGCATTCCCGCATCCGTCGATCCTGAGCCACTGGGCGAGAATATCCCGCTGAACGTGGTTTTCGAGGATGACGACCTGATCGTTATCAACAAGCCGCCCGGGCTGGTTGTGCACCCGGCGCCCGGCAATCTGACCGGAACACTCGTAAACGCGCTGATCGCCCATTGTGGCGCCAGCCTCAAGGGAATCGGCGGCGTCCGCAGGCCCGGCATCGTTCATCGCCTCGATAAGGATACCAGCGGTATTATGGTCTCTGCCAAAACCGGCCCGGCACATGAAGGACTGACCCGGCAGTTCGCCGATCATTCGATAGAACGCGCCTATGCCGCCTTTGTCTGGGGCATGCCGAGCCCGAGCCAGGGGACGGTCGAAGGCAATATCGGCCGCAGCCCGCGAAACCGAAAGAAAATGGCGGTGCTCACGCTGGGTGGAAAGACGGCCCTTACAAATTATCGAACGGAGGCCGCTTATGCCGCCGGGGCCGCGTCTTTGGTCGAATGCCGGCTTGAAACGGGCCGAACCCATCAGATCCGGGTGCATATGGCGCATATTGGCCATGCGGTGATCGGAGACCCTGTTTATGGCGGCGGGTCGACACGGGCCCGCATGTCACAGTTATCGCCCGAGGCATCCAACATGATCGCCGGATTTCGCCGCCAGGCGCTCCACGCACGGCTTCTGGGATTCGAACACCCCATTTCGGGCGAATTTCAGCAATTTGAGGCCGCATTGCCGGACGACCTCGCTGCATTGGCCCAAAATTTACAGAAGTCTGGAAGTTTAACGCGTAGATGACTATCTATTAAGTGTAAGAGGAACATAATCAGGGCTGGACGGTCAGTTAAAAGCCGTTTGACGCCTTATTTTGTGCCAATAAACGGTCAGACAACGGACGCTTCGCGAATGAACGGAAATCTACCTTCGGCCCCCAATCTCAATCCGGACGGCAACCTGTCCCGGTACCTGCAGGATATCCGTAAATTCCCCCTGCTCGAGCCGGAAGAGGAATACATGCTCGCCAAGCGCTGGAAAGAGCATGAAGACCCCGAGGCCGCCGCGCGGATGGTCAACAGCCACCTGCGGCTGGTCGCCAAGCTGGCTATGGGGTATCGCGGATATGGCCTGCCGCTCGGCGAGGTGATTTCCGAGGGCAATGTCGGCCTGATGCAGGCAATCAAGCGCTTCGAGCCCGAGAAAGGTTTCCGTCTGGCGACCTATGCGATGTGGTGGATCAAGGCATCGATCCAAGAATACATCCTTCGGTCCTGGTCGCTGGTAAAGATCGGTACCACCGCAGCGCAGAAAAAGCTGTTTTTCAATCTGCGGCGCATGAAAGGCGAAATCAAGGCGCTGGAAGAAGGCGACCTGAAGCAGGAAAACCTGGAAACAATCGCGACCAAGCTCAAAGTAAGCGAGCAGGAAGTGATTAACATGAACCGGCGGATGGCCGGCCCGGACTCGTCGCTTAACGCACCCGTTCGCGCGGATTCTGGAGGCGAATGGCAGGACTGGCTTGTCGACGATTCCGACAATCAGGAAACCGTCCTCGCCGATCAGGAAGAAATGGCGGAGCGCCGCAAAATGCTCGTCGATGCGATGAAGGTTCTGAATGACCGTGAACGGCAAATTCTTGCCGCCAGACGCCTTCAGGAACACCCCAAAACACTTGAGGATCTCAGCCAGGAATACCGCATCTCGCGCGAGCGGGTACGTCAGATTGAGGTCCGAGCGTTTGAAAAACTGCAAAAAGCAATGAAATCCGCCGCGATCGGCGGGCGCATCCAGCGCGATGGAATGCTGTCCGACGCGTAAAGGCTATGCGGCTAGCGGACTCCTGCGAAAGCAGACACCCGGACACCGTTGGGGATATCCTGCGGGACAACCCTACAGACAGACATCCGGTCATCGCGAAGATCGCGCAGGCGCAGCCTCGGTCTGAGCGGCGTCTGCTTTCTCGTCATCTTCGCTCGAACTGTCGGGCGTGTTGCCGCAAATCTCATCGCCCCATTCGCCCTTGAGCTCTTCCAGGCGCTCACGCAAGGCATTCACATTTCGCTTCGCGCTATAGGTCTTGAAAGAGGCGACGATGCCGGGAAGGCTTGCAAACAAAATCCAGCCCACGCCGGACGCAACGTAAAAAGCGAGCCAGCCATAGACGATGGAAAATAACTATAATGGCAGAATATTATTTAATTTTTTAATAAAGATTAACTTTATTATTAAGTTTAATTTGGTCATCAATTTCAATGGGATCACCATCTGGTTCACGTTGGTCTCGGACGATCTCGCCATATAGTGGAAAATATTTTCGATCGATAGGTGTTTTAGGATTCCACAGTTGAGAACGAATGATCGCCTTGGCACAGTGAAAGAATACGTCGTCTATTTTAACTAATATACCAAGATTTGGCGTAACCCCGCTGACAGCACAATCCTTTAGTACATCTGGATCATCAGTTATTACAGCTTGCCCATTAATCCGTACTACTTCATCTACACCAGGTAGAAATAATAACAATCCAACATTTGGATTTTCTAGTAAATTTTGCATGGTATCTACACGCCGATTTCCCTTTCGGTCAGGAATTAGGATAGTAGTGTCATCCAAAACTTTCACAAAACCGGCAGGATCGCCACGTGGACTGATATCTTGATTTCCAGCCGCATCCGCCGTTGAAATACAGAGAAATGGGCAAAGTGATATAAAATGGCGCACATGCTTATCGAGCGCCTGCATTTCCTTATTAGCGATAGCCGGCTTCGGTTCGCCGATAACATTCTTTAGTTTTTCGCCGTCATCAATAGTCCGAATCGCAGTATCTTTAAGCATCCCCTACCTCCTATTTCCAAGCCATTCCAGACCTTGCCACAAGGCCGATCAATCTTCCAACCAGAAAGCGGAAAGGGAATTATCCTCAAATAGAGCATTCAGAATCCGCCGTTAAGGGAACTGGTATTGGACGTTTCTCTTCCCGTTTATACAATGAGCGTCTACCTTATGGGGGTTGATCCGTTTCTGGTCTTTCCGTGATCAGATTAATGTCGGGAATGAAGGGTTTCTCAGAATACTACTATTCTACGATCAAAAGCTCGAAATCCACTAATGCCGCAAAAAATCGTACAATCGATTACATCTATGCCGCCTCTGCTTGCCGGTGCGATGGCCATGCTGTGTTACTCGGGCAGTTTCATCGCAGTCCGGGATGTTGCAGGCGTCGTCCCGCCGGCGGGGATTACGTTTCTCAGATGTACGATAGCGATCATCATACTGTTCCCCTTCTGCAGAAAGAGCCTGTGCGCTCAATGGCCGATAATTCGCAAATGCTGGAAATTCTTGGCATTACAGGGTTTGCTGATAATAGTTTGCGGCAACGGCGTGATGTTCGTCGGCCTACAATTCACCACCGCGATTAACGGGTCCCTCATCAATTCAGCCGAACCCGTCGCGATTGTCGCCGCCGCCTGGATGATCTTCCGGGACCGTTTAGCCGTCATTCAGTGGTTAGGTGTGCTCATCTCTCTCGCAGGCGTTTTCTACTTGGTCGGGCGTGGCAGCCTGGACGTTCTGCTCAACTTGGAGCTCAATATCGGTGATATTTTGGTTCTTATTTCCATTGTCTGCTGGGCGGTATACGCGGTTCTTATGCGCCGAGTTCCTCCGGAACTAGATCGATTGAACTTCCTGTTCGCAATCTTGGTCGCCGGCGCTATTACGGTGTTCCCATTTTGGATTCTAGAAAACATTTACTATCTGCCAACCCCAATAACTTGGACCACTGCCGGCGTTACCGGAGGGTTGGCGGTCTTTGCGTCCATATTAGGTCTACTTTGGTGGAACCGGGCGGTGGAGGGACTCGGCGCGTCACGTGCTGGCCTCCTCCTTCATTTAATTCCTGTTTATACCGTGATCCTTGCCGTCTGGTTACTAGATGAAGAGCCTTTTATATTCCATGCGGTCGGAATTGGTCTAATTGGGATAGGCATCTATCTGACAACGGTTCATCAGCATGGCTCCGCTGCGACAGATTAATTAATTTTCGACAGGTGAAATAAATGGCACTCACCTCTACAGCAGATCGAGCTTAACGAGCCACAAAATAAAATGCGTACAGAAAGAAATTAATTTCTATTAAATCAATGTTTTTAGTCTATGCCAGACGCATACGTCATAGAGATCCCGCGTTTCGTCATCTATCCAATTTGCGAAGCGCTGGATGACGTAGCCGAATGTCTGGATCTGATAACGAGAACATTGGCACTATGATGGTTCGGTTGTTCTATTTCGTAGATATAATAATGTTAGACATTTTTTCTTAGATGCGGAGGTAATTCTTTACCGAATTATATTATGCCGAGTAAAAATCCGGTCTCTATTATTTTTAAGTACAAGTAGAGCGTCAAAGGGGTCTTTTCTTGAACCCATTTCCATGCCCGGCGAACCAATTGGCATATTTGGCACCGCTAGTCCGCGGGCGTCCGGTCTGGAGGCTAGTAACTTCTTTAAATCTGATGCGGGAACATGCCCTTCAACCCAATAATTTCCGATGATTCCTGTATGACAAGAGCGATGTTTCAGCGGTATACGCAGCATATTCTTTATTTTCATTAGCTGTTCATCGGAAACATCCTTCGTACGGATGATGAACCCGTTTTCGCGCATGTATTTTACCCATTTCGAACAGCACCCGCATGTGGGGGATTTGAATACTTTAAAGGGTTCTAGTTCGGCGCGAACTGATGCCGGAAACACGGCGAACCCAGCAAAGCCCAGCATAAACGGTCTACGCTCAACGAGATCTCGCATCCTAGTCATTGTCTCTCCACATCCTTTTGTGAAGTCCGGTTTTTTGACCGAAGAGGGGATTCAAATAGATCGGGTATAATAGTAACGAATGACTGAAGCCGTATGCGGTTGCCAAGGTATGAAGTGCTGGCGTCTCGCCTCTTCACTTATATCTCACATCAGAATTTTTAACCTTACCCTCGAAATTCTATTGCTTCGCCATCAGGACCAGAAAATACGACACGTCGCCACCCCGCCTCTCGGTGTTCGCGTGCCTCAGTGGCGTGCGGCTCGGTTAAAATTGGTATACCGGCATTTTGCAGCCGTTTGACATCTACGTCAAACTCATCGGTTTCAAAACAGAAGTGAAAGCCTTTCATCCCGCCAGCATCGCGATTCACTAGTTCCAAGACTGTATCCCCAGAACGAAGATAGGCAATCCGCAGTCCACCACCAGTGGAGTGTTCAGAATATTTTTTACAGCCGAAATTTGTTTCATAAAACTCAATAGACCGGTCTATATCAGCGACGTCTAGAGCTACATGATCGATGCGCTTGAACACAGTTCTCTCCTTTGACCAAACAAGAATTTTAGCGTGCCTGAACGGGTTCTGGAAGAACCTGAATGAAATCCAAAGGCTTTGACAACCTGCTATCGACGACCAATAAGCCTCTGCATCAGGCCGCGAAGGGATCTCTGACAAGGATCGTATCGTCGCGTTCCGGACTGGTCGACAGTAATGCCACTGGAACACCGATCAATTCCTCGATCCGGCGAACGTATTTGACCGCTGCCGCGGGCAGCTCCGCCCAGCTCCTGGCGCCCTGCGTGCTCTGGTCCCACCCATCAAGAACCTCGTAGATCGGCTCTATTCCGGCCTGTATATTCCGGCCAGCGGGAAGATAGTCGTAATTGGTACCTTCATAGCGGTACCCCACGCACACGCTCAAATCTCCTATACCGTCGAGCACGTCGAGCTTCGTGAGTGCGATGCCGTTGATACCCCCGATTTTCGCGGACTGGCGAACAAGCACGGCATCGAACCATCCGCACCGTCTTTTGCGCCCGGTTACGGTACCAAATTCATGTCCCCGCTCACCGAGCAGGTTGCCGATATCGTTATCCTGCTCAGACGGAAAGGGCCCGGACCCCACACGGGTGGTATAGGCCTTGGTAATCCCAAGAACGTACCCGATGCCACCGACGGCGATACCGCTGCCGGCGGCCGCCTGACCGGCAAGGGTGTTTGAGGATGTCACGAAGGGATACGTGCCATGATCCACGTCGAGCATGAAGCCCTGCGCACCTTCAAACAAGATCCGTTTGCTGCTCCGATAGGCCTCGTCGAGTGATCGCCAGACTGGCGCCGCATAGGACAGAAGCTCCGCCGATATCCCGCGCAATGCGTCCAGGGTTTCCGCGCCGTCGATTTCATCCGCACCATGACCGCGCAGCAGCGCATTGTGATGGGTCAGAAGATTCTCTATACGCTCCGGCAGGGTATCCGGGTCGGCCAGATCACAGATCCGGATTGCCCTTCTCGCCACTTTGTCTTCATAGGCCGGCCCGATCCCGCGACCTGTCGTGCCGATTTTTTCAGCACCCTGCGCCGCCTCTCGCGCGCGATCGAGCGCGCCATGCAACGGCAGGATCAGGGTCGCGTTTTCAGCAATCCGAAGCGTTTCAGGCGTGATCTTGACGCCCTGCTCCCGCACGGTTTCTATTTCAGACATCAACGCCCAGGGGTCGATGACCACCCCGTTGCCGATGATCGACAGCTTGCCGCGCACAACACCTGACGGCAGCAGACTAAGCTTGTAAACTTTGCCGTCGACGACGAGCGTATGGCCCGCATTGTGTCCGCCCTGGAAACGCACCACCACATCGGCACGTTCCGACAGCCAATCGACGATCTTTCCCTTGCCCTCATCGCCCCATTGCGATCCGACGACTGCAACATTGGTCATAGTTTTTATCCCTGTTTCAGCGGTTCGGCACGGCCCGACGCCCAGACATGCGAACATTTCAGTCGGCGCGCTTCTGCCGACGCATCCTCGGTGTCGTCAAACCCGGCCACCGTCACCCATCCGTCATTGCGCAAGTCGGCCAGATCGCCCGAGGGGACGCCGGGCGGTACGTAGACACGCAAACGTGTCGCCGGCGATGGTAGCACCCTCATAATATTATCGACATAAAGCGTGAAACCCGTCGCAGCTTCGCCATTGTCGTTACCCGCGTCAGCACCGTTCAGCGTCGCGATGTATCGTCCGCCGCCGCCGATCTCGCCACGCTCGCCGCGCGAAAAGAAAGTAAACCCGACACCGGTATGATATTCGAACCCGCGGTTTTCGACAGGATCTACCGTGATATCGAGATCGGGAAGACGGTGTCCCAGTCCCTCGACAACGACCAGCAGCCGGTTGAGCTCCTTGGCGGGCGCGCCCGGCAGAGACAAAGCGGACAAAACCTCGAGCGCGGTCATTGCCGGCCCCGTCCCATCCATCAGGCTGCACAATGCCTCCACATGGTCGCCACCGTGCTCGCTCACGGAACGAACATCCTTGCGGTCCAGCGCATCTCGCAATGCGCGGTATTCATCGTCACCAAGCGGCATTGCCTCCATCAGCGCCGGTACAAGCGGCGGGATGGTCAGATCAACAGATAGATGGGGAACGCCAATTTTGCGCAGCGAGGCAACCGCGATCGCGATAATTTCAATATCGGCTTCGGCGCTCTCAGCGCCGATCAACTCTGCGCCGACCTGTGCAAACTGCCGTTCAGGACGCAATTGCGTGCCGCGGACCCGCAGGACTTCACCGGTATAGCTCAACCGCAGCGGTCGCGGCGTATCTGTGAGCCGGGTCAGCGCGATCCGTGCAACCTGGGTGGTCATATCCGCCCGTACACCCATCATCCGCTGGGACACCGGGTCCATCAGACGAAAAGTATCGGCAGAGACGGCCGCGCCCGCACCGCTCGTCAGGCTATCCTCGAACTCGACAAGCGGCGGCTTGACGCGGTCGTACCCATGACTGCCGAAATCCGCCGCAAGGGTCTCGCAGATTTCAGCCTCAAAGGCGGCTTCGGGCGGCAGAATATCTCTGAGCCCGGCGGGGAGCAGTGCTTTTCGTTCTAAGTCGGTCATAATCCAATCTTCCTGAGCGCGGCTTTGGTACCTAGTTTAGACGCGTTCGGCAAATGGAAAACGGCCCGCGCCGCCGGTTTAGGCGCCTATCAGAAGGAAAGTGCTTTCGCCTGCACCACGTCGGGGAGTGCCCGAAGTGCGGTCAACACGTCATCCGACATATCGCCATCGACCTGAATGAGCGCCAGCGCATCGCTACCCTGATTGATCCGCCCGAGCTGAAACGTCGCGATATTAACACCTGCATCTCCGAGCGTAGTCCCCAGACGCCCGATGAAACCGGGGCGGTCCTTATTGATCATGTAGAGCATGGTTTCGCCCAGTTCAGCCTCGAGCTTGATGCCATTAACCTCAATAATCCGGGGTTTATCACCCCCAAACAGAGTACCGGCAACGGTAATCGGACCGGTTTCGGTCTCCACCGTCAGGCGGATCAGGGTCTGATATTCGCCATCGCGCTTGTGACGGACCTCGGAGACGTCGATATCACGGTCACGCGCAAGGATCGGCGCATTGATCATGTTCACGCCGCTCATCAGCGGCGACAGCAGACCTTCAAGCAGACCCGACGTGACCGGCCGCGTGTTAATTTCGGCCGCGGTTCCTTCGTATTCGATCGTCACCGATGACAGACCGCTATCGGCCACCTGCCCGACGAGACTGCCGATCTGGCGGCCAAGCGTCATATACGGTTTCAGACGCGGCGCATCTTCGGCGGAGACGGACGGCATGTTGAGCGCGTTGGTCACAGCCCCTGTGTTCAGATAGTCGGACATCTGCTCGGCGATCTGCAGAGCGACCTTTTCCTGCGCTTCCGTTGTCGCCGCACCAAGATGCGGCGTCGCGATGACCTGATCCATCCCGAACATGCTGTAGCCTTCGGGCGGCTCCTGCGGGAACACGTCGACGGCAAAACCGGCAACTTTGCCAGCATCGATTGCCGCTTTCATATCGGCTTCCACGACCAGTTCGCCACGGGCACAATTCACGACAAGAACGCCATCCTGCATCTTTACGAAATTCGCCGCATTGAGCAGACCGGTCGTGCTGTCGGTCAACGGTGTGTGCATCGTGATAATCTCGGCGCGGGCAAACAGATCATCGAGTTCGACCTTTTCAACACCAAGGGTTTCTGCCCGCTCGGGCGTCAGAAACGGATCAGAAGCAATGACCTTCATCCGAAGCCCCATCGCCCGGTCGGCAACGATCGAGCCGATATTGCCGCAGCCGATGATGCCCAGAACCTTGCCGGTCAGTTCGACACCCATGAATTTGGATTTTTCCCACTTGCCGGACTGGGTCGACTGATTGGCCAGCGGAATCTGGCGGGCCAGCGCGAACATCATGGCGATCGCGTGTTCAGCGGTCGTGATCGAGTTGCCGAACGGCGCGTTCATCACCACGATACCGCAGCCCGACGCCGCATCGATATCGACATTATCGACGCCGATACCGGCACGACCGATGACTTTGAGGTTTGTGGCCGCTTCAAGAACCGCCGGCGTCACCTTGGTCGCAGACCGGATCGCGAGGCCGTCATAGTCGCCGATACAGGCGATCAGTTCTTCAGGCTTCATGCCCGTGATGACATCGGTCTCGATGCCGTTGGCATTAAAGATTTCGACGGCGGCAGCGCTGAGGCTGTCCGAGATAAGTACTTTTGACATGATAAATCCTGTTCAGGCGGCGTTTGCCAGCTCTGCCTTGACGGTTGCATAGGCCCAGTCGAGCCATGGAAAGAGTGCTTCGAGATCCGATGTTTCCACCGTTGCCCCGGCCCATATCCGCAGGCCGGGCGGCGCATCGCGGTACCCGTTGATGTCGAAGGACGCGCCCTCGGACTCCAGCAATGCGTCGATTTTCTTCGGTACCGACGATTGCGCGGCCGCATCAAGCGCGGCGAACCACGGATCGGTGATTTTGAGACACACGGACGTAGAGGATCGCTGGGCGACATCCTCGGCCAGAAAACCGGCCCAGTCAGATTTTTCGACCCAGGTGGAGATAGCCGCGAGGTTGCTCTCGCTACGCCCCATCAGCGCCGTCAGACCACCGAGCCCTTCGGCCCAGGTCAGACCATCAAGCGCGTCTTCAACGACCACCATCGACGGGGTGTTAATGGTCTCGCCGCGGAAGATACCCTCGATCAGCTCGCTGCCTTTCGTAAGGCGGAAGATCTTCGGCATCGGCCAGGGCGGCGAATAGGTCTGGAGCCGCTCCACGGCACGTGGCGACAGGGCGATCATGCCGTGGGCTGCTTCACCGCCCATGACCTTTTGCCAGGACCAGGTCACGACATCGAGCTTCTGCCACGGCAGATCCATCGCAAACGCTGCCGACGTGGCGTCGCAGATCGTCAAACCTTCACGGTCATCGGGAATCCAGTCCCCATCGGTGACCTTGACGCCGGACGTCGTGCCGTTCCACGTGAAAACCGTGTCGCGGGAAGAATCCCACTGCGTAAAGTCCGGCAGCTCGCCATAAGGTGCATCGAAAACGCGGGCGTCTTCGAGTTTCAGCTGTTTCAGCGTGTCGCTGACCCAGCCGGCGCCGAAGCTTTCCCAGGTAAAGAGATCAACCCCGCGAGCGCCGAGCAAAGACCACAAGGCAATCTCGACCGCGCCCGTATCGGACGCCGGCACTATGCCCAGACGATAGTCGTCGGGCATACCGAGCAGCGCTTTCGACCGTTCGATGACGGCTTTGAGCTTTGCTTTACCTGGAGCGGATCTATGGGATCGGCCTGTTAATGCGTTTGAAAGTACGGCTGATGACCAGCCGGGTCTTTTGGCGCAGGGACCGGATGAGAAACAAGGATTGTCCGGACGGGTGCCCGGCTTCGAAATAGTATCAGACATTTAAGTCTCTCCCTCACAGAAGAGCTGCAACCCGTTGGGGAGTTGTGGCCCACTTACGAATTTAGGTGCAGTGCACAAATATTGCAATGACCCTTTTGTCGCACTGCGGTGAATAAATGGTTATATGCTCGGCGAAGGGCTCAAACCGCTTTAAGGGACTCCGATGACGACCCCGCAGATCATGGCTTTTGGCATCATTCTTGCCTCCCTCATTCTTTTCGCCTGGGGAAGCTGGCGCTACGATGTTGTGGCGATGGGCGCGCTCGTCGTAGCCGTTATCTGCGGCATTGTGCCGTCTGAAACGGCATTCTCGGGGTTCAGTGACCCTGCGGTCATCACCGTCGCCGCCGTCCTGATTATCAGCCAGTCTTTGCAGCGGTCAGGCGCCATCAATGTCCTGGCAAGCTCTATCGGCAAACTCCCCAGCAACCCGACCATTCAGATCGGCGCGTTAACACTGACGGTCGCGATTCTGTCGGCCTTTATGAACAATGTCGGTGCGCTTGCGCTGATGCTGCCTGTCGCGATTCGAGCGGCGCAGGCATCCAACATGCCCCCGTCGCGTGTCCTGATGCCGATTGCCTTTGGCTCGCTACTGGGTGGACTCACCACCCTAATCGGCACGCCGCCGAACATCATCATTTCAAGCTACCGGGCAGAAGTCATGGGCAAGTCCTTCGGCGAAGGCGGCGGGTTCGGGATGTTCGATTTCGCCCCCGTCGGCGCCCTTGCCGCGCTTGTCGGCGTTATCTTCATCATCACCATCGGATACAGGCTGATCCCCCATCGCGAGGGCGGCGATACGGCGCTTGAAGATCTGATGAAGATCGACGAATATGTCACCGAGCTTGCCGTACCGGAAGGGTCGCCCCTGATCGGAAAGCCGATCCGCGAGCTTGTCGTCCTCGCCGACGGAGACGTTTCGGTCGTCGCCCTGATACGCCAGGGCGAAAAAGAACTGGCACCGCCCTGGTATACCCGGATGATGCCGGGAGACCATCTGATGATTGAGGGCGGCACGGAAGCCATCGCGATGGCCGTGGAAAAATCGGGTTTCGATCTCGTGACCGACCGTGACATATCGACAGAAAGCCTCTCGTCTGACGAAGTCATCGTTATCGAAGCGGTCGTAAACCCGGGTTCGCGGCTCGAAGGACGCACCGCCGGCGGACTCCGCATCAATTCTCGCTATGGCGTCAATATTCTCGCCGTCGCCCGACAGGGCAAACCAATCCGCGACCGGATCGGCCATATACGGTTTCAGGCAGGCGATGTGGTGCTGATCCAGGGCGCCGAACAACTCATCTACGAATCGCTCAATTCACTCGGGTGCCTGCCGCTGGCATCCCGTGAGATTGCGGTTCCGGGCCAGAGAAGCTATCTGCCACTGGTGATTTTCGCCACCGCGATTGCCGCGGCCGTGTTCGGTCTGGTTCGCATCGATGTCGCTTTTGTCGCCGCCGTCGTGGTGCTGGTCGCCACCCGCCTGTTTCCCCTGCGCGAAATGTATGACAGCGTCGAATGGCCCGTCATCATATTGCTCGGCGCGTTTCTGCCCGTCGGTGCCGCGCTGAATTCAACCGGTGCGACAGACCTGATCGCCGACGGGATCACTGCGATTGCCGGCGGCATGCCGCTCTGGGTGATGCTTATAACCATCATGACGATTTCGGCACTCCTCAGCGCGGTAATCAACAATGCCGCCACGGCGGTGCTGATGGCGCCGCTTGCGGTCAGCGTCGCGAATATCGCCGGCGTCAACTTCGATCCGTTTCTGATGGCCGTGGCCATCGGGTCGTCGAGCGCGTTTCTGACGCCGATCGGTCACCAATCGAACCTGCTTGTGATGGGGCCGGGCGGATACCGGTTCGGCGATTACTGGCGCATGGGCCTGCCCCTGACCGCCGTCACGTTCGCCGTCGCCGCGCCTTTGCTCGTGTTTTTCTGGGGGCCTTGAATCCCTGCTGGAAAAGCTATTCGGGGAATCCCTGCGAAAAAAGCTATTCGGGCGGCTCCAGCCGAAAACTGATCGCAACGCGATTAAGCGCATTCATGTTGGCGATCACCGCGGTCAGGTCGACAATCTGACGATCATCGAAATGTGTGCCCCAACGCCGCAGACTGATCGTCGGGCGGTACACCATCCGAAATGCGCGTCACGGATTCGGTCCAGGCCAGGGCGGCGCATTCCGCCTCATCAAAACACCCTGCGGCGCGCCACTCGGCCACCGCCTGAATGCGATCTACCGTCTCGCCAAGGTCGCGCGCTTGCCGGGTGTGAAGCCAGATACAGTAGTGGCACCCGTTGATTTGTGAGACCCGCAATTCGATCAGTCGGCGCAGCACCTGATCGATCGGTGCAGCGTCCAGATAAGCATTGGTGCCGTACATCCCTCCGACCGCGCCAGGGGAAACCGCGCCGTAATCCAGACGGAGGGTCATTCCGCCGCCTCTGCCCCGACAAGCTGAACCCCGTATTTTTCAAGATAGGCCCCGCGCAACGCCTCTTCGGTCACGCCGTCGATAAATGTATAGGCGGGCGAGATGACGGGCTTGACCTCAAGCACCTCAATCATCACCGCGTCGAAAACCGGAATAACGTCACCATGTTCGGCGGCGACGTCTTTCTTAAGCGCGAGGTATATCGGGTCATCGCCGGAATGAACGGTCGCCCGCCCGACAAACCGGTAGCCGCGTCGCCCGAAGATATCGACGCAGTTGAGCTCTATCCTGGAATCGCGTTTCAAATTCCGCACAGTCCCCGGCGACGCCATGTTCGCAAACATCAGGTGCGTGTCATCATGAACCCGAAGCGAGCTTTTCGGTGACAGGTTCGGGCTGCCATCTTCATTCGTCGTCGCCACGTAACACAGGATTGTCTCTGCGACGATGCGCTTCATATCCTCATCGAACATACTTACCTCCGGCTGATATTTTCAAAAATATAGGGACAGTTTAGTGGCATCTTCCACGAAACGGCACTTGGCTTAATCACAACCATATGTGCAATAATGCAATATATGCTGGATTGGGACGACCTCTGAGTTTTTCGCGCGACAGGCCATTTCGGCTCGCTGAATGCTGCGGCCGACGCGCTCGGCATTCATCGCTCGACGGTACAGCGCCGGATCGATCGCCTGGAGACCCAGCTGGGTCAACGGCTCTTCGACCGTGGGCCCGACGGCGTGTCGTTGACCGCAGCCGGCGAACGGCTACTCCCGCATGCCGAGAATATGGCCGATGAGACCGTGAACCTGCTGCGCGAAGCCGATGTCGATCACGGGCGTCCGGCCGGCCTCATCCGGGTGGGCGCCACGTTCAATCTCGCCTTCGGCCTTCTGCCCCGGGCTATCGTCAGTTTCCGCGACGCATTGCCCGAAATTTCCGTCGACTTGATCGCGACACCGGACGGCTACAGCCCGGTTCATCCCGACGATATCGACATCGCATTCCGCACGCTGGAGGCCGGCACGAAAGGCCATGACGAGATGATCGAACGACGGCTCGGGGACCTGCCGGTCGCAATCTACGGATCGAAATCCTACCTTCGGAAAAACCTGGCACCGACAGAACTTTCTGACCTGAAGAACCACAGGCTCGTGACATGCGGCGATAACCTCACACAGATGGCGGCGATGAAATAGCTCGCTGCCGATACCGCGGGGATAGATCCGGTGTACCGGGCGAGCAGCATGTTGTTGCTCCTGGCGGCGGTCTGCGAGGATATCGGCCTGGCCTGCCTGCCGTGCTATCTCGGCGAACCGTAACCCGGTCTTGTAAGAGTCCTCGATCTCGCGCCGGAGCTCGGCGCGGATTTGTGGATCCTCCGCCACCCCCATCATCGCGACACCGCCCGGATGCGCGCATTCAGAGAATTCATGTCCAAGCACATTCCGGAGCTGCTATAGATCGTGCAAGTACCCGGACGAAAATCAGGACAGGAAGCATTGATATGACCATTCAATTGTTCGAGCTCACGGGCCGCGACGACCGCCGGTTCAGCCCGTATTGCTGGCGGACGCGCATGGCGCTTGAGCACAAGGGACTTTCATACGAAACCGTCCCCGCCCGGTTTACGGATAAAGACCTGATCGCATTCTCCGGCCAGGAACGAGTACCGGTTATCCGGGATGGTGACACAGTGGTATCGGATTCATGGGCAATCGCCGAATACCTGGAAACACAATACCCGCATTTCCCGTCGCTGTTCGGCGGCGCGACCGGCCATGGCCTGGCTAAATTCCTGAATGTCTGGACGGACCGTGCGCTCCATGTGGCGCTGATAAAACTGGTGATCGCCGACATCCAAGACCATCTCGACCCGGCGGATCACGACTATTTCGTCGAGAGTCGCACGGCCCGTTTTAAGAAATCTCCGACCGAGGTTCAGACCCGGTCGGAAGACGACATCAAAGCCTTTGGCGCGGCGATATCAACTCTGCGCGCAGCGCTGTACGGGCAAGATTATCTGTCGGGGGATGCTGCCGCCTATGGTGACTATATTGTCTTTGGGGCTTTCGCCTGGGCACGCGCGATCAGCGATTACCCGCTGCTCAAGACCGATGACCCGGTCTATGCGTGGCGCAGACGGATGCTCGATATGTTCGGCGGCATGCCGCTTAAGGCCGTCGGCTATGACATCTAAGACCGGCGCCGTATTGCTGATATACTGACAGGTATGGACGATCAGTCACATATTCTGGTTGTGGATGACGACAACCGGCTCCGGGAGTTGCTGAGTCAGTATCTCGGCGAGAACGGTTTTCGCGTCACCACCGCTGCGGATGCCGAAGAAGCACGGATGCGCATGCGCGGCCTGCAATTCGACCTGCTGGTGGTCGATGTGATGATGCCGGGCGAAAGCGGCCTGCAACTGACGGAATCCCTGCGGTCCGTATCGCGTGTGCCGATTCTGTTGCTGACGGCGATGGGCGAACCCGAAGACCGGGTATCCGGGCTGGAACACGGCGCCGACGATTACATGGCCAAACCGTTCGAGCCACGAGAGCTTGTGTTGCGCATCGAATCTATCCTGCGCCGGGCAGCACCTGCCGTCACCGAACGCGTTGTTCAGCTCGGCCAATGCGCGTTCGACATGGGAAGGCGCGAACTCCGGCGCGACGATGCGATCGTCAGGCTGACGACGATCGAAGCCAATTTACTGTCTGCGCTGGCACGCAATCCGGGCATGACCCTGTCGAGGGACGAGTTGATCAGCCAGTGCCGTATCGACGGCAATGAGCGGACAGTCGACGTGCAGGTCACGCGCCTGCGCCGCAAAATTGAATCCGACCCGCGCGAGCCGCGCTATCTTCACACCATTCGGGGACAGGGCTATGTGCTGCACCCTGATTGAGATCAATACCGGAGTTTTGTGGTGAAAACGCCGATACGGTTCCGGATCGCCCTCAAACGGTATCTGCCCAAATCGTTTCTGGGCCGGTCGATCATGATCATCATCACACCGCTAATCCTTGTGCAGGTGGTATCGACCTGGGTCTTTTACGACCGACACTGGAGCACGATTACCCGGCGGCTCTCTGATTCCGTCGCGGGCGAAATCAGCCTTGTGATCAATGCCAGAAGCCATTTCGCCGATGAGAAGAGCACGAACTGGATAATGTCTTCGGCGGCCGATATGGGGCTGACGATGAACTTCAAACCGGGAGAGATACTGCCGAACGCACCCCCGGTTACGGGCGGCGGCATCCTGGATACCCGTCTGGCGAATTCGATGCGCGAACGCGTGCGACGCCCTGCACACATCGACACCTGGAGCCACGACCGACTGGTGCAGATGAAAGTTCAGTTACCAGACGGCGTAATGGAAATATTCGTCCCCCGGGAACGCCTATTCAGCTCGACCACCTATATCTTCCTGATGTGGATGGTCGGCACATCATTACTGCTATTCGTGATTGCCACCATGTTCATGCGCAATCAGGTCAAACCGATCCGGCGTTTGGCCGCCGCCGTCGATAATTTCGGCAAAGGTAGGGACGTCCCGGATTTTCGGCCCGAAGGTGCAATGGAAATACGCCGGGCGGCGGCAGCGTTCGAGCAGATGCGTGGGCGGATCAACAATGCCCTGACCCAACGGACGGAAATGCTGGCCGGGGTCAGCCACGACCTGCGCACCCCGCTCACACGGATGAAGCTCCAACTCGCGATGCTGGCTGAATCGAAAGGCGTCGAAGACCTGAAGGAAGACCTGCGCGAGATGGAGGTCATGGTCGAGGAATTTCTGGCCTTTGCCCGCGGCGAAGGGACCGAAGAACCGGTCGAGAGTGATATCGCGGAGATCGTAACCGCCGTCGCGCGAGCAGCCTCAATTGACGACAGGATCGTGAACGCAACGACCGATGGCGATCTGACAATCCTGATACGCCCGCATGCAATCAGGCGATGCATCACCAATCTTGTCGTCAACGCGCTGACCCATGCCCAGACGGTCGAGGTCTCGGCTAACCGCCGGGGCGCTCTGATCGATATCACTGTTGATGACGACGGCCCGGGTATTCCAGAGGACGAGCACGAAGCCGTTTTCAAACCTTTTTACCGGCTCGATTCATCGCGTAATCCGGGGACCGGCGGAACCGGCCTCGGCCTGTCCATTGCCCGCGATCTCGCCCGCGGCAGCGGTGGCGACGTGACGCTCGCGGAATCGTCCCTGGGCGGTCTGCGCGCAACGATAACCATGCCGGTATAGCAATCAGCCTCGGCAGCCGTTTCGCTGACTGATGTTAAAACAGACGGGCACCATTCGCGACCAGCCGGTCTATTGCCATCAGTACGACCTCACCTTCATCGTCAGGAAAGCCAAGGACGAGAACTGCAGACATGAACTTGCCAATCTGGCGCGGCGGAAAATTGACCACGGCGGCGACCTGCCGTCCGACAAGCGTTTCCGGCGTATAGTGGCGCGTGATCTGGGCCGGACTTTTCAGTTCGCCGATGTCGGGTCCGAAATCGAGCCATAGCTTGATCGCCGGCTCCCGTCCCTCGGGGAAAGCTGTGGCGCGGAGAACCGTTCCCGCAAGGACATCATCCTTCAGGAAAACATCGAAATCTATCGTCACCGCTACCTCCATCGTCAGGATGGCAGGAACAATCGCGGATAACGACGCAAAAGAAAACCGCCGCCCCGGAGATCCGGAGCGGCGGTTTGGCCAGCGCGGTGACGCGCCTGGATCAGAGAATGATCTTGTTTACACGGCTTTCGGGGTCGCTTTCCCGACGAAAGTGACAGCCTCGTCAAGACTTTCGGCCCAGCGCTTGGACACGATATCGACCGTCTTGTTGGTCGTCTTGGCGGCAATTTCCTGTGCTTCG
The DNA here is from genome assembly GCA_905181725.1 of Alphaproteobacteria bacterium UBA830. Taxonomy (GTDB): domain Bacteria; phylum Pseudomonadota; class Alphaproteobacteria; order MPNO01; family UBA830; genus CAXBCP01. The sequence continues at coordinate 21,349 of CAJIYX010000019.1, forward strand.
CGGGCAGTCGAGAGGCTATTCTCGAAAGCGGACTTGGCGAAAGCAGCCTGCTTGGCGACCTGGTCTGTCGGTTCCTGGGTGGAAGCAACGTCCTGAGCGAACACACCGGTGTCTTCGACAGCGGCCTGCCACAGTTCGGCCTGCTGCTTCGCGAAACCCTGCCAGCTCTCGACAACGGTCTTGTTGGCGATGTTCAGCGCTTCCATGTTCTTCTGCTGCGCCGCGACCATCGCGTCGACATTAAATTCGGGCATCTTCATGTCAGCGAATTCGAGCATCTTCATATCGGCCCAGACTTTGGTGACGTCCCATTCAGGGAACATCGTGCCGTTCGTTTTTCCTTTAGCAGCCATGGTATGCTCCTGTTGCGTGTTAAATGTGAACGTCATTTCTAAACTCGTCTCAGATAGCTATGTTGTGCAGCGCACCATGTCAACAATTTATTGTGCAGTGCACAATTTTAATATGATTATATATCAATGTTTTAGAAATTTCACACCCAGAACGCAGCCAGTACATTGCATCGCACTTCAACCTAGACGCCCTAAAAACGGGCATTCTGACAAGCGCTACCGGAGCAAGCGCCCACCGCCCCTGAATGGCGTCATGGCCATAGCCGCTTCCGCGCGTTTGAGGTTTTTGTCGACATGCGCCATCGTCACCGACTGATCCTGCGTCTCGTCCCGCAACCAGACTCGCAACGCACTCAGATATATCGCCGCCAATCCTTTGACACGCACCAGTCCGAACAGACCCGACGTACCGACGCCGGCGGCTTCTAACGACCACGCCATCGACTTCATGAAAGCAGGCACCGAACACATCAACGCGGCGGGATCCCTGCCAAGATCGCGGGTGATCGACGCGACAGCCTCCTTATGGGGAGCGAGGGCATCCAGACGCCGCATCAACGCATCGAGAAGGCGTTCGCGCACAGGTTCCGACGCATCGTCAAAATCGTGACCCGCCAGGACACTCTGGTCTGTCCGGCGGATAAAGGCATTCAGGAGCGCGGCTTTGGTTGGAAAAAGCTCGTATACCCGCGCAAGTGTTGCCCCGGATTCATTGGCAATCATTTCCATGGATATGTCCCGCCAACGCATTCCACTCGCAAGTTTGAGGGCAGCGTCGATAATCCGATCGGAACCTGGCTGCCTGCTGGTTGCTTTTTTGGCCATCTGATCCTCCGTAATTGATTGTAGCATAACAGTTTTATGCGATTTCACGAATACGTACCGCTATCCGAAACAGTTGATCCTGCAGCAACCGTATGCAACGATTCACGCAGAGTGATACTGGAGAGATAATGCGTTCGCCCATTCCGACAAATATTGCATCCGCCCTGCGGCGGACACCGCGCCTGTCGGCAACGGAAGAACGCGATCTTTTCCGCAAGATCCATAAGGGCGATACGCGGGCACGGGAGCGTTTGGTTTTGAGCCAGCTCCGCTATGTGATCCGCATCGCCGGGCGTTACCGGCGGTATGGCTGCTCGTTCTCTGACCTGATCCAGGAAGGCACCATCGGACTGCTTGAAGCCATCAAACGCTTCAACCCCGAAAAAGGAACCCGACTGTCGACTTATGCCATGTGGTGGATTCGCGCAGCGATACAGGACTATGTCCTGCGCTCCGGCGCGATCGTGCGCTCGGTGACCACGCCGCAGCACCGGACACTGTATTTCGGCGGCGCTCTGGCCGGGCTTGACGAAAAAGGCGGTGACGCAGTCCGTGCCCTCGCCGACCGGCTGAACACGACGGTCGAGGATGTCCGGGCCTTCGCCCAACGGCTCAGAGCATCCGATCAGCCCCTGGACGTCATGGGCGCAAATGGCCGTACATTAGCGGACACGATTCCCGATTCCTCCCCGGATCCGGAAACCATGCTTACGTCAAAACGGCAACGCGTTGCGCTTGTTCGCATGTTGCGGGCGGCGATTCCCGCTCTGACCCGACGGGAAAGGCATATCCTGCGCCAGCGATTCCTCGGCGAGAAACGCCAAAGCCTGACAAAGATCGGCAGGGAATTGGGGCTATCGAAAGAACGCGTGCGGCAACTTGAATCGCGCGCGCTCGAAAAAATTCGCTCTGGAACATTTAGTCTGCAGGCTGCCGAGTAACGCCTCAACCGGTCGGCTCAGCCTCGACTTCAATCTCTACCGGCGATGCCGGGTCGATCAGCCGGCGAGCTCGCGCGACCGCCGTGTGGCCGCGTCGATTGCCCGGTCCATGAGCGGCTGCAGGCCATCGTCATCATCCATCAACACATCGAGTGCCGCGGCCGTCGTCCCGCCGGGGCTAGTCACGTTCTGGCGCAGGGTGCTCGCCGCCTCATCGGATTGGCGCGCAAGCTCACCCGACCCGGCAACGGTCGCCCGCGCCAGCTGGGCCGCGATATCCGCCGGAAGCCCCTGCGCTTCACCTGCTTTCGCCATACATTCAATCATCAGGAAGACATAAGCCGGTCCGCTGCCGGATACAGCGGTTACCGCGTCGATCATCTCTTCTTGCTCGACCCAGACAACATCGCCGACGGCTTCCAGCAGGCTTTCACAGGCCGCTCGCTGGGCCGCACTGACATGGTCGTTCGCGCAGGCCGCCGTGATCCCGCGCCCAACCGCGGCGGGCGTATTCGGCATTGTCCGGACAACCGCTGCCCCATCCCCCAGATGCGTCCCGAAATAGGAAATCGTCCGCCCGGCGGCAATCGACAGGCTTACGGCCCCTTTTGCGGCGAATTCGGCATAAGATGGTACTATATCGTCCATACCCTGCGGTTTGACGGCGAAAACAACGATATCGGGAACAAAGTCCGGCGCAAGTGCTGCAATATCGTCAAGGACCATGACCGAGAGTTCCTCGCGCAGCGCTTTAGCGGCATCCGCAAAAGGTTCAATGACCCTGACATTTTCCGGGGAGACGCCGCGCGACAGCCAGCCGCGCAACATCGCGCCACCCATTTTGCCGCAGCCGATAAGAAGTATATTTTGTGATTCAGACATCCACTTCGCCCCACTGATCTAGTTGCGGCGCGACCGAGCGATCGACCGGTCGATAACGGACAATCAGGCTTCGCCTTCGGTCTCCAGAATCGCTGCAGCCATCGCATCTTCGGGGGATTTGCCGCCCCAGATCACGAACTGGAACGCCGGATAGTAGCGCTCGCTCTCGGTAAACGCGATATCGACAACGTCTTCGAGCTGTTCCTGACTTGCGCCGGCGACACCGCGCAGTAGCAGGGCGTGGCGGAATACCGGCAGCCCATCGTCGGACCACAGGTCGAAATGACCGACAAGCAGACGTTCATTGATCATCGCCAGAAGCGGATGGATCGATCCGGATTTTTTCTCCGGGACCCGCATATCGAATGCACAAGCAAACAGCAGCGCGTGAACATCGGCATGCCAGGACACAAACATGCGGTAGTCGCACCAGTGGCCGGTTACCTCAACGGCGATATCGCGGTCGCTCGAGCGTTCATAGAGCCAGTCATGGCTGGTTGCGATCTGCTCAACCAAATCGAGCGGATTCGGAGCCGATTTTTCAAATTCTTTGCTCAATGCCGTCATGCCGTCATCCCCTTGGACACTTTGTTCGTGCCGAAACCCTAGCAACCCGCAAAAAGCAGCTTCGCCCGCAAAATGGTGGGGGTCCTAGGTATCTCAACACAACATTTAGCGTGCCAGAACAGGATTTGGGGCGCAAGGATAATTGGTGGTTCAGCCGCGCCAAACCACAAAATGTAGTGGATAAGTCGGTTTAGGGGAGCGTCAGCGCTTCTTAGTCGCGGCCCCTTTGGCAGCGGCCCGGGGTTTGCTGCCGGCTGCCGGCGCGGTCTTCATGGGTGTCGCTTCCAGCGCCTGTAACCGCGCTTCGAGCAGTTCGTTTTCCTCTCGGGCGCGGATCGCCATCGCCTTCACGGTCTCGAACTCGTCGCGGGTGACCAGGTCCATACCGGACAACATTTTATCGATCTGATGACGGACCAGTCCTTCGACCTCGCGCCGGATGCCCGACAGGGTGCCAAGGGCGCCGCCGGCCACGCGGGCGGCATCTTCGAATACACGGTTACGGCTCTGCATGGCTTATCTGCCTCCGGGCGGGTTGAACGTGATCTTAATATAAGTCGGTGTTTGCGGCTTGTCCCGCCTGAACCTATAACCAATATACTGAATTACGGAAAAAACTTCCCGCATGATAATTGTCACCGGCGGCGCCGGGTTTATCGGTTCCAATCTCGTTCAGGCGCTCGAAGCGCGCGGCGACCGCGACATCGTCGTATGCGACATGCTTGGCCATGACGATAAATGGAAGAATATCGCCAAGCGCGAACTGGCGGATATCATCCGGCCGGAAGATCTCGCCGCATTTCTGGGCGATCATGCAAAAGATATCGAGACGGTTTTTCACATGGGCGCCGTATCGGCGACGACCGAACGCGATGCCGATCTGATCGTCCGCTCCAATATTCGTATGTCGCTCGATTTGTGGAACTGGTGCGCGGAATTTGAAACGCCACTGATCTATGCCTCATCCGCCGCCACCTACGGCGATGGCGACCGCGGCTTCCGCGACGACGATTCGATTGACGGGTTGGCGGCCCTGCGCCCCATGAACGCCTATGGCTGGTCGAAACACGCCTTCGATCGGCGCGTGGCGCGTATCGTTGCCGAAAATGGCCCGCGGCCACCACATTGGGCCGGGCTCAAATTCTTCAATGTCTATGGCCCGAACGAGTTTCACAAAGGCGGGCAGATCAGTGTCGCGCTGAAAAACTTCCGCGAGATATCCGAAGACGGCAAGGCGGTTCTGTTCCGATCGCACAACCCGGACTATCCCGATGGCGGCCAGAAACGCGATTTTGTCTGGGTCAGAGATTGTGTGAATGTCGCACTGTGGCTGTCGAAAGCTTCGGACGTATCCGGCATTTTCAATGTCGGCACGGGTACTGCGCGCACATTCCAGGATCTGGCGAAGGCGGTGTTTCAGTCCATGGACAAAGAACCGGTGATAGAATTCGTCGACACGCCCGAGGCGATCCGCGACCGGTATCAGTACTTTACAGAGGCCGATATGTCGCGCTTGCGGGATGCCGGCTACGACCATGCGCCAACAGGGCTGCAAGAAGGCGTCGGGCAATATGTGCGCGAGAGCCTGATGGCCGCCGACCCATATATCTGATCATCGAATCTGACCAATGACCGTATTCGCCCTGACCTACCCGACCATCGATCCTGTATTGATCGAAATCGGCCCTTTTGCCATTCGCTGGTACGCGCTTTCCTATATCGCGGGAATCCTGCTGGCCTGGCGATATATGATCGTCCTTGCCCGGCGCTCGCCGGTGGAAATCACCAAAGCCCGTACAGACGACTTTATCGTCTGGGCGACGTTCGGCGTCGTACTCGGCGGGCGGTTCGGCTACGTGATCTTCTACAAGGCCGATTACTTCCTCGATCACCCATTGGAGGCTTTTGCCGTCTGGCAGGGTGGCATGTCGTTTCACGGCGGGCTGCTGGGCGTCATCTTTGCCATCTGGCTGTTTTCGCGTCTTCGCAACTATTCATGGATTGCAATCGGCGACATCGTTGCCTGCACGGCGCCGATCGGCCTGTGCCTGGGCCGGATCGCGAACTTCATCAATGGCGAGCTTTACGGGCGGGTCACCGATTCACCGCTCGGCATGGTGTTTCCGGGCGGCGGTCCCCTGCCCCGTCACCCAAGTCAGTTATACCAGGCAGCGCTTGAAGGCCTCCTTCTATTCGTCATCCTGGCCTGGCTCGCATCGCGCCCCGGCGTGTTCGAACGGCGCGGCTTATTGTCCGGCGTTTTTCTGACGGGATACGGCATCGCCCGGCCGGTTGCCGAATTTTTCCGCGAACCCGATGCCCATATCGGTTTTCTCGTCATGGGATCGACCATGGGCCAGTGGCTGTCGCTGCCGCTACTGGCGGTCGGCATCTGGCTGATCGTCACATCGCGGAAAAATGTCACCCCTTGAGGTCCTGATCCGCGAACGGATCGCCAAAACCGGGCTGATCCCCGTCGCCGGTTTTATGGAGCTCGCGCTCGGGCATCCCGAATACGGTTATTACATGACCGAAGACCCCTTCGGCACGAAGGGTGACTTCATCACGGCGCCGGAGATCTCCCAGGTTTTCGGCGAACTGATAGGGCTATGGGCAGCAGTCACCTGGCAGCAGTTGGGATCCCCCGACAGGCTGATCGTCATAGAATGCGGCCCGGGACGCGGCACACTGATGAACGATCTTCTGCGGGCGGCAAAATCGGTGCCGGACTTCCACAAGGCCATCGAAATCCATTTGGTCGAGACCAGCCCGGCCATGCGTCGGCGGCAGAAGGCCACGCTTTCGGGCGATGCGCCCACCTGGCACGATACGATAACGACGGTCCCGGCCGGCCCAACAATACTGGTCGCGAACGAGTTCCTCGATGCGCTGCCCATCCATCAGTTCGTGATGACGGATGCCGGCTGGGCGGAGCGCTGCGTCGATGTGGGACCGGACGGTTTTTCATTCGTCGCCGGCGCACTCGCGCCGGATGGGCTGCCGGTTATGTCTTCGACTGCCCTGCCCGGAACGATTTTTGAAACCTGCCCCGCGGCAATGGCCTTCGCGGGCGCCCTGACCAAGCGCTTCGGTGCGGCACCTGGTGAGGCCCCCGGGGCGGCGCTTATCATCGATTACGGGCATGAAAAATCCGCGACCGGCGAGACCCTGCAGGCGGTTCACAACCACAAATTTACTGACCCGCTGGCCGATCCGGGCAAAGCGGATATGACCGCGCATGTCGATTTCGACGCTTTCGGCCGACAATTGATATCAGGCGGCGCATTGGCGATTGGCCCGATCACGCAGTCCACTTTTCTGAGCGCTATTGGCATTCGGGAACGGACACAGCAACTCGCCCACAACGCCTCACCGGATGCCCGCGCCGATATGGAATCAGCAACGGCACGGCTGATCGAGCCCGCGCAAATGGGCGAGCTGTTCAAGGTTATGGTGGCGACGTCGGCCGAAATGCCTAGACTGGCCGGGTTCGAATCCTGGGTAGAAGAACCATGCTGAAATCTGCTTCGCTGGAAAACATCACCGGCATCAGACACGCCTTTTTCACGCGCGAAGGTGGCGTCAGCAACGGCATCTACGCATCGCTGAACTGCGGTGCGGGATCGTCTGACGACCCGAAACATGTCGTCGAAAACAAGCGACGGGCAGCTGCTCATCTCAAGCTTGCTGAAGACAAATTGGTAACGCTGTATCAGGTCCATAGCGCCGACGTCGTGACGCTGACGGACCCGGCGCCAATCCAGGCGAACCGTCCGGAGGCCGACGCGATGGTGACACGAACCCCGGGAGTCGCATTGGGCATCCTGACGGCCGATTGCGCGCCGGTGCTTTTTGCCGACGCCGATGCAGGTGTCATCGGTGCCGCCCATGCCGGATGGCGCGGCGCACTGGACGGCGTGATCGGAAACACCGTAGCGGCAATGGAAGACCTCGGCGCCACGCGGCGTGGCATACGGGCGACCATCGGTCCGTGTATTGCACAGAGTTCTTATCAGGTTGGCGCGGATTTCCCCGACCCGTTCATCAAAGACGACCCCGAGGTCGTGATACTGTTTCGCCCCGATGGAGAGACGGGCAGACATCTGTTCGACCTTCAGGGATACGTCCTGCGCCGCCTCGAGGAGGCCGGTATAGGCTCTCTTGGTGCGATCGATCTTGATACCTATACCGATGAGGATCTGTTTTTTAGCTATCGGCGCACCTGCCACCGGGAAGAAGACGATTATGGTCGCGGCCTTTCCGCGATCACGTTGACGGAGGCACCCTGACTTGCCGCATATGATTGTTTTCTTGTTCGTCCTCATCCTGGGCCTGATGGTGAGCTGTGCGATTTAAACGACTTGGCGCCGCATTTGCCCCGGCACTTGCCCTGCTGGCACTGGCGGCAACGGCCTGCCAGCCCCTGCCTCAGCCGTTCCAGCCGCTCACCTCGAAGAAGACGGCGAATCCACTTCTGAAACTGGTGGGTCGGTCCGGCGTCATTGTTCGCCCCGTGGCGGGCATGCCGGAAGACAGCGGCGCCGTACTCGCACGCGAGGTGGCGGCAGCGCTGGTCGACCGGAACCTGCCGGCCTTCACCGAAGGTGGAAACCGTTCAAGCCTTGTACTGACCGGACAGGCTATCGCGACCCCGCGCGGCGGCACGCGCAGCGAAATACGGGTGATCTGGCGGGTGTCTGACCGAGACGGCATTCAGCGCGGCGAACACGCCCTAAATATCGCAACCCGCCAAACCGCCTGGACCCAGGGCAGCCCGACGCTTTTGCGCGAGATCGCGCAAAAATCGGCGGGAAATATTGCCGAAATCGTCCAGGGCCCGGCCGTGCGCGACCATACCGCCGACCGGGTACAACGCACATTGCATGTCTGGAAGATCGACGGTGCGCCTGAACCCGCCGGCGCGCTGCTGCGGAGCGAGCTGGAAACGGCTCTACGCCGCCAGGCATTTCGGGTGTCATCAAAGATGCGGGATGATTCCGTCATCATCGTCGGAACAGTGAATCTGGCGCTGCGGAAAAATGAGCAAAGAGAGCTATCGCTGGAATGGGCGGTGATGAGCGCGGATGGCCGGGAGCTCGGCAAGCTTCGTCAGAAAAATACAGTCGCACCTGACGCGCTGGAAACCGATTGGCCGAAGATTGCCCGTGGAATCGCCCTCGGCGCTGCTCAGAGTATAGGCTATATTCTCAAAAAAGTGCCGGAAAGCGCCCTATCTGGCGCTCCTCCAGAGTCAAGGTCTGGCGCTCCCGAAAAGCCGGTGTCAGGTGCCCCTAAAAAGAAGATGCAACCCGCTCGATAAGATCGTGTCGCAGAGAATCGATGAGCGTTTACACCCTCCGGTACCACTGGTAATTTGCGCCAACGTCGGCTCGGGAGGCGGACGCAGGGGTCAAACATAAATGACCGGTCACAAACAACCCTATATGGAAGTAGACGGACATGAAGATCATTGCGTGTAACAGCAATCGTCCGCTGTCCGAAGCGATCGCTGCGTATCTCAAGCTGCCATTGACCGAAGCTAGCGTTCGCCGGTTTTCGGATATGGAATGTTTTGTGGAAATTCACGAAAACGTCCGGGGCGAAGACGTCTTTATTATTCAGTCGACATCTTATCCGGCCAATGACCATCTTATGGAGCTGCTTGTCGCGCTCGATGCGGTCCGCCGCGGATCGGCGAGCCGGATTACCGCAGTGATGCCATATTTCGGTTATGCCCGTCAGGATCGCAAATCAGGTCCGCGGACGCCGATATCGGCAAAACTGGTCGCAAACCTGATCACCGTCGCCGGTGCCGATCGCGTCCTCACGATGGATCTTCATGCCGGCCAGATTCAGGGGTTCTTCGACATCCCGCTGGACAACCTGTTCGCCGCGCCCGTTTTTATCCGCCATATCGAGGAAAACTTCGACCATGACGACCTGATCATGGTGTCACCCGATGTCGGCGGCGTCGTGCGCGCCCGCGCCTTTGCCAAGCGGCTCGGCACCGATCTGGCAATTATCGACAAACGCCGCGAACGCGCCGGCGTATCCGAGGTCATGCACATCATCGGTGACGTAAAAGACCGTACCTGCATTCTGGTGGACGATATCGTCGATTCCGGCGGAACGCTGTGTAATGCGGCCGAGGCCCTCAAAGAGGCGGGTGCAAAATCAGTGCACGCCTATATTACGCATGGCGTGCTGTCCGGCGGCGCCGTCAGCCGGGTATCGTCGTCACCGCTGGAATCCATGGTGATAACGGACTCCATACTCGGCACCGAGGCCGTTCGCGTGGCCAGTAATATCCAGCAGATTTCCATCGCGCCCCTGATGGGCGAGGCGATTGAGCGCATCAGCGATGCCAGATCCGTCTCCAGTCTGTTTGACTAGACTCTGATTTACCGCTAATAACGCGCGCCCCTGCCGGATTCGGCGGGTATTTTTTCTGTGACCGGCACCCCTGGAGGCCGGCACACTTATTTTGAAGGAGACAACCATGGCTGTGGTCGAAACTGTACCCGCCTCTCCGCGAGACGGCGTGGGTAAGGGGTCCGCGCGCCAGGCTCGTCGTGATGGGCAGGTACCCGCCGTTATCTACGGCAACAAGGAAGAACCGATCCTGCTGACGCTGGAGCGGCGCGTGCTCATCAAAGAGCTCGACAATCCGCAGTTCTTTATCCAGCTGGTCGATGTAGAGATCGCCGGCGCGAAACATCGCGTTTTGCCACGCGACGTGCAGTTCCATCCGGTATCCGATACGCCGATGCATGTCGATTTCCTGCGTTTCGATCCGAAGCGGAAAATTGCCGCCAACGTGCCGGTCGTCTTCGAAGGCGAGGAAGAATGCCCCGGCCTTAAATCTGGTGGCGTGCTCAACATTGTGCGCTACGAAGTCGAAGTGCTCTGCACCGCCGATAATATCCCGCCAGAGCTCATCCTGCAGCTTGCCGGCCTCGATGTTGGTGATTCGATGCATGCCAGCGCCGTTACATTGCCTGAAGGTGTCGAATTCGTGATCACCGACCGTGACTTCACGATCGCCACGATCGCCGCACCGACCATCGCCATTGAGCCTATAGAGGCCGAAAGCGAAGAGGGTGCAGAGGGCGAAGGAGCCGACGGCGCAGAAGCCGATGGCGAAGATGGCGGAGACGGCGACAAGGGCTGATAGGTCATTGTTGCCGGCCAAGTCTGGTAGACAGCCATGCTGATCTTTGCAGGGCTCGGCAACCCCGGCCCGAAACACGCCCGGCAACGCCACAATATCGGGTTTATGGCGGCGGATGAAATCATCCGCCGCTATAACCTGACCCTGCGCCAGTCCAAGCATGATTCATATGTGGCGGAGGGCACCATTCATGGCGAAAAAATACTGCTGCTAAAGCCCAAGACATTCATGAACGAATCCGGTGGTGCGCTCGGTTCCGCCGTGCGGTTTTATAAACTGCGCCCGCTTCAGGTGACTGTCCTATATGACGAGCTCGATCTCGCCCCCGGCAAAATTCGGGTCAAGACGGGTGGCGGTCATGCGGGCCATAACGGCATTCGCAGCATCTCGTCGCATATCAGCCAGAACTTCAAGCGGGTCCGGATCGGGATCGGTCACCCGGGTGACAAGAAACGGGTTCACAACTACGTCCTTTCGGATTTCCCGAAAGCGGAAATGGACTGGGTCGAACGAACAATAGACGCCGTCGCCGATGCCGTCCCGTATCTGGTGGAAGGCGACGATGCCGGTTTCATGACGCGCGTGGCATATCTCGCCCCGCCCCCCGGCCAGCCGGAGAAGGAATAAAACTTATGGGATTTCAATGCGGAATTGTCGGCCTGCCGAATGTCGGTAAATCGACCCTTTTCAACGCGCTGACCGCAACAGCGGCGGCAGAGGCCGCCAACTACCCATTTTGCACGGTCGAACCGAATGCAGGGCGGGTATCCGTGCCGGATGAACGCCTGGGGGTCATCGCCGGCCTGGCCAAATCGGAAAGCATTATTCCGGCACAGTTGGAATTTCTCGACATTGCCGGCCTGGTTGCCGGCGCCAGTAAGGGCGAGGGGCTCGGCAATCAGTTTCTCGGTCATATTCGCGAGGTCGCAGCCATCGCCCACGTGGTGCGTTGTTTCGAGGGCGACGAGGTCACCCATGTCGCCGGCAAGGTCGATCCGCTTGCAGATGCAGACGTGATCGATACGGAACTGATGCTGGCCGACCTTCAGAGCCTTGAGCGCCGTGTTGACCCGCTGGTCAAGAAAGCACGTGGCGGCGACAAGGAATCGAAGGCCATGCTGGATCTCGTTCAGCGCGCTATCGCCCTGCTCGAAGACGGCAAGCCTGCGCGCATTATGGAAGTTTCGAAAGACGACGCCCCGCTATTCGACCAGATGCAGCTGCTGACGGCGAAGCCGATCATGTATGTCTGCAACGTCGATGAAGATTCTGCCGCCACCGGTAACGCGCTGACGGAAAAGGTCGCCGAGCGCGCAGCCGCCGAAAATGCCGCCTGCGTGGTGGTTTCCGCGGCGATCGAAGCCGAAGTCGCCCAGCTCGAAGACCCGGAGGAAAAGCGTGAATTTCTCGAAAGCCTCGGCCTGGAGCGCACCGGCCTGGAACGCGTTATTCGCGCCGGGTACGAGCTCCTTGGTCTGGCCACCTATTTCACCGCCGGCCCCAAGGAAAGCCGCGCCTGGACCATCCCGGACGATTGCAAGGCCGTGGACGCAGCAGGCGTTATTCACACCGACTTCGCGCGCGGTTTTATCTGCGCCGAGACCATCGGCTATGACGACTATGTGGCGAACAAGGGCGAACAGGGCGCAAAGGAAGCGGGCCGTTCGCGCCAGGAAGGCCGCGATTACACTGTCAAGGACGGCGACGTGATCCTTTTCCGTTTCAACGTCTGAGCCGGCGCGCTAAGCTAAACCCACGGCAGCGGGACATTAAACTGTCGCGAGAAAATAAAACGCGTTTTGACTTCAATCAGGACCCAGAGAAAGGGAGAATTATGGGAGAGACAATCTCACTCACGACATCTGACGGCCACACACTTGACGCCTACAAGGCATCGCCGTCTGGCGCCGTCAAAGGTGCGCTCGTCGTCGTTCAGGAAATCTTCGGCATCAACGGCCAGATCCGCCGCACCGTCGATTACTTCGCCGAACAGGGCTATGAGACAATTGCCCCGGCTCTGTTCGACCGCGTCGAAAAAGGCATCGAGCTCGGCTACAACGAGACCGATTTCGGCATCGGTCGCGAAACCCGTGGCAAGATCACGGATGCATGGATTACGGCCGATATCGGTGCCGCGGTTAAAGAAGTTGCATCAGCTGGCAAGGTCAGCGTCATCGGCTTCTGCTTCGGTGGCTACGCGACCTACATCGCTGCCTGCACGGTGGACGGCGTTTCAGCCGCCATGCCGTTCTACGGTGGCGGCATCGCGGCCAAGGTCGGCGATATGAAGCCGAACTGCCCGGTACAGTTCCACTTCGGTGACAAGGATGCGGCTATCCCGCTCGACGACCTGCAGACCATCAAAGACGCACTGCAGGACAGCCCACTCTACGTCTATGACGATTCCGGTCACGGCTTCACATGTGATGACCGCGATTCCTACAACGAAGGCGCGGCAAAGCGCGCTTTCACTCGCGCATTGAGCTGGATGGACGAACACGCCGCCTGATCCGCTATATAGCGAACACGACCAAAACCCTCTCCATTCCGGGAGAGGGTTTTTTTTATGGCCTAGCGCAGGGCAGCTGCAATGTTGCCGCCATCGACCGTCATGACGGCGCCTGTGGTCTTTTTCGCAAGCGCAAGATCGACAAAGGCCTGGGCTACGTCATCCGCCGTCACTTCGCGTCCCAGCAGATTGCCGGCCATGTAATCGGCCTCGCTTAAACCCCGCGCGGTCGAGCGGGACGCGATCATATCGTCGGTCAGCAGTCCCGACCGGACACGGTCGGCATTAACGGCATTCGAGCGGATTCCATCCGCACCATGATCCAGCGCGTATTGCCGTGACAGAAACAGCGTCGATGCCTTGGGCAGGCCATAGGGCCCGAAATCGAGACCCGGGTTCACCGCCTGTTTGGACGTATTGAACAGCAACGCCCCGCCCGTGCCCTGCGCTTTCATGATCGCCACCGCGGCCTGCGCACAACGTTGATGCCCCCAGAAGTTGAGCTCGAAGCTGTCACGCAGGATTTTCTCGTCCACGTCGCCGATACGTCCCTGCCAAGCGGCGCCGGCATTTGAGATCAGGATATCCAGCCCGCCAAACGCTCGGATAACCGCCGCAAATGCGCGGTCGACCGAGGCGGGTTGCGTCACATCGCACTGAACGCCGACACCGCCAATTTCAGCAGCGACTGCCCGGGCCGCGTCCTTGTCCTGGTCCAGCACAGCGACTTCGGCACCGGCGCGGGCGAAGGCCGCAGCGGTCGCCCTGCCGATACCGGACCCACCACCGGTGACGGCAACGACATGCCGGGTCAGTGGTTTTTCCACGGCTTTGCCGAGTTTTGCCTGCTCGAGCGACCAGTATTCAATCTCGAAGATGTTTTTTTCCGGGATACACTGATACCGCCCAAGGCGCTCGGCACCGGCGATGACACGCGCTGTCGTTTCGGCGAGGTCTGCCGCGACCGCCGCATCTTTCGCGGACTTGCCCAGCCCGAACAGCCCCACACCCTGCACCAAAATAACCCGCGGCAACGGATCGAGCGCTTTTTTCGGGCTCTTGAGCTTCTTGTTGTTGCGAACGAAATACCGCTCGTAATCCTTTTCATAGGCGTCGACCGCCTTTGCTGCTGCCATCGCAAAACCGGCAAGGTCGCCCTGTTTCGGGGCCGGCAGAATAAGCGGCTTGGGCTTTGTGCGAATAACGTGGTCCGGGGTCACCGGACCGACAGTCGCGTATTTTTCGAGCCCCTTGCCATTCACATAATCGAGCGCCGCGGAAGAATCCCGGAAATCCATGACCATGCGCCGCCAGTCTTCCTGTGTCGGGTCGGCAACAAGACCGCGTAGCACCGGCGCGATATCCTCGACCGCCGCAATGTTCCTGGGTAAACGCACGGAGGCGAATGATTTCGCCTTGCCTGTACTGGCGAGGTGTTTCTCGGCTACCGTCACGAGATCGATCATGCGCTCATACGCTTTGCGCGCGGTCTCGCCAAAGGTAAAGATGCCGTGCTTGAGTAGGATCAGGCCTTCGACGTCCGGATGCTTCTCCCATATCCGCGCGCAGGACTGAGCGAGCGCGAATCCGGGCATGATATAGGGCACCAGTGCGACGCGGTCCCCATAGAGCTCTCGGCAGATGCTGTCGCCATTCGGCTGGTCGGTGACGGACAGGATCGCGTCGGAATGAGTGTGGTCGACGAATTTGTGTGGCAGAAACGCATGCAGCAGCGTCTCGACGGACGGATTGGGTGATGCAGAATCCAGTAGCGCGCCGCGCTGCGCATTGACCATATCCTCGTCCGAGAGTTTTTTGAGCATCCGCAGCTTGCGGATGGCATCAAGCCGCACGGCGGGCAGACCGGGTGGCTCGATATCGCCCATATCCCAGCCCGAGCCTTTGACACACAGCACATCGATCGTATCGCCGGCCGTATCGGTCATACGCGTCTTTACCGACGTATTGCCGCCACCGTGAAGCACCAGACGGGAATCATTGCCGAGTAGCTGGGTCGTATAGACGCGAAGTGCCAGATCCTCGCCAATATTCTGCGCGGCATAGGATTTGATTACCGCGCGGGTGGCTTTGTCGGACCATCTACTTTTCATATTTTGAACTCTCATCTGGCTTACATCAGGATATCGTCGGGAATTCATCGGGAGATCACCGGGGCAGGCAATGTGATCGAAGCCGGCCACTTTCTCAAGCCGGTGCGCGAAACGCGCCGCGCACCAATATTTTCTTGTTTACCAAGTGTTTACCAAAAAGAGGAACTCTGGTGATGCGTGGCGCATTGCATTGCCCCTGCGCGATATATGGGGGAACGACGACAGTGAAAGCTCGCAATCCCGTTTTGCGGTCCATGGCGGTATTCGCATTGCTGGGCGCTTCGGGCGCACTGGCGGCTGACGGCCGTGCTGAGCCTAAGGACGCCAACGCACATGCTGCGGACAACCATAAGGCCTCCAAAAAACCCATGGCGCTGACCCCGCCGCATAAGGCAAAAGTAACAGCGCACGGCGCGAAAGCCAAAGCGCATAGCGCATAGCGCATAGCGCATAGCGCATAGCGCGAAAAACGCCGAACATAAAAGCAAAGCATCCGCCGACAAAAAATGTCGGCACACAAACCGGCCTATAAACCTGCAACAACCAAGCCCACTAAAAAGATCGTTATGGCGCCGCAAATGCCAAAGAAAACCCATGCCGCCAATTGGGGTTATCGCAGTGCCGGTGGCACCTGCGCATTGGGGCGACCTTACATCCACGTTCAAGGCATGCTCGACGGGCCAGCATCAATCTCCGGTTAACCTCGAAGCGACAGAAGTCGGTCACCTCGGACCACTCAACATCCATTACAAAGTGTCGCTGATCGATCTGGTCAATAATGGCCATACCGTTCAGACAAATTACTGCAAAGGCAGCTACATCACCCTCGACAACGAGCGCTACGACCTGCTGCAGTTCCATTTTCATACGCCCAGCGAACATCGCGTCGCGGGGCGCAGCTTTCCGATGGAAATACATTTCGTCCACCGCAACAAACGCGGCCAACTCGCAGTGGTCGGCGTTCTCGTTGCCACGGATGACTATAATCTGGCGGCCCCTGAAATTTGGGATCATCTGCCGACGCGAGCCCATACAAAATCGGCGAATACTCGCGCCCTGATCAACGCCCACGATCTGTTGCCGGGCGGCACGAAGCACTTTCGGTACAGCGGATCGCTGACCACACCACCCTGCTCCGAAAACGTAAACTAGCTGGTTCTGCAGACACCGATCGTATTTTCGGAGGGCCAGATCGCCAAACTGCATCGCATCATCGGCATGAATGCGCGACCTGCACAGGCGCGAAACAGCCGCTACCTGCTGCAGTCGATCGGAGGTTAGGCCCATGAAAATACAATTACTCTCGACACTCGCCGTGTTCGGTCTTTCCGCCTGCGCAATGCCGAACCTCGACGCCCTCACCGGATCGAAGAACCCGGCAACCATGGCCAGCGCAACCGGGTCCGGGCTCAAAGGAGATCCGATGCGGATCGACACGATCTCCTTCGCCGACGCCTATTGCCGCAAAGACGGGATGGCCGCGGTCGCAGCGAGCCGGAAGCTTGTTATCGCCAACCCGACCCATCCCCGCGCGCTGCTAAATTACAGCCTGTCGCTCGACCTGGCGGGACGCGGCATTGCCGCCTATCGGCTTCTCGCGCCGCTTGGCAAGGCCGGGCACACCATGCCGACCGCCCTGCGATGCGGCGATGATTTTATCTATTCGGGAACTGTCGCCGAAGTTGCGCAGCGCCGACTGTTCGTTATCAAATCATCGCTGACAGCCCTCGGCATGACAATGCCTCTGTCGTCCCCTGCAGAAACAAAAGCCGGCAGCAATACGATTTACCGGCTCACCGCCCTGGTGCTTTCCAGAGGAGAAATGGACGCCAATAAAGAAAAAATTGCTCTAAAAATGGCCAAAATGCGATTTCGAAGCCAAAAGTGGCGCCGATGTCCGAATAATCCGGGAAAATTTGCCATTTTTTCACCTGGGTCCTATAAATCGATCCCCAATCTGGATAGAGTCTGTCGAAACCTGCAAAAAAGTTTTCAAAGACCCTCGGCACCCAGCCGAAATCCGTTTCGGAAATCAATCTTGGGCGGAAAAAAAGCCGCTACCTGAGGCTCGGCGTTAAAGTCGCGAGTGCGAAAACCGCGCGGGATATCTGCAAACGTCTGAAAGCGGGCGGCCAGTATTGTGTCGTTCGCCGGTCACGCAAATCTTGAACCTTTAGCGCTGCCGGATCAGCCGGCCAGTGCCGGATAAAGCCCGGCCAGACCGTCTTTTGATGCGCTGCACACGCCGCGTTCGGTAATCAATCCAGTCACAAATCGGGCAGGCGTAACATCGAACGCGAAATTCGCAGCAGGGCTGCCCGCAGGCACGATCTCGACCGTCTCCACATCTCCTCCGGCCGTCCGACCAGTCATGTGCGTCACTTCCACCGTATCGCGCTGTTCGATCGGGATGTCACGCACCCCGTCATCGATCGTCCAGTCGATCGTTGGCCCCGGCAGACCCACATAGAACGGCACGCCATTATCGTGGGCGGCAAGCGCTTTCAGATAGGTGCCGATCTTGTTGCAGACATCTCCGGCGGCGGTCGTCCGGTCGGTGCCGGTGATGCACATATCGACCATGCCATGCTGCATAAGATGTCCGCCGACATTGTCGACGATCACTGTATGCGCAACGCCGTGCTTCCCCAGTTCCCACGCCGTCAGGCTGGCACCCTGATTGCGCGGCCGGGTCTCGTCCACCCAGACATGCACCGGGATACCGGCATCATGGGCCTTGTAAATCGGTGCAAGTGCGGTGCCCCAGTCGACCGTCGCCAGCCAACCGGCGTTGCAATGTGTCAGCACGTTTACGCGATCGGGCTTACCGCGCGCTTCCCAAACATTGTGGATCAGCGACAGCCCGTAATCGCCGATGGACGAACAGATTGCCACGTCTTCATCGCAGATCTCCACGGCACGAATATAGGCCGCCTGCTCGCGCGCATTGGGCGCCAGCGGCAGCAACAGCGCCTGCATGGCATCAACCGCCCAACGAAGGTTTACCGCCGTGGGTCGTGTCGCCATCAGCGCCTGGGCCGACGCGGTCACGTTCTCGTCCGACGGGTCTTCGCGCATCGCGAGCGCCATACCATAAGCCGCCGTCGCCCCGATCAGCGGCGCACCGCGCACCCACATATCGCGGATTGCCGTCGCCGCCGCCGCACAGTCTTCCAGTCTGGTGACTTCGAACGTAAAAGGCAGTTTCGTCTGATCTATAATTTCGACACCCCGCCCGTCATCCGCCAGCCAGATGGTGCGATAGGGTTTACCGTCTACGTTCACGCCCCAAGCACCCTCTGTGCGACCGCATCCAGCATCGCGACCGCATCGGGGTCGCGTGCTTCGGGCGGCGTAATGATCGCGAAATCGAGCGCGGTGTGACAGCCGTCATTGCAGGATTCTGCGCGGCCTGCGAGTTTCGGGATGACAGCCTTTATCAATGACCGCGCCTTTTCGGCATTTTCCTGGACGACCTTAATGACCGCATCGACCGTCACATCCTCATGTTCCTCATGCCAGCAATCATAATCCGTCACCATGGCGACGGTCGCGTAACACATCTCAGCTTCCCGGGCGAGCTTGGCCTCGGGCATGTTTGTCATCCCGATCACATCGCATCCCCAGGACCGGTAGAGATTGCTTTCGGCCCGAGTGGAAAACTGCGGGCCTTCCATCACCATGTAAGTGCCACCCTGCGAATGCGCGATCCCGAGGTCGCCCAGCGCGTCAACCAGGTGCCCGCCCAGACGTCCGCAGACCGGGTCGGCCATGGATACATGGGCGACGCAGCCCTCGCCGAAGAAAGTTTTTTTCCGGGCGAATGTCCGGTCGATGAACTGATCGACGATCACAAAGTGACCGGGTGCATATTCTTCCTTCAACGATCCGACCGCGCTGATCGACACGATTTCGGTCACACCTGCCCGCTTCAGCACATCGATATTGGCATGAAAGTTAAGCCCGCTCGGCGGCACGCGGTGGCCGCGCCCGTGACGCGGCAGAAAAACGATCTTCTGGCCGTCCAGTTCGCCGAACAGCAACTCGTCCGACGGCAGACCAAACGGCGAGACTGCCTGCTTCCACTCGGTATTGGTCAACCCGTCGATATCGTAAACGCCGCTTCCGCCAATCACGCCAATCACTGGCGGTGTACTCGGTTGGGTCATTCGGATTCTCCATGAATTTGATCTTCCGTTGTGCGGGATTTGACCGGGTGGATCAAGCCCGCAGGCGCCGACCATGGCACCAGGGCGTGAAATAGCTATTATGCGAAAAAAAAGGGGGCCGCAGAATGACGACGACAGCCTTCACGACATTATGGAAACACCTGGTCCTGATACTGGCTTTTGTTTTTCTGGCGTTTCCATCCGTCGCATAAACGGCAACATCTACCGCCAGCAACCCCGCGGCCGTCCAGAAACTGATCGGCGACGCCCAGAAATCAAGCGCAAAAATCGTCGTGATCGAAACAAGCATTCCGGCGGCGACGGTCGCAAGCCAGTCGCTTGAGACGCCGTCAATGGCGGACCGGGTAGAGATGAATGGCTTCGAATTTCGCGACCGGCTCGTCGCTATTCTCAACGACGCGTCCGGGTTTCGTCGGTGAAACGATGACGACACTCCGCAACGTCGATTCCGACCGCGGTCTTACGTGGGTCGCCCTTGTTCTGTTCTTCATGACCGTTCATCTAACGGCTGGTTACGGCGTCGAAAGACTGTTCCGCAACTGGGTACGGCCACATTTCGCGTACATGTTTAATCCCATTCCGCAGAGCCGGGCGGAGAAGATCGGCTATCTTCTGCTGAGCGGCGTGCTTCAGGCATTTTCCATCGCGCTATAAATTCTCACCGCATTCACGCTGATTGTCGTCTTCGCCCCGGAAGAGGAACACATTCGCAATACCGAATTCATTATCCTCGGTACAGTAGCGGCAATACGTATCCTGGCCACTTTTTCCACGCCTTTCTGGCGGTCGGGGCGCCGTCGCACCGGATGGTGCACGCCACGGATGCCGTTGCGGAGAACGTATATCGCGCTCTGTTGATCGCAATCATCGTCATTGGAATCGCCATGAGCATGTGCCTCTGGATGGAAGCGCTCGGCCTCAACGAAAATGCTCACAAGCTCGGCCTGACCGGGGCGACGCTGATTTCATCGACACTGTTCAGCTCCTTTGTATTGAGACGCCGCGCGGATGTCGCCGGCATGCTGCTTGGTGCAGCTCGGGACTCCCAGGCGACATGGTGGCGGCTTTTTGCGCGCACATGGCACGGCCTCGCGGCCGTTTATGCGATGGCGGCGTTCTGCGTCACTGTCGCCCGGCTAGTGCTGGATATTCCCGGCGTATTTGCACTCGTGACCGGACCGGTAATCGTTCTCCTCGGCTCATTGTCTCTCTTCGCCGTGGCTCTGCTTGTCATCGAACGGACATTCAGCCGGAAAGGCCCGAGCGTCCACGTCATGCAGCCGATAGGTGGCGACGACGACGAGACGGAAGAGATCGCCGACAGTGTCCTGGAAGCGATGGAGGACGACGAAGCCTATGCGCTTGAACGTCGCCACCGCAGCTTCAAAGATGTCGTGGAACACGCAGCGGCGATTCTGATCACCGCTATGGCAGCCTGGGCGATATTTGCGGTCTGGGGCGTCAATCTGGCCCAGAGCGGCACCATCGCCCATGCCGTGTGGGAAGTCGCCCTGATCGTCTTCCTTGCCTGGCTCGCCTTTGAGGCCGTGGATATCGCGATCGACAAAAAGATCGAAGACGAGGGCGGCGATATCACCGCCGCACTGGGCGAGGAAGGCAGCGGCGGTGGTACATCACGGCTCACCACGCTGTCACCCTTGTTCCGGAACTTCCTGCTGATCATCATTGTCATCATCGCAGGAATGGTGGCACTTGCCGAGTTGGGCGTCGACATCGCACCGCTGTTTGCCGGTGCCGGGGTTCTCGGTCTCGCCATTGGCTTCGGCGCGCAATCGCTGATTAAGGACATTTTTTCAGGCGCCTTCTTCCTGCTCGATGACGCCTTCCGTATTGGTGAATATATCGACGTCGGCAGTGGGAAAGGCTCGTTCGAGAAAATCTCCCTGCGCTCGATGCAGCTTCGCCATCACCGCGGCGCGCTGCACACTATCCCCTTCGGCGAAATTAAATACCTGACCAACTATTCACGCGACTGGGTGATGATGAAACTGCCGCTGCGGGTGAACTACGACACCGATGTCGAGAAGGTCCGCAAGCTGGTCAAGAATCTCGGCAAGGCGCTGATGGCCCACCCCGAGCTAGGACATACGTTCGTGCAGCCGCTCAAATCACAGGGTGTCTCCAAGATGGAAGGCTCGGCGATGATCATCCGGATCAAGTTCATGACCAAACCGGGCGAACAGTTCATGACGCGAAAAGTGGTCTATGCCGAGATTCACAAACTGTTCGAGGAAAACGACATCAAGTTCGCGCATCAGCGCGTCACCGTGCATGTTGACGAAGACGATACCGGATCAACAGCGATCGATCGTCCCGCTGTCGCCGCTGCGGGCGCTCAGGCAGTAGGATTGGCAGGGGCCCGGCCGGACGGAAAACCGGTATAAGAGCCGGATTACCCCTCGCAACTGCACGCTCTACCCAGGCTTACGGCAGACCGCCTGAAGCTTGTTGCCGTCCGGGTCTCGCACATAGGCGGCATAGTAATCTTCGTGATATTGAGGGCGCAGCCCGGGCGCGCCCTCGTCCGTGCCGCCTGCGTCGAGCGCCGCCGCGTGAAAGGCATCCACGTCGGCCCGGCTCTCGGCAACAAAGGCTGCATGAACACCATTGCCGGTCGACGCCACGTTTCCGTCAAACGCGTTCATCACGAAAAACCTCGCACCCGACCGGTCGCCATAGGAAATAAACGTCTCGCGCTCCAGCCCGCGGACATGGCCGAGGATGCCGAGAACCGCATCGTAAAAGGCGCCGGCACGCACAAGATCGTTCGTGCCGAAGGTGACATGACTGAACATTTGGTATCTCCCAAAAGAAACGGGCGGATCGATTGATCCGCCCGCTTATCGTAATCGAATTTTCAGGTCGGGCTAGTGAACGTCGGCCCAGATCCGCCGTTTGAGGACATAAAGCAGACCCGTCATCAGCAGCAGGAACAGGATAACCTTGATCCCCATCCGCTTGCGTTCCTCGAGTTCGGGTTGTGCCGCCCAGGTCAGGAAGGTCACAACGTCCTCGGCCTGCTGTTTGACCGTCGCCTTGGTCTTGTCGGCGTAATCAACGCCTTCATCCGACAGGGGCGGTGCCATCGCGATGAGATGACCTGAGAAGTTTGCATTGTAATACATGCCTTCAGGCACTTCCTCGCCGGCCGGCGCATCCGTGTACCCGGTCAGCAGCCCGTTGACGTAGTTGGAGCCGTTAAGCCGCGCCTTGATGATCAACGACAGATCAGGCGGCAGCGCCCCGCCATTGGAGGCGCGAGCAGCGTTTTCGTTGGCAAACGGCGACTTGAACTTGTCCGCCGGGATACCGGGACGATCTTCGATCTCGCCCTCTTCGTTCGGTTCGGCAGGCACGTCAACATCGGCCGCAATCGCCTTTACCTCGGCTTCGGTAAAACCGATATCCATCAGGTTGCGATAAGCGACCAGTCGAAGACTGTGGCAGCCGGCACAGACGCCATTATAGACCTCGAAGCCGCGGCGCAGCGCCGCACGGTCATAGGTGCCGAACAGACCGGAGAACGACCAGTGATGTTCAGGCGCATGGGGTGCGTCGCCCGCTGCATTGGCAGATGAGAAGGTCA
Organism: Alphaproteobacteria bacterium UBA830; assembly: GCA_905181725.1. Lineage (GTDB taxonomy): Bacteria > Pseudomonadota > Alphaproteobacteria > MPNO01 > UBA830 > CAXBCP01. The sequence goes on from CAJIYX010000019.1 coordinate 44,505, forward strand.
TCGAGGCGGTCACCGCAACGACACCGGCGACAAGAGCGGTTCTGATCATATTCATCAGACTTTCTCCATCGGCTTGGAGGCCGCGGCAGATGCACTCCCTCCACCCCCGCCGAGAACCGGTTCGGAGATGCTCTTGGGCAGGTCCTTCGTCTTCTCGAATTTCGCCAGAAGCGGAATGATCACGAGGAAATGGGCGAAGTACCAGATCGTGGCGACGCGCCCGATGGCGATATAGACGCCCTCGGCCGGTTTCGCACCGACATAGCCGAGCACGAGGCAGTCAATCAGGAATATCCAGAAAAACCACTTATACAACGGCCGGAAACGCGACGAGCGCACCGGTGACCGGTCAAGCCAGGGCAGGACGAACAGCACCGCGATCGACCCAAACATCGCCAGCACGCCGGCGAGTTTGGCTTCGATAAAGACTAAACCCATCCAGGCTGTGGCCCATTCGCCAACAAAGTTGGCCGGCACCGCCCGCAGGATAGCGTAGAACGGCAGGAAGTACCATTCGGGCACGATATGCGCCGGCGTCGCAAGCGCGTTGGCTTCGATATAGTTGTCCGGGTGCCCCAGATAATCCGGCGCAAAGAAGATGAACAGGGAGAAGAACACAAGGAAAACGCCCAACCCGAACATATCCTTCACCGTGTAATAAGGATGGAACGGGATAACATCCTGTTCGCCCTTGGTGTCGATACCGATCGGGTTGTTCGATCCGTGTACGTGCAGCGCCCAGATATGCAGAACTATGACGCCGACGAGGACGAACGGCATCAGGTAATGCAGGCTGTAGAAGCGGTTGAGCGTCGGGTTATCGACGGCAAATCCGCCCCACAGCAGCGTCACGATCCAGTCGCCGACCAACGGAATGGCCGAGAACAGGTTGGTGATCACGGTCGCCCCCCAGAAGCTCATCTGACCCCAGGGCAGCACATAGCCCATGAACGCGGTGGCCATCATGAGTAGCAGGATGACGACACCGAGTATCCACAGAATTTCGCGCGGCGCCTTGTACGAACCGAAGTAAAGCCCGCGGAACATATGGATATAGACGACGATAAAGAACATCGACGCGCCATTCATATGTATATAGCGGAGCAACCAGCCGTAATTCACATCGCGCATGATGCGTTCGACCGAATCGAACGCCATCGCTGTGTGGGGGGTGTAATGCATCGCCAGCGTAATACCGGTAACGATCATGATGACCAGGATGATTCCGGCCAGCGAGCCGAAATTCCACCAGTAATTCAGATTCCGCGGCGTCGGGTATTCGTAAAGCTCGTGGCTGACGAAGGTGAAAATCGGGAGCCGGTGATCGACCCAACGGACGAGTCCGTTATCGAGCCAGCCAGGTTTCTGGAATTGCGCCATGTTTTTCTTCCTCAGCCGATCTTGACGACGGTGTCGCTCAAGAAGGTGTATTCAGGCACCTCGAGATTGCGCGGCGCCGGGCCCTTGCGGATACGACCGGACGTATCGTAATGCGAACCGTGACAGGGGCAGAACCAGCCGCTGAAATCGCCCTTGGTTTCACCCTGCTTGGTACCAAGCGGAATGCAGCCAAGATGCGTGCAGACACCCACAAGGATAAGCCATTCGGCCTTTTTGACCCGGGCTGTATCTTCCTCAGGGTCAATCATGTCGCCGGCGGCGGTCGCCTTGGCGGCATCAATCTCTGCCTTGGTGCGATGACGGATAAAGACTGGTTTGCCGCGCCATTTGACCTTAATTGCCTGGCCAACCTCGATTTTCGAGATATCGAGCTCAATTGTCGCGAGGGCAAGCGTGTCAGCTGCCGGGTTCATCTGTTGAATGAACGGCCACGCGAAAGCCGCAAGGCCTACGGCGCCAAACGCCCCCGTCGCCAATTGCAGAAAGTCGCGCCGGGTTTCTCCGTCGTGACCGTGTTCCGTCGTTGCCGTACCGTCGGTATCAGCCATGGTTCACACCTTGTTTTCTTTTGCCCGCCTACCCAAGTCACTAACGTGCATCATTGACCTGGCCGGCGTGTCGTTTTCGCTGAATATCCGCAGAATTACGGACATTGGAAATCCTTCCAGTACACAGGATTCCGCCTCGGACTATAGCTAGCACGGGTTCGGATTCGATACCTGCGGCGCGTCGCCGCACGTTTTCCGCCGAATACGCCCATATGCCCCAGGGACGTTAACCTTGTTCGAAATCGGTATAGTCGAAATCGTTCACGCTGCAAAGCCTGCCGCTATAGGGTGAACGCAGCGTTAATTCTCTGCCGAAGCCGTTGAAAACACGTGCGATTGCGGGATTCACCACTTAACGCTATGCCTTCGTCATGCGTATCGCCCTTTATCAGCCGGATATCCCGCAAAATGCCGGCGCAATCTTTCGCCTGGCAGCCTGCCTCGGCATCGCCGTGGACGTAATCGAACCCTGCGGCTTCGTGCTCGATGACCGGCGTTTGCGACGGGTCGCAATGGATTACGGCGGACAGGCAGAAACCGTCCGTCATCCATCCTGGAAGACCTATACGGGCAGGCGTGCGGATACGGACAGGCGCGCGGACGGTGACGCAATTGGCCGCATCGTCCTGCTGACCACCAGCGGCGCAACTCCCTATACAGAATTTACTTTTGAGGTATCGGACACACTATTGCTGGGACGCGAAAGTGCCGGCGTGCCGGACAGTGTTCACACGGCTGCCGATGCGCGACTGATTGTCCCGATGGCAGATGGCGCGCGGTCGCTTAATGTCGTTACAGCAACAGCGATGGTTCTGGGCGAAGCGCTGCGCCAGACGGGCGGATTTTCATAACAGGCGGAACAGGCGGAACAGGCGGAACAGGCGGAAACATGACTGACAAATCACTGGACGACAAAAAAAAGATCGCCGCCACCTGGTTTCGCGACCTACGCGACCAGATGTGTACGGCTTTCGAAGAGCTTGAAGACACGGTCGACGGCCAGAACGAAACTATCGGCGACGGCAAACCCGGCCGTTTCGAACAGACAACCTGGGACCGGCCGGGCGGCGGCGGTGGCGTGATGTCGATCATGAAGGGCCGGGTGTTCGAGAAGGTCGGCGTGAACATCTCCTCCGTGCACGGCGAATTCTCGGAAGAGTTCCGCAAAAACATCCCGGGTGCCGAGGAAGACCCCCGCTTCTGGGCATGCGGGATTTCGCTGGTCTCGCACATACATTCTCCGCTGGTACCGGCAGCCCACATGAATACGCGGTTTATCGTGACATCGAAGGCCTGGTTCGGCGGCGGCGGCGATCTGACGCCGATGTATCCCGACGATTCCGACACAGCGATATTTCACGCCGCCTTCAAATCGGCTTGCGATGCGCATGACCCGGAGTATTATCCGAAGTTCAAAAAATGGTGCGACGAGTATTTCTACCTGCCGCACCGGGACGAGGCACGCGGTGTTGGCGGTATATTTTACGATTATGTTGATAGTGGCGACTGGGATGCCGATTTCGCCTTCACTCAAGACGTGGGCAAGGCATTTCTCGATGTCTACCCGCGCATCGTCTTGGCTCACATGAACAAGACCTGGACCGCGGAACAGCGCGAACACCAGCTCATCCGGCGCGGACGCTATGTCGAATACAACCTGCTACATGATCGTGGCACGATTTTCGGTCTCAAGACCGGCGGCAACGTGGATGCGATCCTGATGTCGCTGCCGCCCGAGGTGAAGTGGCCGTAAAGCCTTATCGCCGTCCTTCGAGAGGCGGGCCGCCGTGTCTGCCTCCACCATGTCTGCCCCGCCACCCGGTGGGCCTTTGCGGAAGCTGCTATCGAGTGTGCCGACGAATGACCGCGGGACAAAGGGAAACCCGTCTGACAGCAAGTAGGCAAACGTGCCTTTGGGATATTCCGGCGTCACCGTAAAGCGGGCGTTAGACTCGTTCAGGTCACCCGCGCCATCGACATACTGCCAGTCATTGATGAAGGTCCCGTCATAGCGACCACCGGGACCATCCGGCCGCGTGCCGCTTTTAAGCCGCCAGCTCGACCGGATCTGTTTGATGCCTTTGGTCGGCTCCTTCGGATCGGAATAGCCATAGAGCGCATAGATCGGAAAACCGGCGGCTGCATAGCCAATCAACGGCGAATGCCCGTCGGGCGACAGAGACGCCAGCATCCCCTTTGGCAGCCCGTGATAATGGTAGGCCCCGTTGGGCTGGACATGGGCGTTGTTCTGATCGAGCCCCAGATTGATCTTTCCGGACAGGGCCTCGTATCGCCAACAGGAGCTGCGATCGTTCTTCCAGTATTCCGCCGTCCCGGGATCGAACGGAACGCCGTTAAGGGCAACGCCGAAACTCATCCCGCGCTGCATCGGCATCGGCCGGTTCGCCGCGACGGGGGTCATTGGGGCACGGTAGGCATGGCTCTGGGGTGAGATCGCGTTGGGGTTTCCCCTGTTCGGGAATTCACCGACACCGTGTTCTGGAATGCCGTTTGACCGGATAATGCGCGTATCGCCATCGGCGCGGATGGCGACCTCGTTTTCATGGGCACTGGCGCTCCGTGTCGCCGGCAGGGCCGCGGCAGCAGCCGCAAGCAGGCCCATGATTGCGAGGGTGTAGCTATTCGTTTTAACCGTCATCTTGCCTCCAGACGCGCAATGTTTTGCGCGTCGCTTGTAGATGGTGTACCGATTGTCGCACTTTTACGTGGGTATCAGGAACTGGGTATCAAGATGAAACGTGTTCACTTATCTGTCCTCGCAATCGCCGGGTTGCTTGCGATGTTCGTCGCCGGCGGGGCGCAGGCTGCCGATCTCAACATCAAGGCATTTTTCGGAAAATTTCAGGGTGGCGGCGTCGCGGAAAACGACGACAGCCTGTATTTCGGCGTGACGGCCCGCGATTTCGATGTCGATATTCAGCCTGCCGATACAGGATTTTCGGTGAGCTGGACAAGTGTCATCCGCAGCGGCGGTGTGCCGGGCAAACCGGAATCCCGCCGCAAGACGTCGATGCGGACCTTCAAGCCTTCCAGCCGGCCAAGCATCTGGGAAGCGGCCAAATCCAAAGGTCCGGTGAATGGCGGCGAACTGTGCTGGGCACGGGTCAAAGACAACACGCTGACGGTTTTTCTGATGGTGGTGCGCAAGGATGGCGCCTACGAGCTTCAGCAATACGACCGCAAAATCCTGCCGACCGGCATGGCATTGGTTTTCACGCGGCTGCGGGATGGCGACAAGGTCCGCAGCGTGAAGGGAAGACTGGTAAAGGTCGCGCGCTAAACGCGACGACGTTCAGCCCACCTGCTGAAAATCTTTATGCGCGGCAGTGTGGGCGGTCGATGCGGCTTCTCTGAGTTCGCGCCGCAACACCTTGTTCGCCGCGTTTCGCGGCAGCCCGGCGACAAAGAAATAGGCCTTTGGCCGCTTAAACCCCGCCAGCGTCGAGGCTTTGCAATGTGCTTCGAGACGCGCCACCAGGTCCGGCGCATCCGCCGGGATCCCGGCGATCACCGCGACCACCATCTGACCCCATTTGGTGTCCGGAATGCCGATGACGCTGACGGCGTCGACCTCGGTATGGGCCTCCAGAATCTCTTCCACCTCCTCCGGATGGATGCTCTCGCCGCCGGACCGGATCATGTCGTCGACCCGTCCAACGATCGTCACATCGCCGTTTTGTTCCTGGCGAAAAATATCGCCGGTATAGTACCAGCCGTCGCGCAATTTCTCCGCCGTGGCATCGGGCCGCCCCAGATATTCGACAAAGACAGTACCGGTGGAAGCGTCCATGATGAGTTCGCCCTCTTCACCCGGCGCCACGATATCATCAGGCCCCTCGCCCTCGACACGAACAACGCGCGTCCGGCAGAGATAACAGGTACGCAGCGTCGCGTGCTGGCCCACCGGATCGGGGTTCGACAGCGTGCACATGGTTTCCGTCGTCCCATATATATGTCGGACCGTGCCGCCCCATTCAGTATCGATATGTGCCAGCAGGTCCGGGTCGATCGTGATCCCGCCATATAGCGCGATCTCCATCGACGACATTTTTGTGGATGCATAATTGGGTGCCCCGACCAATGCCTGGAACATCGTCGGCACGCAGAAGGCATAGGTGATTTTTTCCCGCTCGATCAGATCGACAATCACCGGCGGATTGAATTCGGACACGACGAAATATGTCCCGTTAAAGGCGAGCGTCGGTAGAAATACGCCGAAAAAGCCAATCCCATGGCTGATCGGCATACAGCCAAGCGTCCGATTATGCGTACCCTGGCGCAGCCCGCCCTGGGTCGACACGCCAATCACACGATGTTCTATCGACCGGTGGTTCAGAACCACCGCCTTGGGCAAGCCGGTCGTACCCGACGTATAGAACAGGAACGCCATGTCGGTTTCGGCCGGCTTTTCATAGGCGCCCAGTTTTACAGGGTCTGCCCGGCAGCCAGAGAAACTCCGGGCCGGGCCGATCTCGGCGCCGACCGCCCAGATCGGCGCGCCGTCCGGCAGCGCCGCCTCTATCACCTGCGCCAGTGCAGCATCGGGCAGGATAACCGCCGCATCGACGCTACTGGCCCTGCACAGCCCGACAATTTCATCCGGCTTCAGCCGGAAATTCAGGACAGCGGGGACAGCATTAAGACGCATCAGCGCGAGAAGCGCGATGCAGTGTTCCCACACGCTGGGCAGAGCAATCGCGACCCTCGCCCCTCTGCCGATACCGTTGGCGGCAAACCCGGCGGCGACCGCATCGACTTCTGCTATCAGCTCTGCATAGGTAAGCCGTCGATCCGTGCGGTCGTCGACAAGTGCGGGATGCTCCGGCGTTCTCTCGGCCGCCATCCATACGAGTGCATAGCCGGTATGCATCGCATCCCTCCGTTTTTCAAATGGTTGCACAGACGGGCAAACAAATCCAGACGCCCCGGCCCTTTTCGAACAGACGTGCCACAGCTATGTTTCACTCACGGGGAGAGACCACATGACAAGCTCAGAACAAAGCAACAGCCTGCGATCCTGGATCAAGACCCTTGAGGATGCAGGACAACTCAAACGCATCGGCGCACGCGTCGACTGGGACGAGGAAATCGGCGCCATCACGCGCGCCAACATGGCGCTGGGCGGCCCGGCGCTGATTTTTGAGAACATCCGCGACCACACCGACACGCTGTGCACCCGCCTCATGACCTGCGGGCTGTCGACGCGCGAGCGCACGGCGATCATGGCGGGCTTACCGCCGGAAACGTCGGACAAGGATCTGGTGCGTCATTTCAAGGACCGCTACCGGGAGCCGCTGGCGCCCGTGTCGGTCGAAAGCGGGCCGGTTAAAGCCAATATTCTGCGCGACAACCAGATCGACCTTGGACAGTTCCCGGCACCACGCTGGTTCGGTTCCGACGGCGGACGTTACATCGACACCTATTGCGGCGTCGTGACCCAGGATCCGGATACAGGCCGCGCGAATGTCGGGCTGTATCGCGGCATGGTCGCCGGGCGCAACAAGATCGCCAAGCTAATGCTGCCGACCCAGGGCTGGGGCGGACATTTCAGCAAGCACGGAAATAGCGGCGAGAAAATGCCGGTGGCACTGGTCCATGGCTGGCACGATGTATTACCGTTCTGTGCGGGCAGCCCTTTCCCACGTCGCATCTGCGAATGGGACATGATGGGCTCAATCCTGGGCAAGCCGGTCGAACTGATAAAATGCGAGACCAACGATCTCGAAGTACCGGCAAATGCCGAGTTCGTCATCGAAGGATTTATCGACCCGAACCCCGAAACCTTCGTCATGGAAGGCCCGTTCGCGGATTATCCCGGTCATGAAGGCGGCACGCCGTCGCCCAAGCCAGTGCTGCAGATCGAATGCATTACCCACCGCGACAACCCCATCATGCGCGGCGCACTGGAAGGTGCACGCCCCGGTTTCCCGAGCGAGGATTCAGCGCTATGCGCGTATTCGTGGTCGGCGATCGCCTGGAACATGCTCGAAGATGCCGGCGTTGACGGTGTGCTCGACGTCTGGATGCCGCCGGTAGTCACCGGCATGAATATCGTGATCCAGATCCAGAAGCGCTATCACGGCCATGCCCAGCAGATCGCCAACACCCTTTGGGGGACATCCGCCGGTCAATGGTTCTTCAAGAACGTGATGGTCGTCGAGGAAGATATCGATCTGCGCGACTGGGAGGCGCGCGAATGGGCGATGGCGTTTCGCGTCAATGCCGGCGAAGACGGCGTAACGACGTTCGGCCCCAGTTTCGGCTCAGTACTGGACCCGTCGACACGACCGGAACACGTCAACATCCGGAAATTCGGCACGGCGCGCTGGACACGCGTTCTGATCGACGCGACCCGCAACTGGACGTTCGAACCCAACCCTGATTGGGGCGGGCGGCGGATGTCACCGATCGCGGCGATGGACCCTGAGCTGGAACGCAAGATTGCCGGGCGCTGGGACGAATACGGGATAGGCGTGGACTATCTGGATGACGAGATGCGTGAGCGGCTGACCCTGGAAGAACTCCGCAAGCGATTCCCGGACGCGTAATCCGGGAACCTGCGAGATCAACTCCGCCGCATCATCAGCCGTAAACGCTCCAGACACCCGTCACGATCCGGCCTGAACGCCTGTTCGATCCACCAGTCCTCGATATCTTCCAGAATTTCGCCGACATCGGGGCCTTCCTCGACTCCGGCCGCGATAACATCCTCACCGGTCACCGGGAATCCGGGCGGGGCCCAGTCATGGGCGGCATCCCACGTGCCTTTCCAGTCCAGGATGTTACCCGCGGCAACAGACGGCTCCCGCGCGATCTGGTCGGCCCAGTCGAGCAGGATCAGATCCTGGAACAAATCGACACCAAGTGTGTAGAGCGACCGCCGCAACGCTAGTTCCGGCATGCCGGCGCGCGATTCTCCCCGGCTGGCACTCAGGTTATCCAGGCGGGAGGTTTCCGCCCGTGACAGGCGCAGCCGTGTCGCGATCTGCGATGCCTCCTGGCGGTCAGGTTGAATCAGTGCGGTCAGACGACGGATCGGCTCCGGCGCCAACCTGACCATCCCCTCGAGCGCCGCCAGGGCCTCCAGCCTCGATGCCGAGCGTCCGACCGGCAAAAGAAGCCGCAGAATTCGGGCGTCTTCCATCAGGCCGAAGACCTGCATGGGTTCGGCTATCACCAATATCCGCGATAGCTCCTGCCAGACCCGCTCGCCCGAGAGTTTTTCGACATAGCTCGCCGCCTCGCGACACGCCTGTAATGCTGCTGCATCCGGGATGGTCGATGCATAGCTTGCGTGAAACCTGAAAAAGCGAAGAATCCGCAGATAATCTTCGGTGATACGTTCCTCGGCAGCACCGATAAACCGGACGCGCCCGGCGCGCAGATCGGACAGACCGTCTACATAGTCGTAAACCGTGCCGTCGGGATCGGCGGACAGGCCGTTCATGGTAAAATCGCGCCGCGACGCATCGACCGCCCAGTCTTTGGAAAATTTCACCTCGGCCCGGCGACCATCGGTTTCGACATCCTGCCGCAACGTGGTGATCTCAAAGCGCCGCTGATCGGGAATTGCCGTAATCGTGCCGTGGTCGATCCCTGTCGGCACCGCCCTGATATTCTTTTCGTCCAACAGCTTGATAACACGATCAGGTACCGCATCCGTTGCCAGATCGATATCGCTGACATCGCGCCCCAGCACAGCGTCACGCACGCATCCACCAACGAACCGAACAGAGGCGCCGCCGGCTGAAAACGCGTTGAAGAGTGCAACCGTATCCGGTGCATCCATCCAGTCCGGCGGTGTTATTTTTTCGACAGCCGTCACTGCTGTTTTTGCTCTCTTAGACGCATTTTTTCTTCTTCCAGTTGCTGCTCAACTTCCTTGGCATCGATGCCCGTATAGGGCTCGTCGACGAATTGATGCTGAAACAGCAGGAATGCCCCGACGGTCACAACCATCAGCCCGAATCCGATTGCCAGCAGCTTCCCGCGCGGTGCCTTCTCAAAGTCCGGCACCACCTGATCGCCAGACTGCGGATCGATCTTGGGCTTGCCCGAGAACACACGCCACACGAACCAACCGACAAAAGGTAAAAGCAAAGGAATAAAAGTTAGTAAAATCAGACGGATCATGGTTTCCCCAACGTGTTTCTGAGTGCGACGAGCAGGCGTGCGGTCAAACCCCAGATGTAATACCCATTA
>CAJIYX010000020.1 GCA_905181725.1 Alphaproteobacteria bacterium UBA830
AGAGGCTTTCCCGGATCGGTTGTCAGTGTGTGTAATAAGGGCGCCTGTTAGCCATGAGCGTGTCGCGAGGTCTACCAACTGCTTGATTGACCGCCAGACTACTCTGCAACCCTTTGCCGCTGTTCATTTTTCGCAAACTAGCACCGGAGTCCAAAGTGTCAACCGATGTATAGGCCGCTAACATACATTGACCACACACATCGCCGACATGACCGCCGGTCATGAGGCAACCACCGTTCGCAGGCCCTCGAGGCGGCCGGCATTTGCCACCGACACGCCGTCGGCAACCACGTTGAAACAGTGCTCTGCCAGATCTTTTCGGGTCTCGTAGTCGCGGATCGTCACGGGCGGATGAAACACGACATCGACCGTTGCATGGCCAAGCCCGGCGACTTCCCAGAAATGGGGAGCCAGCGTCATGTCGCCATACCAGGCAAAATACGGGCGCAGCGCCCGCCCAACAGGCATGCCGTCGAGCCGCGTATACGCAATCGAGACGGGCTGAACAAGAAGAGGCTCACCGTTGGGTTCAACCTGGGCAACACTGAAGAGCGCGCTTTTGAAAGGCAGAACGGCATTTCCATCGGAGCTTGTCCCCTCGGGGAACAGGATCAGATTGTCGCCGTCCTCAAGCCGCCGGACCATTTCGTCGCGCTGGACTGTCGCCTTCGCCGGGCGGCGATCGACAAAAACTGTCCGTTGCAACTTCGCAAGGCCACCAAAAAACGGCCAGCTGGCGACCTCTGCCTTCGCCACGAACGAGGCCGGCAACAGGGCGCCGAGAATGGAAATATCGGAATAGGACGTGTGATTGCAGGCAAACAGAACCGGCGCGGTCGCGGCCATTTCGCCATGGATGCGGATCTGAAATCCGAGGATGCGGACGCAGAGCCGGTGGTAGAGAAGGGGCAGGCTGATCGATAGCTTGCGATTAAACCGAACGGCAAACACCTGAACGGGAAAAATTGCTAACGTTACGGCAAGGTAGGCGGCGATCCGGACAAAGGCCCGCAACGGCGATCCCATTGACTATAGCCCCTCGTCTTCGCCGTCGCGCCGACTCTTGCGGTCATAATGTTTCATGTATTTTTCCGTAACCAGGTCCGTCTTTACGATGATGCTGACATCCGTCGTATTGAACTGGTGATCGACCACCGCGCCATCGCCGACAAACCCGCCGAGCCGCAGATAGCCTTTGATCAGCGGCGGAAGCTCCGCCAATGCCTGACGCTGGTCGATCCGGTCTTCCGGCAAAAGCCGCATATCGACATATCGCTCTTTCAACGCAACCGGCCGCAGCGCGGGCGGCGCAAGATGGTAATGGTACAGATAGGACAGGGGCAGCGCGAGCGCCTCCGGGTCTATACCCGGCATACTTGCACAGCCGAACATGATGGCGATGTCATAGTGAGATATATACGCGGCGATGCTCTGCCAGAGCAGCTGCATCGTCGGCCGGTTACGATACTCTTCCTCGACGCAGGAACGGCCAAGTTCCAGCGTGTCACCCTGCCCAGTTATAAGGCGCCCGATTTCATACTCATCGGACGTGTAGAAACCACCATTCTGCTCGGCGACCGTACTGCGAAGCACCCGGTAGGTCCCGACAACGCCGCCGGGGAGATCAGAGCGTTTTGTGTCAATCACCAGAAGATGGTCGCAAATCTCATCGAAACGGTCGAAATCCCTGCGTGTCGACTTGACCTCGGCAGACGGGATCGCCGACATCTCCTCATAGAAAACGCGATAGCGCAGAGATTGCGCAGCCTCTATCTCTTCCGTCGTATTCGCCAGGCGGGCGACAAGATTGCCGACGTGGATCGGCTCGAACGCCTGCGCGGGAAGTTCAGCACCGTCCATCAGGTGTTCGCCTTTGAACCGTTATCGGGTGTGCCGTTACCAGGCAGCTTCACTTTTCAACCTCTTCGTCATCGCCAATCGGTACGCAATAGAGCTCCAGACGTTCGCCAACGATCTTGAAACCTAGATCTGCCGCAATCCGGCGTTTAAGTGCCTCCAGCACCTCATCCTCAAACTCAACCACCTCACCGCTCCGCACGTTGATAATGTGGTGATGGTGTCCATCGCCGTCTTCGGCTGTCTCGAAGCGCGCGCGTCCATCGCGAAAATCATGGCGCTCAAGAATATCCGCCTCCTCGAAAAGGCGAACTGTCCGGTATACGGTCGCAAGGCTGATGCGGTCATCGATTGACGCCGCCCGCTTGTGAAGTTCCTCCGCGTCGGGATGATCCTGTGCAGCAGACAGCACTTGTGCAATGACCCGCCGTTGACCGGTCATCTTGAGGCCCTTGTCCTTGCAAAGCTGTTCTATTCGTGAAGTCATAGACGTTTCCACGCCCCTAAAAATTAGGCACTGGAAACAGTATAGCCAAAAAATCGACGTCCGAACATGGCTTCGGACGATTAGCGGGAATCAGCTAGACGCCCCGGCGTTTGCCCAGCCCTATCTTTTTGGCGAGAGAACTGCGCTGTTTGGCATAGTTCGGCGCGACCATCGGATAATCGGCAGGCAGTCCCCATTTTTCGCGATATTCTCCCGGAGTCATGCCATAAGCCGTCGACAAATGACGTTTCAGCATCTTGAGTTTCCGGCCATCTTCCAGACAAATAATGAAATCCGGCGTGATCGACCGCCGGATAGACACGGCCGGCTGCGGCTTTTCGGCCGGATTTTCTCCGCCAAGACCCGACAGGGAATCATGAACAGTCTTGATAAGGACAGGCAGATCACTTATCGCCACACTATTGTTTTGAACATGTGATGCCACTATATCCGCGGTCCATGCAATGATGTCGCTGTCGTCAGAAGAGGAATTCTCAGTCATAGATTGGACCTTTGCTTGACATAAACGGCGTCTTTATAAGATCGTATCTTCATTTTCGCAATGTTTTTTTAATACTCGACAGATGAATAGAAAAAACCTTTTGCCTGACTATTTCCTCGACATCACACAAGACCTCTGTCCGATGACATTCGTAAAGGCGCGACTCCAGATCGAGAAGATGAATCAAGGAGAAGTGCTGCAAATTCGGCTACTCGGGGACGAACCACTCAAGAACGTCCCGGACTCACTGACTGAACTGGGCCATCTAATCGTTGCACTCGACCGCGAACGACCTGACGGCGATCTATATACGCTGCTGGTAGAAAAGAAATAGCCGTCACGTTCAGTTCCAACGAAAAAGCGGACTAGCGAGGCGCACGGACGTCCTGCGCTTCAAGCCTACACGACATTGTCACAGCTGACGCCGTGGTCCCGTCCTTGCGCCTATAGTAATCCGGCCGGCGACGGCCGGGAAGCAGACCCCGGCTCTCATACAGCCGGCGGGCGACATCGTTATCCTCGGCAACTTCAAGAAACAGCCTGGTGGCGCCCGCATTCGCGGCCTGCTCCATCGCGCCGTCAAATAGAAACCCGCCCACGCCATCGCCGCGTAATTCGGGCGAAACCGCCAGTGACAGGATTTCGCATTGGTCTGCCGCCTGGCGAAGTAACGCGAAGCCCGCGACGCTCCATTGGCGCCCGTGCCGCGCGACAATGCCAAATGCCCCGGGCATGGTCAGAATGCGCCGGATCATCGCACCGGTCCACACATCGTCAAACGACAAGGCGTGAATACGCGCCATCGCACCGATATCAGTCTCTTCGACCACGGACAGTTCATACCCTGTCATCGCTTCAGCCGTCCTCCATTCGCGGGAAGTTGTGCCTCGGGCGCCCTCAGATATAAAGGAGACAGTGTGTCCTGCGCCACCCCTTCTCTGCTGAACACCGGTTTGCAGAGAATTGCCTCGGCGAGCGCGGCGACATCGACAGGATCGGGGCTGCCGGTGCCCGGCACCCGCCGAAGCGTATCCGGATCGCCATCATACGCCGACAGCAGCCTCGAGACAGCGTTGCCTGCCAATACCGGGTGCAGTTCCGGGCGCCGTTCCGGGTGCAATGAGCCAATCAGCGAAAGCAGATCTTCAACGCCCATCACACCAGGTTCCCCGGTCGCCATGCCGGTCTGATCGAATGTCTGCGCGAAGTAATCGGCGCGTCTTGTGTCCAGAATACAGAGAATGGGGCGGGGCTCCAGCGAAACCCTTGCCGCGCCGCGCGCGACAGCCAGCAGCGACGAGACGCCGACGGCCGGCGCCCCGGAGGCAATGGCGAAACCACGCGCCGCCGCGATGCCGGTACGCAGCCCTGTGAAGGAACCGGGCCCGCGCGTAACACCGATGAGATCAAGCGCTGTCAGCGCAACATCCGCTTCCCGGGCAAGATCCTGCACCATGGGCACAAGGACTTCGGCATGACCGCGGCTCATTTCCACCTGACGGACACCGAGTACTTCACCGTCGGCAACAAGTGCTGCGGCACACGCATCCCCGCTGGTCTCCAGTGCCAAAGTCAACGGCATATGCTGCAACAGTCTGTCATATGATTCGATTCGATCATGTTAGCTTTATCCTCTATCTCAGACCGGAGAACCAGCGTGAGAAATACATGACCCTCGTCGATATCCGCCACCCGGACTTCGATGTGGAAATCGAAATTGCCTACGCCACCCCCGACAATTTCACAGGCGCGCCGGTCTATGCCCGGCCCGGCTGCTATCTGCACTACGCCGCCGCGGCTGCCTTGGATGAAGCAATCCGACTGGCCGGCGTCCTGGAGCTGCGGTTTCGCATCTTTGATGCGCTGCGGCCGACCGAGGCACAATGGGCGCTGTGGAATCATACCCCCGACCCGGAATTCTTGGCGGATCCACATCGCGGCTCGCCCCATTCAAGGGGTGTCGCCGTCGATCTCACCTTAATCGATGCGGCGGGCAACGACCTGGATATGGGGACCGGCTTCGACGCGTTCACACCGCTCTCCCATCACGGCAATCCCGGCATTGGTGCCGAAGCGCAGCGCAACCGCCATCTGCTGATGAAGATTATGACAACGGCGGGATGGGATTTTTTCCGCAACGAATGGTGGCACTATCAACTGTTCAATGCGCGTGACTACGATCTCGTGCAGGACGCCGATCTTCCGGAACCGATGATGCCCCCCGGCGCGACGAACGGCCCGGCCCCGTGATGTCGGCCAGTGATCTCAACGGTGAGCAGCGAGGATATCACATACCCCCGGCAGCGCGCCGGAAATCAACGCAAGAAGACCTTGATCTTTGTAAATCTTTTGATAACAGGCTTGTGAACAGAATTATTGACGCACTACAGTGCAAACGCTAAGCGACGTCTGGGCAATCTCTGGGCAAAATTCGGGCAGCCGACAGAAATTAAGATGAAACACTTTGTTCGAAACGGAATACTGGCGCTGTCACTTGCCGTCACTGCGGGTGCGCCGTTGCCAGCCCAAACCGCGGAACCCCAGAGTTCCGCCGTCGTCGTGATGTATCATCGGTTCGGCGAAAGCGTGCATCCATCGACGAATATTCGTCTCGATCAGTTCGAGGCGCATTTGGCGGAACTGTCGAAGCCCCAATATAACGTGCTGCCGATACCGGAAATTATCGCCCGGCTGAGGGCAAAACAGCTACTGCCAGGCCGCACGGTCGGGATTTCGATCGACGATGCCTTTCTGTCTGTCTATGCCGAAGCGTTCCCCCGGCTTAAAAAAGCAGGGTTCCCCTTCACCCTGTTTGTCGCGACCAATCCGGTCGACCGCCGGATTGGCGGGTATATGAGCTGGGATCAAATCCGTGAGCTGAAGAAAGCAGGGGCGACGATCGGAAGCCAGACCCATACGCATCTGCATATGGCATCCACTAGCCCCGAGCAGAACCGTGCCGACCTGCAGAAATCGAACGAACGTTTCGGAGCCGAGCTCGGCGAGGCGCCAACGATGATCGCTTATCCGTACGGCGAATTCAGCCTGGCGGTCGGGGCGGTAGCAAAAGAAGCCGGGCATGCGACCGGCTTCGGGCAACATTCGGGCGTCCTTCACCCGGACGCCGACATGGCCTACCTGCCGCGCTTCGCCATGAATGAAAATTTTGGCGGCGATAGCCGCTTCCGGCTGGCAGTCAACGCGTTGCCGTTGAATGTCTCCGACATCTCTCCGCTCGACCCTATGCTGAAACGCGACAACAATCCGCCGATTTTCGGATTCACCGTCAACGGGCCAGCGGATCAGCGGCTTTCACGTCTGGCCTGTTATGCATCGGGCCAGGGAAAAGCAAGGCTCGAACGGCTGGGCTCCCGGGTCGAAGTTCGTCTCGAGAATGCATTTCCAAGCGGGCGTGCGCGGATAAACTGTACGATGCCAACGCGGGAAGGGCGCTGGCACTGGTACGGTCTGCAATTCTATGTGCCGAAGGGCTGACGCTTCGCTGAGCTGGGCGCAGGATCGGGAGCAGGGTAGGGCGCAGGTTTAGGCGTCGGGCGAAACCGACCGACCCAGCTTGGCATCGTCAAACGCTCGTAACGTGTTGACCCGCATAATCACGCGAAGCGTCTTGATGTAATCGGCGCCACGCTCCGAATACCGCAACAGCGCACCCGCCAGACGATATCCATCAATCTCACCCGTTTCGGCCCGCATCTTGGCGCGCTCATTCCGGAAGTCACGATAAGCGGAGTGGCTGTTTAGATTATGCGCGTAGGATTTTACCCCGTCGATCAGGTGATCGAACGCACGCACTCGGAAGGTTGTACCGTCGGGACGTTTCTCTGGAACGATACCCTTCTTGTGCGCCTTATAGGCTCTCTGGCCGAATAATGCGTTGCCTTCGCGCGCGAAGCGGGACGTTCCCCATCCGCTTTCTTCCGCCGACTGGGCAATTGCAAGCGACGGCGGGATGATATCGACATGTGCGAGCAGGGCAACTGGGTCGGCACTCTTTGCGCCGTAACGCTCCGCCGTTTCTTCAAGCCAGGCCCGATCCCGTTCGCCGGGCATACGGCCTTCGGCTTCCTGGTCGCGCAACCAGATGACGCGCGCGCGATCCTGCATGATCAGCTCATTGACGTGCAGAATAAGCGGCAGGGTCGATTTGATGAATGTCGTTTTACGCAATTCGGCACGCGGCTGGTGCCTTAAATCCTGCGGCAGGGTCGCCAGAAACAGGCGCGGCACTTCTCCGTGGACCCGCACACCTTCAATGTCGTAGCCGATATCACGGAACAAATCCCACAATTTACTAGTCGAATGGGCGAGGGTCACGTCGAGCGGTTTCGCCAGCGCGGCCTCACCAACACCGGTTGTCGCGAAGCGTACCTTCGTCTTTGAAATCGGCAGGTTGGCGGCAGGGGCCGAATTCTGCGCCCCGGCTGCGTGACCCGCATCAGTCGGCGCAAAATCAATTTTTGTCAGCGCCCCGACGGCGAACATGCCGGTGGCGCCCGCAATAAGCACCGCAATTGCGGTCTTGTGAAACATCACACCCGTCCCCGCGGGGGCTTTAACCGATCTGGCCATGTCCCATCCATCCTTTCGACTCCGCCCAATTTTTTGTGGGTCGGTTTCGTTTTCCCGTTTCTTCCGCGATCGCGTTGCGGCCCCGTGCCGGCCTCGTCGGTGCGCCAAAAGGAGCTATTCGATCGCCTCGACCCTAAGCACGTCGGGCACGTAGTGTTTCAGCAAATTCTCGACACCCATTTTAAGTGTCGCCGTTGAACTCGGGCAGCCGACGCAGGCACCCTGCAGGCTCAGGTAAACGACACCGCGCTCAAACCCGCGATAAACGATATCGCCGCCATCCAGCGCCACCGACGGTCTTATCCGCGTGTCGAGCAACTCCTTGATCTGCCCGACGACCTCGTCTTCTTCCGCGTCATCTTCGGTGCCGGCGTCATGTTCTTCGGCAGGCAGCACAACAGGATCTCCCGAAGCGAAATGCGCTTCGATTGCCGCGGTGACAAACGGCTCAAGCGCCTGCCAGTCCGCCGTCTCGCTTTTCGCTACCGATACAAATTCAGCCCCGAAAAACACCCCCCTCACCCCGTCGATCCCGAATAGCCGAAGCGCCAGAGGCGCTTTCTCCGCCATGTCCGGCGACGCAAAATTCGCCGTCCCCGCCGTCATTACCAGGCAACCGGGAATGAATTTAAGCGTGGCGGGATTGGGCGTTGCTTCGGTAACGACGTTAATCATTCAGGGTCATCACGGCCTGTTATTCGCGACGGTTTTCGAAGGTCTCAACCGTCATTCGATGAGGAGAAATTGGGTTAAGCGGAAGTTAAGATCAACCTGAAAACAGGGGTCATGGATTCGCCCTGTTGCAACCCGTTGATATTGAGGCCGCTTTCAAATCATTTCGCATGCGGAAAGTTATTGGGTTTCGGCAATTATGGTTAATTTGACGTGAACAGCATCGCTGTCACCCGGTCGGGACACAGCCCTTGACTGCCGGTCCCCAAGTAGAAAACCGCAGAAATTAAACATTACGGTCACTGGAATAACGACTGAGGACAGCTGAAAGGAAGAATCGAACGACAGCTTCAGGCGATCAGGTGCGCCATCGCAAGGTCGTTTCCGACAAGGGATTTTCAAACGCTTTGCCAGCAGCCGCGCTGCGTTCCCACTCGTTTTTCAACCGAAAATACCACTTCGCCTGCTGGTCGGGCTGACCGGTCAGACGCAGATCGGGATCCCAGCGAAGACCCCTGGCCTGTTTTTCGAACACCGCCTGATCCTGTCCAAGAAAGGACCGCACAAAGGGCATAGCAAGCGGTTTGAACAGGGTCAGCCACGGCATGGACCACCACATCATATGGGTGGTGAGCGTGCGGTTCTCATCGACCGGCGTACACGCGGTCATCCCGCAGTAAAAATTCCTGCCGGCACTGATATGCTCGATCCGGATACCGGGGAGAGCAAAGGCAATCTGGACCTCGGGCGCGCCGCCGAGCAACCGGTAGACCTTTGAATTCGACGACGCGCGGTGAACCGTCATGTCGAACCCGAGCGGTGTCGGCGCGAAATGCTTTTCCTTGTCACGCCGTTCGCCGGGCCTGCGCCACCACCACGATTCATGCACATGCGGCGTATGGGCCGGGTCAATCAGCCCGACCACCGCGTGGTCGATATTCACCGGAAATTCGAGCGCGTGGACGATCTGCGGCGCGGCGTCACCGACATCCGGCACCTCGGGAGCCGCAATATCGGCGCCGTCGCCGTCACCGAACCAGATCCAGATAATACCCTGGCGTTCGCGCACCGGAAAGCTGCCCACCGTGATCTTTGCCAGATCGACCGGGTCATCTGCGACAAGGGCAGGAATAGACGTACAGCATCCGTGGCGATCGAAGGTCCAGCCGTGATAGCAGCATTCGACCTCGTCGCCCCGGATACGCCCGGCAGATAACGGCGCACCGCGATGAGGACAGTTATCGCGCAGCGCGAATACGTCACCGCCCGCCATGCGGCCGAATACGACCGGCTGCCCGCAGAGTTCCCGATGCACAAGCTTGCCGGCGCCGACATCGCGCGAGGCGATGCCGAAATACCAGATATTGCGCAGGATCATTGGGGATGCAGTCAAGGAAGGCGGGGCCAATACCGGAACAAGCGTCAGGTCAGCATATCGAGCTGTTCAGACGACAGTGTTCCCGGCACGATGGTGATCGGAATCGGGAACTTGCCGGACAACTTGCCGCCGATAGACGATACCAGCGGCCCCGGGCCCTTCTTGTCGGTACCGGCGCCAAGTACCAGGATCGAGATCCGCGGTTCTTCCTCGATGAGGGCGAGAATGGTTTCGGCAGATTTACCCTCGCGTATGTAAAGCGTCGGCAGTTCGCCGGTCCATTCCTGAACCTGCGAAGAATGCTTGTGCAGAAAATCCTCGGCTTCGGCACGACCCTCTTCGCGCATTTTTTCTTCGACGGCCATCCAATGCTGAAATTCCGCCGGTTCCATGATGTAGAGGAGGGCAAGACGTCCCCCCGTCCGCCGGGCACGGCAGGCCGCGAAATAAATGGCGTTGATGCATTCCTGTGTATTGTCGACAACACAGAGAAAGACACGGTTGCTCCGCGCGGACGGATCCGGCGGCGCGGCATCCTCGAACGCCGTTTCTTCCGGCTCGGTATCGGCAATCTCATCGTTCATGGTCAGGCCCTTCTGAAGATAACGCCAGCGAACCAGCCTGCCATAAGCGCGATTGCAATAGCAATCGCGCCATACCAGGCGGCATGATCGTGTGCGAAGTCGTATATCTTTGCTTCAAGACCGACCTTCTGGACAGTCAGTGGCGTTTTCTCGCTGCTGACGAGCTGGCCGTTCTTGAAAAGATGGACAGTCACCTGATAGGTCCCGATCGGCACATTCACCGGAAACGGGATCGTTGAGCGAAACAGACGCCCGCGGATGATCTTTAGGTCGGACATGTCCTCGCTATAGAGCGCCTGACGTTTTTTGGTGCGAATAAACGCCTCGCGAAACGTCAGAACACTCGCGGCGTCGCCCGCCGTCCGCGTAAAAAGATCGATCCGGTCAGAGCCGATCTGCAGTTTTTCGAGAATTGCCGGCGCCGCGATTTCATCCAGTGGTTTCGATGCCGCAGTCCGGTAATAGGCCGGCGCTTTTTCGAACGTTACCGACGCACCGTTCACCCAGATCCCGGCGACCCGTTCCTTCCGGCGGATGATCTCGTCCCGTCTCGGGCCCTCAACCGTAACCACGATATCGCCGGAACCTTCGGTGGCACCGAACAGGAGCAGTTCAGCGCCGGTAAACCCGGTCGAGATCGCCACTTCGCGGGTAGACAGATCGACGACGATACTCTGTGCCGCCGCCGGCGCCGCAAGGAAAAGAGCACCAAAAATCGCACAGCATCGGGCAAAGCGTCTCTTCACAGGGAACATCAATGTGTACCCCCGATACCCAGCGAGTACAGGTTATCCGGCGTCACCACCAAGGTCCAGGCGACGCGTGCACAGACCGCGAGCACAATCAGCCCCAGCGCAATACGCACCTCTTCGCCCCGCAACCGCGATCCAACGCGGGCGCCGATCTGCGCGCCGAAGACGCTGCCGACAACCAGCAGCATGGCGAGCACAATATCGACGGTCTGGTTGTTGACCGATTGCAGAAACGTGACGTTTGCGGTGACAAAGACGATCTGGAAAAGCGATGTGCCGACGACAACCGAGGTCGGCATTCCCAGCAGATAGATCATTGCCGGAACCATGACGAAGCCACCGCCGACGCCCATGATGGCCGCGAGGATACCTACAAAGACACCGATGCCGAGTGGCAACAAGGCGCTGATATAGAGCTTCGAGCGCCGGAACCGCATCTTGAACGGCAGACCGTGGAGCCAGGTGTGATAGTGCAGCTTGCGGCGCGGTGCCGACGGATTGCGACTGCGAAACCACGCGCGCACGCTTTCCACCACCATCAGCGCGCCGACGATGCCAAGAAAGAGCACGTAGGAAACCGCGATCACGAAATCGATCTGGCCGATCCCACGCAGGAAGGTAAACAGCGAGACGCCAAGCGTAGAGCCGATAAATCCGCCGATCATCAGGACAATGCCCATCCGGAAATCGACGTTGCCTCGGCGCCAGTGGGCCAGCGCGCCAGATACGGAAGCTGCGACGACCTGGTTGGCTTCGGTTCCTACCGCGACAGCCGGTGGCACACCGATAAAGATCAGCAGCGGCGTCATCAGAAAGCCGCCGCCGACGCCAAACATACCCGACAGAAAGCCCACCATACCTCCGAGCCCAAGCAGCATAAGCGCATTGAGCGACATTTCGGCGATTGGCAGGTAAATCTGCATGGTCGGATCTTATTGGATGTATGCGAACGAGGTCTTTTTGCGCCCTTCGATCCTGCGACGCAAGGGGGCGTCGGTCATAGGCGTCACCTTGTCACACATATCTCGGTTGCGCGTATCCCGGCGACGGCCAGTCGGCAGCAGACCCGTTTCAGGATGAAATCAGGCCAACGATTTCGTGGATTTCGCGCAGGATGGGATCGGTGAGTGCGCGCGCCCGCTCTGCACCATCAGCAAGGACGGCATCTATGTGACCGGGGTCGGCCATCAGCTTGCGCATCTCATCCGATATGGGTGCGAGTTTCTCGATCGCCAGGTCGGCAAGGGCCGGCTTGAAATCACCGAACCCGCGCCCGCCGAATTCCTGCAGTACGTCGGCCGACGTCTGACCGGAAAGCGCCGCATAAATACCGACGAGGTTGGCGGCTTCCGGCCGTTCTTTCAGGCCGTCTGTTTCCGACGGAAGCTCTTCGGGGTCGGTTTTTGCCCGCCGGATTTTTTTCGAAATCTCATCCGCCGTATCCGTGAACGTAATTCGCGACTGGTCCGACGGATCGGATTTCGACATTTTCTTCGATCCGTCCCGCAGGCTCATGACGCGGGTCGCCTCGCCGAAAATCAGCGGCTCAACGATCGGAAAGAACTCGACACCGAAATCGGTATTGAATTTCTGGGCGATGTCGCGTGTCAATTCCAGGTGCTGCTTCTGATCTTCACCGACCGGCACATGTGTCGCCTTATAGGCCATGATGTCGGCCGCCATCAGGTTCGG
The DNA here is from genome assembly GCA_905181725.1 of Alphaproteobacteria bacterium UBA830. GTDB lineage: Bacteria > Pseudomonadota > Alphaproteobacteria > MPNO01 > UBA830 > CAXBCP01. Next base: position 12,515 of record CAJIYX010000020.1, read on the forward strand.
ATAGGCATAAAGCCCGACCGAGGCGGTTTCGCGGTGCTTGCCCGCCTTTTCCTTGAACTGGGTCATCCGGTTCAGCCAGCCGAGCCGCGAGACGCAGTTGAAGATCCAGGCCAGCTGCGCGTGGGCAGATACCTGGCTCTGATTGAAGATGATGCTACCCTTCGGATCGATGCCGGCGGCGAGGAAGGCTGCCGTCACCTCCCGCGTATTGCCGACAAGTTCTTTCGGATCCTGCCATACGGTGATCGCGTGCAGATCGACGACGCAATAGATGCATTCGTAATCGTTCTGCAGGCCGACGAAGTTTCGGATCGCGCCCAGGTAATTGCCGAGGTGCAGATTGCCGGTCGGCTGCACGCCGGAGAAGATCCGGTTCATCGTGAAATATCCCGTAGTGTGAAAGCGCGCGGGTTATCGCCTCAACCCGACGAACGGTCAAGCAGGCGCTTGATATCGGCGAGCCGAGCGGCACCGAAACCGACCGCTGCTGCTGCAAACACGACCAGGCCCAGCGCAACCAGGACGGCGAGAACAACGGCGGCACGGGCCGCATCCGCATCCGCGATGCCGGAAAGCACATCCTGTGCGAACCACAACGCACCCCCCATCGCCGCACTTGCCAGCAATATCCTGGGGATCGCGCGCCGCAGCCGCGCATCGGCCACGAAATGCCCCCGACGCACAAGCAGCCACGCCAGAAGCCCGGCATTGATCCACGCCGATATAGCCGTCGCGAGGGCGATGCCGACATGCAGCAACGGCCCCATCAGTGCGAGATTAAGGAACAGATTGATGGCTACACAGAACGCTGCGACCTTCACCGGCGTCGCCGTATCTTCCCGCGCGAAAAAGCCGGGGGCGAGCACCTTTATCAGCACATAGGCCGGCAGACCGAGCGCGTAAGCCGCCAGCGCCGCAGACGTCGCCGCGGTTTCGGCGACACCGAATGCGCCGCGTTCGAAGAGCACCGACACGATCAGGTCCGGCATCACCATCAGCGCGATCGCTCCCGGTAACGTCAGTAGCAGGGCGAATTCAAGGGCGCGGTTCGTGCTGGCCGTGGCGGCGGCATCGTCACCGGCGCGCAGCTGGCGCGACAAGAGCGGCAGAAGTGCGGTGCCCACTGCCACGCCGATCACACCGAGCGGCAACTGGTTTATCCGATCCGCGTAATACAGGAACGACACCGACCCGCTCGGCAGAAGCGAGGAAATTACCACGTCAATCAGCAGGTTGATCTGTACAACACCAGCCCCGATCACCCCCGGCAGCATCAGGAACAGCAGCCGCTTTACCCGCGGCGTCAGCCGGGGCCGCAGCAGTCGCAGCCGGAATTCCGCCCGGTGGCAGGCGACCATCAGCCAGATAAATTGTGCCGCCCCGGCCACGGCGACGCCCCAGGCCAGCGCATGACCGGGTGTCTCGAGGAATGGCGACAAACCCAGAATCGCGCCAATCAGGCAGAGATTGAGAATGATCGGCGTCGCCGCCGCCGCGGCAAACCGGCCCAGCGAATTGAGCACGCCGCCAAGCTGCGAGACGAGCGAGATAAACAACAGATAGGGAAACGTGACCTGCGCCAGCTCAACCGCCAGACCGAAGCGGTAGGGATCGTCCGCAAAGCCCGGCGCAAAGCCATACATGACCCAGGGCATCGCGACCTGAAGGGCCGTCACGAAGAACAGCAGGGTGACGACAAAAACGGAGAGCACTTCCTCGGTAAAGGCGCGCGCGGCGTCGCGCCCGCCTTCCGACATCTGTCGCGTAAACAGTGGCACAAAGGCGGCATTGAAGGCGCCTTCGGCAAACAGGCGGCGGAAAAAATTCGGTAGCTTGAAAGCCACGAAAAATGCGTCGGCCACCGGCCCTGCACCCAGCGTCGCCGCAATCAGGATATCGCGGGTGAACCCCAGCAGGCGGCTGATCATTGTGTAGCCACCAACAGTGGCGATGGAACGGAGCAGGGCCATACCGCTTACACCCTCCTAAAGGTCGCCAGACGGCGATTGCGGGCCGGGTTGCGTTCCATGGAGATCAATATCGGCCCGAATTGCGGCGTGGCAATGGCATGGCCTATTCCGCCGCCGCCGGTGCATGCGTATCAGTCTGAGGCGTAGGGTCCCGCATAACGACAAGAAGTGAATTCCGAATCTGGTCGAGCTTGTTCTTATTCGCAATCTGCAGACCGAACACGTCCTTGACGTAAAAGACGTCGACCGCGGCCTCGCCGAAGGTGCTGATATGAGCCGACGCGATCTGTAAATTCAGCGCGGATAGCGCGCGCGTCAGATCATAGAGCAGTCCGGTGCGGTCACGTCCATTCACCTCGATGACGGTATGTGTCCGGCTCGCCTTGTTATCGATTAGAACGCGCGGGGCAACCTTGAACACCTTCAACCGGCTCGGCAACCCGTCGTCTTTCTCCAGCTCGTCGCGCGGACGCAGACGGCCCGCGAGGGTCTGATCGATGCGGGCGTAGAGCCGGGCCAGTTTATCGGCACGCTCGAACGGTTCTCCGTTTTCGTCCTGGACCCAGAACGTATCGAGGGCCATGCCGTCGGTCGTCGTGAAAATTTTCGCATCCACAATATTGCCGCCGCTGAGCGCCATGGCCCCGGCGATTCGCGAAAAAAGGCCGGGATGATCATGCGCGTAAGTCGTAATCTCAGTCGCACCCTTGAACCGGTCAACACGGCTTTTGATCGTCAGCGGGGCGGCGCGCGATTCCGCCTCATGCGCGATACGCGCATGCCACGCAAGCGTATCCGGATCAAACGACAGCCAGTAGGACGGATAGCCCCGGGCGATATGGGCGTCGACGGATTCCACCGGCAGGTCGGTCAGCAGATCTCGCATTTCATGCTTGGCGTGCTCGATTCGCGCACCACGGCCCTCGACGGAATGCCCGCTGGTCAGGCGTTCTTCGGCCGCCTCATACAGGTCGCGCAGAAGCGCGGCTTTCCAGGCGTTCCAGACATTCGGGCCGACGGCCCGGATATCTGCCACGGTCAGCACCAGTAATAGGCGCAGCCGTTCGACGGATTTCACCACCGTGCAAAAATCGGTGATCGTCTGGGGATCGTTGATATCGCGGCGGAACGCCGTGTTGCTCATCAACAGGTGATAGCGCACCAGCCATTCAACGGTTTCGGTTTCCTCATCGCTCAGCCCGAAACGCGGGCACAGTTCCAACGCGACATCGGCGCCAAGTTCGGAATGATCGCCGCCACGGCCCTTCGCGATATCGTGCAGCAGGACGGACACATACAGCGCCCGTCGGGATTGCACATCATGGATCACGTCGGACGAGATCGGCATGTCTTCGACATACTTGCCGTTCTCAATGCCATGCAGAATGCCGATGGCAAACACCGTGTGCTCATCGACCGTATACACGTGATACATGTCATGCTGCATCTGGGCGACAACACGGCCGAAATCCGGAACGAACCGGCCGAATACTCCAGCCTCGTTCAGGCGCCGCAACGTCGTCTCGGGATCGATTTTCGATGTCAGCATTTCGGTAAACAGCCGGTTCGCCTCGGGGTCGTCTCGGATGGTGTCGATCACGTGGAGGTTCCGAGTAATCGCGCGCAGCGCCTTGGGATGAATATCGAGTTTCTCGGCCTGCGCGGTGTGAAACAGGCGCAGGATCTTTACCGGGTCGTCAACGAACTCCCGCGCTTTGACGATATTGAGCCTGCCGCCCTCTATCTCGAACCCCTTGATTGATTTCTGGAACAGCCCGATTGACGGGAGGCGGAATCTCGGTTTGCGCTTGTGTTCGGCTTCAAGCGCGGCACAGAAGATACGGGTCAGGTTGCCGATCTCTTTCGCGATCAGATAGTAATGCTTCATGAAACGTTCGACACCGCGCGCGCCGGCGCGATCGCGATAGCCCAGAAGCCCGGCGATCTCCGGCTGCATATCGAAGGTCAGGCGGTCCTCGCCACGCCCGGCCAGAAAATGCAGATGACACCGCACATCCCACAGGAAGCGATGGGCGCGGCCGAAGCGATGCGCTTCTTTCTTGGTCAGCACGCCACGGTCGACAACATTTGCGACCTCATCGACCTTGTATAGATACTTTGCGATCCAGTAGAGCGTCTGCAGATCGCGGAGGCCGCCCTTGCCTTCCTTTATATTGGGCTCAAGCACATAGCGGGAGCCACCCAGCTTGTCGTGCCGGGCATCGCGCTCGGCGAGCTTTTCCTCGACGAATTCGGGGCCGGAGCTTTCGGCAACTTCGGCATAAAATCGCCGCCGCAGTTCATTGTAGAGCTTCTTGTCGCCCCACAAGTAACGGGATTCAAGCATCGCCGTACAGATGGTCAGGTCACTGCGCGCCAGCCGGATGCATTCATCGACGGAGCGCGTCGCCTGGCCGACCTTCAGCTTCAGGTCCCACATCATATAGAGAATGTATTCGATCACCTGTTCCTGGCGTGCGGTTTCCTTGTAGGGCAGCACGAACAGGAGATCGATATCCGAAAATGGCGCCAGTTCGCCGCGCCCGTAACCACCGACCGCGGCAACGCAGAGCCGCTCACCCTCGGTCGGATTGGCCGCGGGATAGACGTGATCGGTGGCAAAATCGTAGACCAGACGGATAATCTGGTCGGCAAGAAACGAGAGCGCCTCGGCCACCTGTTCACCATTCGCCTCGCCCGCATCGAAGCGGCTGCGCACCTCGGCCCGTCCATCTTCCATCGCTTCCTTGAGCAATGCCAGAAAGTCGCCACGGATTTCCTGCGGCGTGACCTTGCCGGCTATCAGCTGGTCAAGCGCGCCGACAAGGGCGGCACGGTCGATGATCCGGCGCTGTTTCAGGATGGAGGGCATTTAGCGGTTACCGTTGGTGCAGACCGCCGGAATATATAACATTTGTAAAGAATATCCGAACGCGATTGCGATACCAGTTCCTTGATTGAGACCGATCTCAATCAAGGAGTTCGATCTCGCACATATGTCAGTATAGTCCGCCTGTCTGCGCCGTCAGAATCCGAAAGAGACCCCATGACCGTAAGCGCCCCGTTCAATCTCGACCACTGGGTCGACAAGTTCCGCGATCAGGTGAAACCCCCGGTCGGCAACAAGCTGTTCTTCGAGGAAGACGGCATGATCTCCCAGATAATCGGTGGGCCGAACACGCGGGTCGATTTTCATGACGATCCGATGCAGTAATTTTTCTATCAGATTAAAGGCGGCATGATCCTGAAGGTCATCGATGATGGCGAGATCACGGATGTCCGCATCAACGAGGGCGAAGTGTTGATGCTGCCGCCGCACATACGCCATTCGCCCCAGCGTCCGGTGCCGGGATCCTATGGGCTTGTCGTGGAATCGCCGCGTATATCAGGCATGCTGGATATATTCGAATGGTACTGCTTCGAGTGCATGGCCTGCATCCACCGCATCGAGGTTCCGGTGAACAACATCGTCGACGACCTACCGCCGCTATACGAGGCGTTCTACGCCGACGACGCGGCCCGCACCTGCGGCGATTGCGGCGCGGTGTATCCCGGCAAGGGAAAGCCTCCGCCGGGATGGGCAGATATCTGATCGCCGATCACCGAAAGCCTGCAACCTACAGCCTAGAGCAATCCCTTTAGCCGGTAGAGCGCTTCGAGCGCGGCGCGCGGGGTAAGCTCGTCGGGGTTGATGTCGGCCAGTTCGTCTTCGACCGCCGACGGAGCCGCATCCTGTGCGGGCAGGGGAACGGTTGCCGAAAACAGCGGCAGGTCGTCGGCAAGCTGGGCCAGCGCCCCGGACTGTTCTCCCTGCTCAAGGGTCCGCAGAACCTCCTGTGCGCGCGCGACCACGGCGAGCGGCAGACCAGCAAGTTTCGCAACGTGCACGCCGTAGGACTGGTCGGCGGCGCCGGCGATCACTTCGTGCAGAAAGACGACGTCGCCTTCCCATTCGGCCACGCGCATCGAATGGCAGGCGAGCGCATCAAGCCTCGCGGTCAGCGATGTCAGTTCATGAAAATGGGTGGCGAACAGTGACCGGCAGCGATTGACTTCATGCAGGTTTTCCAGCGTCGCCCAGGCGATGGACAGGCCGTCAAAGGTTGCGGTCCCGCGGCCGATCTCGTCTAGGATAACAAGCGACCGGTCGGTTGCCTGGTTCAGGATCGTCGCTGTCTCGACCATCTCGACCATAAACGTAGACCGCCCGCGCGCCAGATCGTCAGCGGCGCCAACACGGCTGAACAACCGGTCGACGATACCGATGTGGGCGTCGTCGGCGGGCACGAACGAGCCGGCCTGTGCGAGGATGACGATGAGCGCGTTCTGGCGCAGGAAGGTCGATTTACCCGCCATGTTCGGACCGGTGACCAGCCACAGGCGGTGGGCATCGGCGAGGTCGCAGTCATTGGCAACAAAGCCGCCGTCGCGGGCCGCCACCAGCGACGCCTCGACCACCGGGTGCCGCCCACCGGCAATCGCGAACGCCGTGCTGTCATCGACACGCGGGCGCACGTAGCGCCGGTCGATAGCCAGTGCGGCCAGCGCCGCTGATACATCGAGCCGCGCCAGCGCATCGGCGGCAAGCGAAATTGCGTCGGCCCGCGCTGCGGTCTCGGTCACGAGATCGTCGAACAGTTCCAGTTCCATCGCCAGTGCGCGCTCGCCCGCCCGGGCCAGCTTGCCTTCAAGCTCGCCAAGCTCGACGGTGGTGAACCGCATCGCGCTCGCCAGGGTCTGGCGGTGGATGAACGGGCTGTCTTCGCCCATCGGCATCTTCTCAGCCTGGGCCGTCGTAACATCGATGAAATAACCGAGCACATTGTTATGGCGGATCTTCAACGACGCGATCCCGGTATCTTCAACGTAGCGCGCCTGCAGGGCGGCAATGTGTTTGCGGCTCTGATCCCGGAGCTGTCGCAGCGTGTCGAATTCAGGCGCATAGCCGTCACGGATAAAGCCACCGTCCCGGGACATCAGCGGCAATTCATCGGCCAGTGCACGGGCCAGCCGGTCGATCAGAACCTGATGCTCGCCGATATCGGCAGCCGCCGTCGCGGTATCCGCCGCCAGGTCCGGCGCTGCTTCGAGAAGGGCGCGCAGATCGACCGCGACCGACAGCCCGTCGCGCACCGCACCGAGATCGCGCGGACCGCCCCGGCCGATAGTCAGCCGTATCATAGCCCGTGCCATATCGGGTGCCGCGCGCAGACGGTCGCGCACATCTTCGCGCGCACGCGATGACTCCGCGAACCAGGACACGGCATCATGGCGCGCCCGGATCGCCGCGGCGTCGGTCAGCGGTGCTGCCAGACGGGCGGCAAGCAAGCGGCCGCCCGCGCCGGTGACCGTACGATCGATAACCGATAGCAGCGAGCCGTCACGCGCGCCGTTCATCGTACGCACCAGTTCGAGGTTGCGCCGGGTCGCGGCATCGATTTCCAGCGCTTCGCCGCCGGCCATCCGGCGCGGCGGCTGCAGGCGCGGCAGCTTTCCTTTCTGCGTCAACTCGACATAGGCGACGATACCGCCGCAGGCCGCCAGTTCGGCCCGGCCGTAATCGCCGAACGCATCGAGCGCCTTGACCGCGAAAATTTCTTCCAGCCGGCGACGGCCCGCCGTGCTGTCGAAGCTGGAATCAGACTGCACTGCCAGCCTGTCGCGGAAATCGGCACAGATGTCGTAAAACTCGGGCTGACCCAAGAGCCGCTCCGGCACCAGAAATTCACCGGGCTCGATGCGCGCAAGGGCGGCTGCGAGGTCGGCGTGATCCACCGGTTGTGCAAAGAAGGCACCAGTCGATACGTCGAGCCAGGCGAGCCCCAGAGCACCGCCGGCCTCGGCAACCGCGGCCAGATAGTTGTGACGCCGCGCATCGAGCAGCGCTTCCTCGGTAATCGTGCCGGGCGTGACCACACGCACGACCTCGCGCCGGACGACCGATTTGGCGCCGCGCTTTTTTGCTTCCGACGGATTTTCTGTCTGTTCACAGACCGCTACCCGGATGCCTTTTCGGATCAGGCGCGACAAATAGGACTCAGATGCATGAACCGGCACCCCGCACATCGGGATATCGGCACCCTCATGCTTGCCGCGCTTAGTCAGCGTGATGTCGAGCGCGGCGGCCGCCTGTTCGGCATCTTCGAAGAACATCTCGTAGAAATCGCCCATGCGATAGAACAGGAGGTCGTCCGGATGTGCCCGCTTGATTTCCAGGTATTGCGCCATCATCGGCGTCGGCGCATCGCTCCCCACCTTGGCAGGCGTATTAACCGCCGGCTTTTTGTCGGGCGCAGGCACATCCGCCGCGTTGATTGGTATGTGTTCTGTATCCACCACCACGCTAATTTATCACAGCCGCCCGCGCGTACGAACAGGCATCGGGGAATCGGTTCAAATTCTTGTCCTATAAATGTCGTAGAGTGCATTGCGAAGAATAGCCCCTAGAATACTTTGTTGGAGCGCCGCGTTTTCCTCTCTATCCTGCGAGACGAATACCCAATTACCTGAGGCGAACATGGCCAAGCGGATTTATAGCGATCTCGATAAAGAATCTCTCATCATGCACCGGACCGGACGCCCGGGTAAGGTTGAGGTTGTCGCGACAAAGCCGCTAACCACACAGCACGATCTTGCGCTGGCATATTCGCCAGGCGTCGCCGCTCCCTGCCTCGAGATTTTCGACGATCCCGACACCGCCTACGAATACACGGCCAAGGGCAACATGGTTGCCGTTATCTCCAATGGCACGGCCGTGCTGGGCCTCGGTAATCTGGGCGGGCTGGCGTCCAAGCCGGTGATGGAAGGCAAAGCAGTGCTGTTCAAGCGGTTTGCCGATGTCGATTCCATCGATCTGGAGCTCGATACCGAAGACGTCGACGAATTCATCAATTGCGTCCGTTACCTCGGACCGTCATTCGGCGGTATCAATCTCGAAGATATCAAGGCGCCCGAATGCTTTCTGATCGAAAGCCGTCTGCGCGAATTGATGGACATTCCGGTGTTTCATGACGATCAGCACGGCACGGCGATCATCGCCGCCGCCGGGTTCATCAACGCGCTGGACCTGACCGGCCGGGATATCAAAAAGACCAAACTTGTCGTCAACGGTGCCGGGTCCGCCGGTATCGCGTGTATCGAACTGCTCAAGGCATTCGGCATGCAGCACGACAACGTTCTGCTGTGCGATACCCGCGGCGTCGTCTACCAGGGCCGCGAAGAAGGCATGAACCAGTGGAAATCGGCGCATGCCGCCAAGACCGATGCGCGCACCCTGGCAGAGGCGATGGAAGGTACTGATTCATTCTTCGGGCTGTCCGTCGCCGGGGCCGTGACCAAGGACATGGTCAAATCGATGGCCAAGAACCCTATCATCTTCGCGATGGCCAACCCGGATCCGGAGATCACCCCGGAAGAAGCACGCTCGGTCCGCAAGGATGTGATTTTCGCGACCGGCCGGTCCGATTATCCGAACCAGGTTAATAACGTACTTGGTTTCCCGTATATCTTCCGCGGCGCGCTGGATGTCCGCGCACGGACGATCAACGACGAGATGAAAATCGCCGCCGCCAAGGCGCTGGCCCAGCTTGCGCGCGAGGACGTGCCCGACGAAGTTGCCGCCGCCTATTCCGGCAGACGCCTGCGCTATGGGCCGGAATACATCATTCCGGTGCCGTTCGATCCGCGTCTGATCTCGACGATCCCGCCCGCCGTCGCCCAGGCAGCGGTGGATACCGGTGTTGCCCGCAAGGAAATGCCCGATCTTGAAGCCTACAAGGTGGAACTTTCGGCACGGCTTGACCCGACCGTCTCCATGCTGCAATCGACCCATGCGGTCGTGCGCGCCAATCCGCGCCGAGTCGGTTTCGCCGAAGGCGAGGAAGAAACCTCCATCCGCGCCGCGATTTCTTTCTCGCAATCGGGACTCGGCACACCGGTGCTGATCGGGCGCGAGGAGCAGATCAAGGATACGATCAAGCGGCTGGGGCTGAACGGCGCCGACAATATCGAAATTCACAACGCCGCCCTGTCGCGCGGCAATCGTCATTACATCGAATATCTTTACCAGCGGCTGCAGCGCGACGGCTATCTCTACCGCGACTGCCAGCGCCTGGTGCATCAGGATCGCAACGTATTTTCGGCCTGCATGCTGGTCCATGGCGATATCGATGCGATGGTGACCGGGCTATCGCGCAGTTATTCGGTCAACCATGAAAACATCCGGCTCGCCATCGACCCGATGCCGGGCGCCGAAGTTTTCGGCCTCTCGATGGTGACATCGCAGGGTCATACCGTGTTTATCGCGGATACCACGATCAACGAACGTCCAAGCGGCGAGCAACTTGCTCAGATCGCCCGGCAATGTGCCGCCGAAGCCCGCGCACATGGTCACGAGCCGCGCGTTGCCTTCCTTTCCCATGCGACGTTCGGCAACCTGCCGGGCGCGCTGGCGACACAGGTCCGCGAAGCCGTCGCGATCCTCGACGCCGAGGGCGCCGATTTCGAATATGACGGCGAAATGTCACCCGATGTCGCGCTGGATATGGAGCTCCGCGTCGTGTTTCCATTCTGCCGCCTGACCGGACCAGCCAACATTCTGATCATGCCGGGCCTGCACGCGGCTGCAATTTCATCCCAGATTTTGCAGAAACTGGGCGGCGGCACGGTGATCGGACCGCTTCTGACCGGATTGAGCCGCGCTGTTCAGATCGTTCCGATAAACGCAAACGATGCCGTAATGGTCAATTTCGCCACAATGGCGGCGCACGATTCGCTGGTTATCGCCAACCGCGAAGGTGGAGCAGCCAAAACCTCTAAGCCCAAAGCGGCCGCTAAAAAGAAGCCGACGCCGAAGAAGTAGCGGAATTCAATCCCGGCAAAGACACTATGACAAGGACCGGGATCAGGAAAGAAGAGCCCATGTCACAACCGCGCATTCCGTCCGGGCGGCAAGCGACGCTGACGACCCGCGGTGAACAGGCTGATCGCGTGCGCGGGCTGGAGACCGGCGCCGACGATTACGTCACCAAGCCCTTCGCCCCTAAAGAGCTGATCGCCCGCATCCACGCCGTCATGCGGCGCGCCCGGCCGGCCCTGTCGGAGGAACGGCTGACCTATAGAGATATTGAAATGAACCTAACCGAGCACAAGGTCACTCGGCGTGACCGCGCTGTTGTTCTGGGTCCGACCGAATTCCGCCTGCTGCGCCACTTTATGGAGCACCCGGGCCGCGTGTTCACCCGCGATCAGCTGATCGATTCAGTCTGGGGCCATGGCATCTATATCGATTCCCGAACCGTGGATGTTCATATTCGCCGGCTCCGCAAGGAGCTGAACGGCAAGGGCAACCAGGATGTAATCCGTACCGTGCGGTCCGCCGGGTATTCGCTGGACGCAGAGAGCGCGATCTCCTGATTAAACGGGCCTGACCGCTTGATCAGGTGAACATGCCCTTGAGCATGAAGAAAAAGGCCGCTGCCAAAAGGCCGCCGGCGGGCAACGTGACAATCCACGAAGCGAAGATACTCCCGATAACCCGCAGATCGAGTGCCGCGATACCGCGCGCCATGCCGACACCCATGACCGCACCGACGGCTATATGGGTGGTCGAAACGGGCATCGCGGTACGCGACGCGATGACGACGGTTAACGCCGCGGCCACCGTGGCGCAAAAGCCGCTGGTCGGTGTCAGCGCAGTGATTTTTGAGCCGATGGTCCGCATCACCCGGTACCCGTAAGTCACAAGCCCCAGCACGATGCCGGCGCCGCCAAGCGCCAAGATCCATAGCGGCATCTCCAATTTCTGCGTTACCTCGCCACCGGATTGAATCAGCCCGTAGACCGCCGCCAATGGTCCGACACCGTTTGCAACGTCGTTTGACCCATGGGCAAACGCCATTGCGCAGGCGGTGAACACAATCATCGGCGCAAACACCCGCTCGACGCTGGCGAGATGCGCTGTCTGGTCCATAGTTTCATGGACAGTCACCCGTCTGATCGCGCGCTTGCCGATCAATGCGGTAACGATCCCGATCAGGGCCGCCACCGCCGCGCTTTCGTAGCCGTTGAGATCAATATTCAGATGCTTCAGACCCTTGAAGATCGTCACCAGCGAAATCACGAAGCCGACGAGGAACAGGTAGACCGGCGCCCAGCGGATGGCGCTTTCAAAGGGTTTCTCCGCCTGCAAGATCAGTTTGCGGATGCTCATCATCAACGCAAATGCGACCATGCCCCCAAGCACCGGGGACACCACCCAGCTTGCGACGATCTGGCCAATCTTGCCCCAGGCGACTGCATCCACCCCGATCCCCGCGACGGCGAAACCGACAATCGCGCCGACGATGGAGTGGGTTGTCGAAACCGGCCAACCACGGAACGACGCCAGCGCAAGCCAGCAACCCGCCGCCAACAGGGCCGCCAGCATACCGAACACCAGCAGTTCGGGCCGGTCGGCAATCGCCGACGGGTCGATAATGCCTTTGCGGATGGTTTTGGTGACGCTGCCACCAGCAAGTGCGGCGCCTGCGAATTCAAAAATGGCGGCGACGATAATAGCCGTTCTCACCGTAATCGCGCCCGAACCGACTGACGTGCCGAGCGCGTTGGCGACATCGTTTGCCCCAATCCCCCACGTCATGAAAACGCCAAAGATTATTGCGAGCACGAGGAGCGTGGGACCGAACTGGGAGATGACGTCCATGAGACTACTTGGGTAAGACGGTTACAGTGTGAGAAGCCGGCGCGACAGGCCTATCGGGCAAGCAGCAGGCGATGACGGTTGCCCGCCCGTTCGGCAAAGTTGGCAAGGTCACCGACCCAATGGATCACGCGGTCCCACATCAGGGTAAGCACGGGCCCGATTTCCTCTTCGTGTTCGAACAGCAGCCGCATTAGACGGATCGCATGGATATCGGTGTCGGTTTCGATCTTGTTCAGCTCATCGATCATGTACATGACCTTGTCTGCCTCGGCGCCCCGAAAACCGGTGCCGACCAGCTCGTCCATCTCTGCCATGATTTTGCCGAGGTGGTTGCACGCATCGACGCAACGCGTCGTAAGCTCCATCAGCGGCTCGCGCATTTCATCCGGCAGGGTCATGTGGCGGACGAACATCATACCTGCGATGTCCTGCGCCGTGTCGGCAATGGAATCCTGCAGGTCGAGAATTTCCAGAAGATCGCGGCGGTCGACAGGCAGAAACAGGCTTTTCGGCAGATGGGCCCGCAATTCGTTTTTGATGTCGTCGGCCTCGCTTTCCAGCGTGTTGATCCTACCGCGGATCAATTCGACTTTCGGCAGATCGTGGTCCAACGCAGCCTCAAAAATGTTGGGCACTTCGTTCGCACAATCGATCACGACACGGATGTGTTCCTGCAATGGCTTGAACGGCGACTGGCCGAACAGCTGCATCAGCGGGTTTTTGATCGCCATGGGCGGTCTCTCTATATCGAGCGGCGTTGTCTCACCGCTGTTATAAACACCGGATAGGCTGATGCAACAACGAATGGGTTGATGCGGCAAATTTAGGTGGATTCGTTTCCCGTCTCACCGGTGTCCCCGGCATCCCTGTCGATCCGGGCCATCAATCTGACCAGAAGCCACAACAGCGCAATCGCCGGAAGCGACATGGCGCCGACACCGATAAAAAACAGCGTCCAGTCGCCGCCCAGCGCATCCACCGCCCAGCCCGAAACCGATCCAAGCTGGATGCGTGCAAAATTCCCGAGCGATGCCAGCAGCGCGTATTGGGTCGCCGTAAAGGCGACGTTGCACAAACCAGACAGATAGGCGACGAAGGCGGTGGTCGCCATGCCTCCGGTCAGATTGTCAAAGAACACGACCGTCGCCAGCAGGCCGAAATCCTTGCCACTGGATGCAAGAAGTGCAAAGGCAAGATTGGTGATCATCATCAGCACCGCACCGAGGAACATGGCGCGCATAACGCCGAGGCGAACACACACCCAGCCGCCGACCAGAACGCCGAGCAGCGTCGCCGCAAGACCGACGGTCTTAGTGTAATTGGCAATCTCGATCTTGGTGAACCCGAGATCGACATAAAACACGCCGGCCATCCGGCCCAGCATCGCATCGCCGAATTTGTAGAAAACAATAACAGCCAGCACGAGCACCGCCATCCAGCCGAGCCGCGTAAAGAAATCCTGCAGCGGGGCAACCGCCGCCCGGTTCAGCCAGTCCGCGACGTTTTTTGCCGGCGCCGTCAATTCGGGCGGATGATCCGGTTCCCGCGCAACCATCGTGGCGACCGCAATAACGCCGATAACCGCAGCGGCCGCGATAAAGGCTGCCATCCAGCCACCCGCCGCCGCAACATAGAGCGCGCCCGCACCGGTCAGAAAGGCGCCGCTATGCCAGCCATAAATGGCAATCGCCGCGCCCGTGCCGTATTCCTCCGGCTTGAGAGTTTCGACCCGGTAAGCGTCAATCGCGACATCCTGGGTCGCCGACAAAAATGACACCAGCAACGCACATCCCGCCAGCGCAATGGCGGCGGTTTTGGGATCCTGGGCACCCATTGCAATCACCACCGGCACCAACAGCATCTGACAGCCGAATATCCAGGATCGCCGCTGTCCAAGCCACCGGTGTAGCCCCGGCAATCGCCCCCGGTCGACCAGCGGCGCCCACAGGAAATTGATGGCATAGGGCGTCGCGACGGCCCCGATAATCCCGATGGAGGTTCGGGACACGCCTTCTTCTCGCAGCCAGATTGACAGGGTCGCAAAAACCAATGACGACGGCAGACCGCTCGCCATGCCGAAAAAGAAAATTGTCTTGAAACGCGGATCGCGCAGCCGCGCCGTCCACTGCACCTGTCGGGAATCCGTCATTTTAGGATTCTAGACGCCACCGGGTGTGTTTGGCCAGAAGCGACAACAGGAGACCACATGTTTAAACATATTAAAATCAGGACCAAGACCAAATTGTCGGAAGCCGCGCGCCAAACACACGATGCTGCTAGAAGATGATAGCACCCGCATCGGCCACTGGATCTTCGCCCCCGGCGATCAAACCGGCTAGCACAACCACATGCATGGCTACATAGCCTTCAGCGCCGACAAAAGTGAAAAGCGTGTCGAATATGAAGACGGAAGAACCATGTTTTATGTCTACGACGAAAAAACACAACAAAAACATATTTTTGACGATGAGGTTCGGGTTCTGGAAATTGAACACAAGCACGCCCCCTGACTGACCACCGAAAAATTGATAACGTGCCTAGCCATCGCAGTTTGCAGTTCGTTGTCAGCATATGCTAATATTTGGCGTTGATTGTGACCTTTCCAAGGTATCAATTTGCTAACAGGGACGAACCACTAATCTGGAGTTTTAAGATGAAAAGAGTAATTGCAGTGTGCGCCATGGTCGCGGCTGGAGCAGTTTTAACTGCTGGAGCGGTCAGCGCAAAGACTATCAATATGAAAATTGGTATGGTCACAATTAATGATTCAAACCATTTCAGCGCGAAGTGGATGAAAAAAGAAATTGAGGCGAAGACAAACGGTCGCATCAAAGTCGGTGTTTTTCCGGCTGCGCAGCTTGGTAAAATTCCTCGCCAAATTGAAGCAATTCAACTAGGTACCCAAGAGGTTTTTATGATTCCTCCGGGCTTTTTCATCGGCATTGATAAGCGCTTCATGGTCACCGACGCGCCGGGCATGTTTACAGATGAAAATCATGCAACTAGGGCCGTTAATCATCCGGATTTCTTTAATGTATTTTCACAAATCGGAGCAAAAAAAGGCTTCGTTGTGATGTCCATGTGGGGCTGCGGAGCAACATCCATTGCAACCATTAAGCCGTTCAAGAAGTTGGCTGATCTGAAGGGTAGAAAAATTCGAGTTTTGGCCACCCCTCTAGAGCGGGCGGTTATAGGTTCTTTGGGGGCAACCGGTGTCCCGATCCCTTATTCGGAAGTGTTGCCTTCGATGCAGCGGAAGACCATTGACGGTGTGCGCAGCTCCATAGGCGTCATGCATCCGTCAAAGTTTTGGACGGTTGCGAAAAATATTACCCTGACGGGAATGGCACAGATCACATGTGGATCATTTACAAGTACAGCATGGCTTAATAAGCTCCCTTCAGATTTGAAGAAAATTGTGATGGACGTCGCAAAAGCGTCAACGAAGCACTCGGGTAAATGGGGCTACGATCTCACTCGTTTAGCTGAAAAGAGATGGGCAGAAGAAAAAGGTGCGGTCGTAAATCGCCTGTCTGACGCTGAACAGAAAGAGCTGATAAGTAGAGTTAAGCCTATTGGTGATAAAATTTTGGGACAAGATCCCAAAACCAAAGACATATTTGCTTTGCTGAAAAAGGTTGCAGCAGTCACCCGATAAGCAAATTTAAGAGAATGGAGCACCCCCGACCTAGTCGGGGGTGTTTTTCGTTCTACAACGTTGTGAACAAGACGCGTTTCAATAGGAGTATCTAATATGTCAAACCGGCCATCTCTCGCTTGGATGGAAAGATATCGGGAGACAGTCAATGCCGACCCCGAGATGTCCGTCATTGGCGACTGGTTCACGGAGAATTTCAAAATCTCCTTCGAAGGAACCGATTTTCTTATTTCGGTTCGCGAGGGCAAAATTACTGGGATTGAAGAGAACCCACGCTTTGACCGCCCCACGGCATTTTCGCTGCGGGCGCCAATGTCTGTGTGGAACAAATTCATCAGTCCGAACCCACCACCGCTATTTCACGATTTTTTTGCGATGCTAATGCGTGTCGATGACTTCGTACTCGACGGCAATACGCTCACGACGATGCAGAACGCCCGCGCGCTGCACCGCATGATGAACATTCTTAAACAGATGGAGCCGCTCAATGCCCCAGCCTGAACCAACGCATGAGCCGATTGTCGGCCGCTATATCAATATCACCAGCGGTGGGCTCAACTACCGTATTTTCTTCGAGGAAGCCGGCGAAGGCGTGCCTTTGATCTGCCTGCACACCGCCGGCACCGACAGCCGCCAGTTCCGTCACGTGCTGAACGACCCCGACGTGACGTCGAAATGCCGCGTCATCGCCTTCGACATGCCGTATCACGGCCGCTCTAACCCGCCGGAAAACTGGTGGCTGACCAAGTATCAGCTGACCACCGACGTCTACCTGAACCTTATCCACGATTTCTGGCTGGCTCTCGGTATCATAAACCCTATCGTTATGGGGTGTTCAATGGGCGGTGCGGTAACGCTCGGCGTGGCCGCACGGTATCAGGAGGAAATCACCGGTATCATCGGTCTGGAAAGCGCCGCGTTTGCCGGCGGACGCGATAACGACTTCCTGCACCACCCGGCGATCCACGGCGGCGAGCTTGCCGCCAGTTACACATACGGGCTCAATGCGCCGTCTTCGCCGGAATCAGGCTGCCGCGAAAACTGGTGGTATTACAGCCAGGGCGGACCCGGCGTGTACAAGGGCGACGTCTATTTTTACTGCGAAGACTGGGACGCGCGCGAAGACATCAAGACCATCGACACCAACCGCTGCAAGGTCTCGCTGCTGACCGGCGAATACGATTATTCGGCAACGCCGGAAATGTCACAGGCCGCGGCTGACGCCATCACGGGCGCGCGGCTAACCATTATGGAAGATATCGGCCATTTTCCGATGATCGAAAATTACGACCGGTTCAGGCCGTATCTTCTGACGGAACTGGAACAGATGCTCTGACGGTCAGGACAACACCGATCTCCGGCGGGTAAAATCAGGCGCTTTCGGCTTCTTTGCGAGATTCTTTCTTGCGGTCATGCGGGCTGAGCAGACGCTTGCGCAGACGGACGTGCTGCGGCGTTACTTCAACCAGTTCATCGTCGTCGATATAGGCGATTGCCTCTTCGAGACGCAGCGACCGCGGCGTCGTCAGGCGCACGGCTTCGTCCGTGCCGGATGCCCGGACGTTCGACAGCTTCTTGGTTTTCAGCGGATTGACCTCAAGATCATTGCCCCGGCTGTGTTCGCCGATGACCATGCCTTCATAGACCGCGGTCCCGGCGCCTATGAACAATTCGCCGCGCTCTTCGAGGTTCCACAACGCAAAGGGCACCGATTTTCCCTGGCTATTCGAAATCAGCACGCCGTTGCGACGCCCCGGGACCTTACCCTTATGGGGTGCATAGGAATGATACAGGCGGCTCATAACGCCGGTACCGCGGGTCTCGTTTAGAAACTGACCGTGATAGCCGATCAGCCCGCGTGAAGGTGCAAGGAATGTCAGCCGTGTTTTGCCGCCGCCGGACGGGCGCATATCCGTCATTTCGCCACGGCGTTCGCCGAGCGCCTCGACCACCGGGCCGACATAGGCTTCATCGACATCGATCACAACTTCTTCGATCGGCTCTTCGCGCCCACCCGTATCGGGGTTGTCACGATACAGGACGCGCGGACGGGAAACGGAGAGTTCGAACCCTTCGCGACGGAGCGATTCAATCAACACGCCAAGCTGCAATTCTCCGCGGCCTTTGACCTCAAAAACGTTCTCGTCATTGGTGCGTTCGATACCGATGGCAACATTGCCTTCCGCCTCGCGCACAAGCCTCGACGCCAGCAGACGCGACGTCACTTTGTCACCGTCATCGCCCGCGAACGGTGAATCGTTAATCGAAAAACTCATCGACAATGTCGGCGGATCAACAGGCATTGCCTGAATAGGTACGCCGGCGTCCGGATCTGTAATCGTGTCCGCAACCGTCGCTTCTTTCAGACCGGCAATAGCAATGATATCGCCGGCACGCGCTTCATCGACCGGCACGCGTTCGATGCCCCGAAACGCCAGCAGCTTTGTCAGCCGTCCGGTTTCGAGCTTTTTGCCATCCTGGCTCAGCGCTGTGACGGGTGCGTTGACGCGGGCGACGCCGCGCTCGACGCGCCCGGTCAGAACACGGCCGAGATAGTTGTCATATTCGAGGATCGTCGCCAGCATGGCGAACGGCGCTTCCACATCCGCAACCGGCGGCGCGAAGTGCTTGGTGATCAGCTCGAACAGCGGGTTCAGCGATTCCCGCGGCGCTTCGAGATCTTCCGCTGCCCAGCCTTCCTTTGCCGATGCATAAAGCGTCGGGAAATCGAGCTGCTCATCCGTCGCGTCGAGGGCGGCAAACAGATCGAAAACTTCTTCCTGAACTTCGTAGGCGCGCTGATCGGGACGATCCGCCTTGTTGACGACGACGATCGGTTTGAGTCCGAGCGCTAGCGCCTTCATGGTGACAAACTTGGTCTGCGGCATCGGCCCTTCCGCCGCGTCCACCAGCACCAGGGCGCCATCGACCATCGACAGGATACGCTCGACCTCGCCGCCGAAATCGGCATGGCCGGGGGTGTCGACGATATTGATACGGATACCGTTCCATTCGACCGATGCGCATTTGGCAAGGATTGTGATACCGCGTTCGCGCTCCTGATCGTTGGAATCCATAACACGTTCGGCAATACGCTGGTTGTCCCGGAACGTGCCGGACTGCCGCAGTAACTGGTCGACCAGCGTAGTTTTGCCATGATCGACATGCGCGATGATCGCGATATTACGAAGTTCTGTCACGGTTCGGTTTTCCAAAATTAACGAGGCGGGTCATCTGACCCGCCCGTTCGATTTCAACATGCGTTTACGTTACGCCAGCGCTGTATACAGCGAATTGAGAAAATTATCCCAGTTTTTCCTTTACCAGGGCTGAAAGCGACGTTTCCGGTCGCGCCCCGTAATGGCTGATGATCTCCGCGGCGCATATCGATCCGACCCGCCCGGCAATTTCCAGCTCGTAGCCCTGGGTCAGGCCAAACAGTACACCCGCCGCATAAAGATCGCCGGCACCGGTAGTGTCGACAATGTTCGTGACCGGCTCGGCCAGAATTTCAATCACCTGGTCGGCGGTCACAATCACCGAGCCCTCGGCGCCCCTAGTGACCGCGGCGAGATCAACCTTGCCGACAAGCCTACCAACCGCATCATCGAAGGAATCGGTCTCGTACAGGGACGTAATCTCGTCATGGTTGGCAAACAGGATATCGACATGACCTTCGACGAGATGCTGGAAAGATGCCCGGTGGCGATCAACGCAGAACGGATCGGACAGCGACAGGGCTACTTTACGGCCCGCGGCATGCGCAAGTTCGGCTGCCTTCACGAAGGCTTCCTTCGCCGCGTCGCGGTCGAACAGATAGCCTTCAAGATAAGTGATCTGGGCATCGCCGATCGCTTCCGGGTCGATGTCGTCGGGACCCAGCATGACGCTGACGCCGAGGAATGTCTGCATCGTTCGGTCGGCATCGGGGGTCACGAAAATCAGGCAGCGTGCCGTGGACTCGCCTCCAGTCGCTGGCCGGGATCGGTAATCGACGCCGGCGGCCTTGATATCATGGCTAAAAACGCCGCCGAGCTGGTCGTCACGCACCTTGCCGATATATGCGCCTGCGCCGCCGAGCGAGGCGATGCCTGCCAGCGTGTTTGCAGCGGACCCGCCAGACGTTTCCATGCCGGCATCCATTTCGCCATAGAGCCTGTCGGCTTCATCGGCATCGATCAGGGTCATCGTACCCTTGCTGAGTTTGAGGCGGTCAATCATTGCTTCATCAGCCTGTGCGATCACATCTACAATCGCATTGCCGACGCCGACGACGTCTAACTGGGCGTCTGCCATAAGGTACTCCTGAAACAGTCTGGGAATTTTTGAGAATCGGCGCGCAGTATAGCGACGGCGGGCAACACTGCAATGGAAACCGCTCTGAGCCGCCCCATAGCTAAAAACGTAACCGAAAAGGGGCCTTGCGCCGCCTGTCACAGCCCGGTTAAACAGGCGCATAATGCACCAGAGTCAGGATCGGCAAGGCTATGTTTTCAGGACTTTTTCTCGCGATTGAGCAATTGGGCGATCCCCGAATTCGCGGCGTAATCGTCCGCGCGGTGGTGATAAGCGCCGCGCTGTTCATCGGGCTGATGTTCGCCATCGGCTGGCTTTTGAGCGGCTTGTCTGTGTTTGGGATCAGCTGGATCGACGGCGCAGTCTCTTTTCTGGGCGGGGGCACTGCCTTCGTGATCGGGCTGTTCCTGTTTCCGGCTTTCACCGGCATTATAATCTCCTTCATGCTCGAAGAAATCGCCAGCGCTGTCGAAGCCCGGCACTATCCAGACCTGCCAGCGGCACGCGAAGAGCCGGTGATGGAGATGGTCGGCAACGCGGTGCGGTTTGCAGGCGTGACTGTGATTTTGAACCTGCTGGTGTTCATTTTCGTGGTGCCGATCATGCTGATCACCATCGTACTTATCCCGGTCATTCCCTTTGTCTTCTATGGCCTCAACGGGTATCTTCTCGGGCGCGAGTATTTTGAATTCGCGGCTATCCGGCGGCTGAACCCGGCGGCTGGACGGACGTTACGACGACATTTCAAACTCCGCGTTTTTATGTGCGGTATAGCGATTGCCGTGCTGATGACGATACCGTTCGTGAACTGGGTGATGCCGGTGGTTGCGGCGGCCTATATGTTGCATGTATTTGAAGGCGTTCGCGGTCGCGCGGCAAACGCCTGACTCGGAATAAGACGGCCAAAGAATCACAGTCGTGCAGGCGGCAAGACAACACAGCCGCTTGTTGCGGCGAAAGTAGAACCGCCGCATTGCGGCACTTACCGGAAAGACAGGACCATGGCGGACCAGAAAAACCCGATCAAAACCGAAACCTCTGCGGCGTTAGCGCTTAAAGCCGATTCCGGCGCGACACCTCCGACCACGCTCCGCCCTGCGAAAGTCGCGCGCCCGGCACATGATCTGCAGGCCATCTCAAGCCCGTCCAATCTGAGCAGCCCGGAAGGCAAAAAGCTGATTGTCGGCCGTGAAATCGAACTCAGCGGCAATATCAGCGCCTGCGACAAGCTGGTGGTTGAAGGTCGGGTCGAGGCCGAGCTGCAGGACTGCCGTCAGATTGAGATTGCCGCAACCGGCACGTTCAAAGGCTCTGCCGCCATCGATATGGCGGAAATCAGCGGTAATTTTGAAGGCACCCTAACCGCACGCGATATCCTGATCGTGCGGTCGACAGGCCGGATTACCGGCACTGTGCGCTTCGGCAAGCTCGAGATCGAACGCGGCGGCGAAGTGGTTGGCGATATAGGTCTGTGTGACACACCGGGCGACGACTGAGGGTCGCAGCAGAACCGACTAATTTATGCCCCGCCGACTTATTGTCGTCGCACTCAGCGCCGCGCTGAGCGCCTGTGTCGCCCAGTCGGGTGGGCCAGACACCCCCGAGACGCCGGTCGACGACCAGTCCATGTCGGAACCGGAACAGCCGAATATGGTCGCCACACCCACCCCGCCGCCGCAACAGGCCGCGATCGACCCGGCAAGCCTGGTCGGGATGACAGGCGAGCGTGTAACAGTGCTGTTTGGGACACCGGTCTTCGTAAGACGCGATCCGCCGGGCGAGTTCTGGCGATATCGCGGCCAGACCTGCGTATTGGAGTTGTTTTTCTACCTGCAGCGCGGCGCACAGCGGGTCGATCATCTCGAAACGCGGAACACCGGCAGCAAACCGGAAGACCGGGCAAATTGCATCGCAAAACTGCGAAAGCCGCCGGTCGAAGGTTAGTTCGGGGCTAATTTAGGGCTCAATCGGGGGTATTCATCTGTTATATGCCCGTCAGCGCTGATCTTCGGGGCCGATCCGGTCGCGATCCGGCGCCGGGGTATCGACTTCTTCAAAATCCCCATCGATGACAGGGCCACCCGCCATCGGACCACGACGGCCTGGACCCGCGCCTGAACCGGGACCTGAACCGGGCGGTCCGCCGCTGAATCCACCGGCTGAGACCGATATTTTTCCGCTTCGCACCAGCCAACGACCGATCGCACTGGCTGCAAACCGCCGAAAAGGCGGCACGAACAACAAAAATCCGACCGTGTCGGTGAAAAATCCGGGTGTAAGCAGCAAAATACCGGCAATAAGCAGGCATAAACCGTCAAATACCTCCTGAACCGGCAATTCATTGCGTGCCGTAGCTTGCTGCGCACGCTGAAGGACCGCAAGCCCCTGGAGCCGTAATAAAGTGGTCCCGGCAAAAGCGGTCACGATCACGATACCCAGGGTGGGCCACAGGCCGATCCAGCCGCCAATCTCGATAAAAAGGCCTATTTCGATGATCGGAATGGCAATAAACATTGCCAGCAAAAGTATTGCCATGCTTGCGATTTCCCGGTCGACGTCCTATGTACTCAAGTGTACGGGTTCGTTTGCGAAGGTTGAAACAAGGGTTGGAGTAGCCTGCGCTGCGCGATACCGAACAATGTGGTAACGATAACGACATAACCAACGTATTATAGATGACGTAACGTCCAACGTATGCCCCTGCGTCCATCCGCCCCGCCCTGGATGGCCCGACTTGGGATGGCCCGACCTGATTGGGCCCGACCGGGATCGAAAGCGTCGGACAATAATGGAGCGCCCCGGGACGGGCGCCGGAAAGCAAAATGATGGGTGACGGGTTTCAGTTTCTCGATATTGTCCTGTTCGCGATGGTCGCGGCCTTTCTCGTGCTGCGTTTGCGCAGCGTATTGGGCAAAAAAACCGGTCACCAGGAACCACGGCAGGATCCCATTTCCCGGCGTCAGCAAGACGCCGATAAGGACGGTAACGTCGTCGAACTGTCAAATAACCGGAATAACGATGGCCCCGACGGTGCGGCAGACGAGTTGGAGACCGACCCGGCGGCCGGCCTGGACCCCAATGACCCCCTATCCGCAGGCATCACCCAGATCCGCATTGCTGATAACAGCTTCCACCCGACGGAATTCGCCAATGGCGCACACGGTGCATTTGAGATGATTGTTCAGGCCTTTGCCGACGGCGATACCACCACGCTCGACAATCTGCTCGCCGAAGACGTGTTCGAAAACTTCAACGACGCAATCGAGACCCGCAAGACAGCCGACGAAAGACTTGAGACGACGATTATCGGCATCAAGTCCGCCGACGTCATCGAGGCTGAGATGGACGGCCGCAACGCGATGGTTACCGTCAAATTTGTCTCGGAACAGGTCAACGTGACGCACGATTCCGAGAACCGCGTGGTTGACGGCGATCCGAACCAGGTAACGGAAATCACCGATATCTGGACATTCTCGCGCGACACCAAAACGAACGACCCGAACTGGAAGCTGGTTGAGACCCGCAGCCAGAACTAGGTCCGCCTGTTCCCTGCCCGTCCCGCGCGCTACCCGCTAGCAATCGCGTCGTATCGGATAACGGCCAATCTTCATGACCCAATACCCCGCACCGCCGAAGACCAGAACCAGAATTTCAGCGCGTGTGCTGATGCTGGCTTTGGGCCTCGTTCTCGTCCTGGCAGCCTGTACGCAGGCACCACCGAAAAAATCCGCCGATACGCCGTCGTTCCGTGACGTTCCGTTCTCGGCGCTGCCGGGATGGGCATCCGATCGGCATGCTGCGGCAATCCCGGCACTGCTCCGGTCCTGCCCGCCAATGGAAAAACGCGGCGTCAAAGGATTCAGGGGGGTATCCGGAGAAAGCTTCGGCAGCGCCGCAATCTGGCAGAGCATCTGTGCTGGGGCCCGCGCGCTGCCCGCCGGGGACGATAGCGCCGCCCGCCGCTTTTTCGAAGACCGCTTCACGCCCGCGGAAGTATCGGGCAGGGACGGCACTGACGGGCTCATAACCGGGTATTTCGAACCTGAGCTGCGAGGCACCCGGAAACGTCAGGGCGCCTTCAACGTACCCCTGCATGTGCGCCCACCGGATCTGGTGGCCGTCGATCTCGGCCGGTTCAGCAACGAGCTTAAAGGCAAACGAGTTGTGGGCCGCGTGATCAAAGGCCGCCTAGTTCCCTATCACAACCGCAGCCAGATCGAGCGCGGCGCGCTGCGCGGCAAAAAGCTTGAACTGGTTTGGGTCGATGACGCCGCGGATGCCTTCTTTCTGCATATTCAGGGGTCGGGGCGAATTCGGCTGCGCGACGGCTCTGTCCTGCGCGTCGGCTATGCCGGCACCAACGGCCAGCCCTATACCGCCATCGGCCGCGCGCTGATTGCGCGGGACGAGATTCCGCGCGAACGCATGTCGATGCAGGCAATCCGAAAATGGATGGGCGCGAACCCGGCCGATGGCGCAAAGCTTATGCGGACGAACAAATCCTATATATTCTTCCGCGAACTGACAGGCGCCGGACCAATCGGTGCGCAGGGCGTCGCGCTGACGCCCGAACGCAGCATCGCCATCGACCGGGGAATATTGCCACTTGGCCTGCCGGTCTGGATGGACACCGTGCTGCCGGATGCGGCAGCGACCCCCTATCGCCGACTGATGGTCGCGCAGGATACCGGCGGCGCAATCAAGGGTGCTGTGCGAGCAGACGTATTCTGGGGGCCGGGAACACGGGCAGCAAAGATGGCCGGCAGCATGAAATCGCCCGGGCGGGTCTGGTTTCTACAACCGCGCAATGCGGCGCCCGGCAGCTAAGAACCACTGATGAACGTCTTCGCCGCTGCGCTGGTGCCGCTGTTCCTGTCGGCGATTTTCACCGCCACCGCGATGGCGGACGAAATAAGCATCCGCACGTTTCCGGTCATCCTGTCACATGAAGAACACGATCGGCGTTAGGTTGGGACGCTGCGGTTCCGCGGCGGGCTGGACCTTCACTCCAAAGACGGTCGTTTCGGCGGGCTGTCAGGGCTGGACATATCACCGGACGGCCGCCGCCTGATCGCTATCACGGACCTCGGAACATGGTTCACGGGACGCCTGACCTACGATAGCGCCGGACAGCTTAGCGGCATATCCAACACGCACATGCAGCCGGTTATCAGCACCGACGGCAACCCGCTCACCGGCCGGGCATCGACGGATCCAGAATCGATTGCCCGGTTGATTGACGTCTCACTGATCATCGGCTTCGAGCAACGCCATCGGCTAAGTCGTTTCACTGCGCCCGGCGCACCGGCAAAACCTATCGGCTCACCGCAAGCGCTCGGCACCTCACCCCGGAATGGCGGGGCCGAGGCTGTCACCCGACTGTGGGGGAACGAGCTGTTGGTCCTGTCCGAACGGCTGGAGGCAGGCCCCGGCATCGCCGCCGGCTGGGTCGGCACCAATCGGACATGGGGCGCGGTGGGTCTGCGAAAGACCGGTCTTTTCCACCCGGTCGGCGCCGCAACCCGTGGTGACGGCACCGTCTTCCTGCTCGAGCGCCGCTTTACGGCCATCGGCGGGATCGCCGCCCGTATCAGCAGGGTTCCCCCGGGGACAATCGCGCCGGGTGGAGTTTTTGAAGGGTCAGAATTGGGGGAGCTATCGGCACCGCTGGTGGCCAATAACTTCGAAGAGATTGCGGTGCGCCGTGGCGCACCGGGCGAAACCCTGATCTACATCATCTCCGACGATAATTTTCACAGCCTCCAGCGCACGCTTCTGCTGATGTTCTCTCTTGCGGAGTAGAATGGGTCCGGCCATTTTGGGCGGATGACCTTGTTCAACGCAAAATCATGACCGCCGCCGCCCCGCCCGTCACCCCGCCCGTGACCCCACGGGTAGGCCTGTTCGCTACCTGCCTGGTCGATCTATATCGGCCGTCAGTCGGCTTTGCAGCTGCCAGTCTGCTGGAGCAGGCAGGTTGCGAGGTGTTCGTCCCGCGCGCGCAGGTCTGTTGCGGCCAGCCCGCCTATAACGCCGGCGATCGCGCAAATGCCGCGGCCATTGCACGCCAGACCATCAATCTGTTCGAGGGGTTCGATTACATCGTCGCGCCCTCGGGGTCCTGTGCAGGCATGCTGCGCCGTCATTACCCGGACCTGCTTTCCGATGACCCCCAATATGCCACCCGGGCCCAATCGGTCGCCGATAAAACCTGGGAACTGATCGTTTTCCTGACCGATGTCCGGGGCTGGACGGATATCGACGCAAGCTGGCCCGCCAGCGTCACCTATCACGATGCCTGTTCGGGGCTGCGGGAGCTCGGCGTCAAGAATCAGCCCCGCCAGCTTCTGGAAAAAGTAGAAGGTCTGGAGCTGCGCGAGCTGGAGGCCGCTGACGTCTGTTGCGGGTTTGGCGGCACGTTCTGCATCAAGTATCCTGAGGTCTCCGGCGCGATGGTTGACAACAAGGTCGATGAAATCGTCGCGACGGGTGCCGCCACCGTACTGTCCGGCGACCTCGGCTGTCTGATGAATATCGCGGGCCGGTTATCGCGGCGGGGAGAGGCTGTCGAGGCGCGGCATATGGCCGAGATCCTTGCAGGTCCCGCCATTGGTCCCGCGATCGGCCGTACTGCGGATAGCGACGGCGGGAAGGCCTGACCGTGGCGCACCAGATCAGTCTCGATTTTTCAAAAAATGCCGCACGGGCGCAGGCAGATACCGATCTGCAGTCGGCGTTGGCGAAACTGCAACGCGATACGCGTCTCGCCCGTTCGATTATCACCGGGCGGCTGCCCGAATTTGAAGATTTGCGGGACCGCGCTGTCGCGATCAAGGACCACACGCTGGCCAATCTCGATCACTATCTTGAAACCTTCGAAGCCAACGTCACCGACGCGGGCGGACACGTGCACTGGTGCAATGATGCCGGTGGCGCACGCGAGACGATCCTGCAGATCTGCCGCGACAGCGACGCGAAAATCGTCGGCAAGGGCAAGTCGATGGTGTCGGAAGAGATCGCGCTGAACGATTACCTGATCGCGCACGGGCTGGAGGTCGTGGAGACCGATCTCGGCGAATATATTCTGCAGCTGCGCGGAGAAACACCGAGCCATGTTGTGATGCCGGCGATCCATCTGAAAAAAGAACAGATCGCCGAGACGTTCCGCGACCATCATACAACGCTCGACCCCGACCGGCCGCTGGACGTGCCGAGAGACATGACCGAGGAAGCGCGCGCCAAACTCCGCGAAAAATTTCTTGCCGCCGATGTCGGTATTACCGGCGCCAACATGCTGATCGCCGAAACCGGTTCCATCGTGGTTGTCACCAACGAGGGCAATGGTGATCTGACACAGACGCTTCCGCGGGTGCACATCGTTATCGCGGCAATCGAGAAAGTGGTGCCGAGGGTCGAGGACGCGTTGTCGATCCTGCGTATTCTCGCACGGTCGGCAACCGGCCAAGAGATCACCTGTTATACCACCTTCGCAACCGGCCCGAAACGCCCGGACGATCTGGACGGGCCGGAGGAGTTTCATCTCATCCTGCTCGATAACGGGCGCACGAAGCTGCTCGAAGGCGCGTTCCGCGACGTGCTGCGCTGTATTCGCTGTGGCGCCTGCCAATCGGCCTGCCCGGTCTATGGCGCAGTCGGCGGGCACGCCTATGGCGGGGTCTATGGCGGACCCATCGGTGCCGTGCTGACACCGGCGCTAGACGGCATCGACAAGGCCTGGCCGTTGCCGGAAGCGTCGTCATTCTGCGGCAATTGCGAGGCTGTGTGCCCAATGCGTATTCCGCTGCCCGGCCTGATGCGACGATGGCGCGATATCGCCCATAACGAAAAACTGAACAAGGCCGGTGCGCGCCGCGGGCTGGCACTGTGGGCGTGGGCGGCGCGACGCCCCGCGCTCTACCGGCTCGGCGCCCGCATTGCATTGCGCCTGCTCAAGACATTTGGCGGGCGGCGCGGTTATCTGCGCCGCGTGCCGCTGGCTGGCGGCTGGACCACCGCGCGCGACCTGCCGGCGCCCGAAGGCGGGACGTTTATCGATCTCTGGCAAAAAGAAAATCTGGGAAAGACCCAGGGTAATACCACGGGAAAGACGGGATCATGACCGCGCGGGACGACATCCTCGGGCGCATCCGCACGGCCCTTAACCGGCCCGAAGGCGCAGGGCCGCCACCGGCGCCCGAATATGCCAACCAGTCCCTGATACCCGCCCGCGCACAGGGAACACCGGCAGAGCTGACCGAGCGCTTTATCGCGATGGCGACCGAAGTAGATATTTCAATCGACCGGGTTGCGGGAGCTGGCGGGGTCGGCACCGCCATCGCCGCTTGGCTGAGCGCCGAGGGTCTGCCCGACCGTGCGGTCGTTTCTCCCCACCCGGTAATGGACGCGTATGGCCTAGATGATGCGCCCGGGCTGACGACCCACCGGGACACAACACGGGGCGACGACCTCGTCTCCATCACACCGACAATCGCCGGAATCGCCGAGACTGGCTCGATCATGGTCACGACCGGACCGGGCACGCCCTATACCCTTAATTTTCTGCCCGAAACCCATATCGCCATCGTCCATGTCGACCACATCGTGGGTGGATACGAAGACGCCTGGGCCCGGGTCCGGAGCAACGGAGAAATCGGTACCGCCCTGCCGCGTACGGTGACGATGATCACCGGCCCGTCGCGATCCTCGGATATAGAACGCGAGGTCACGGTCGGCGTACACGGCCCAAAACGGCTACACATCGTGTTGGTTGGCGATATCGAAGGCGGGGCCGATGGCAAAAAAATCTGACCGGACCCCCGGTCATCCGACAAAGAGTTCCCCGGGCCGCCCCCCTCGCCGAACCCCCGATCGTGGCAAAAGTCGCGGTACAAGTCGTCCCACAGCAGACGAAGCAGCCCTGTTCCGGGCCGCCATGGCAGACGCCAAACCGATAGAACGGCACACACCGCCCACCGAAGAAATTGCGCCGCCGGCCGCCCCGAAGCGTCAGCCCGCGCGGGCACGGGCACCGGCAATTACCAGCCAGCCCGTTCCACCGGCACCACGCACAATGCCTAAACCGACACTCGAAGCCGGAAAAGCCGCGGACCTCGATCGGCGGACAATGGACAAGTTACGCAAGGGCGGGATGCGCCCCGAAGGTCGCCTGGACCTGCACGGCATGACCGCCGACCGCGCACTCAGCGCGCTGAATTCATTTCTGGCCGACGCCCAGGGCAACGGCAAAAGATGTGTCCTAGTGATTACCGGCAAGGGCTCGATGAAAGAGGGCGGCGGAATTATCCGGCGCGAACTGCCATCTTGGCTGAACGCCCGCGGCAACCGGTCCCGCTTGCTCGGATTCGCTGGTGCACAACCCGCCGATGGCGGGGGCGGCGCGTTCTACGTGCTGCTAAAACGGCGGCGTTGAGAATCCCTAAAGAATAAACTTCGACAGATCGGTATCCTTCGCAAGATCGGCGACGTTCTCCTGAACGTAATCCGCGTCGATCGTCAGCGTCTCGCCCGACCGGTCGGAAGCCGTGAACGAGACGTCTTCAAGCAGGCGTTCCATGACCGTCTGGAGACGTCGTGCGCCGATATTTTCAACCGAACGATTTACCTCGGTCGCCAGACGGGCAAGCGAATCGATCGCCTCTTCAGTAAACTCCAGCTTCATGCCTTCGGTCGCCAACAACGCCGTATACTGGCGGATCAAGTTCGCTTCGGGCTCGGTCAGAATGCGGCGCATATCTGCCTCGTCGAGCGCGCTGAGTTCGACCCGGATCGGCAACCGGCCCTGCAATTCAGGCAGCAGGTCGGAGGGCTTCGACAGATGAAATGCGCCCGAGGCGATGAACAGGACATGGTCGGTTTTGATCGTGCCGTGCTTGGTCGCCACTGTCGTACCTTCGATGAGCGGCAGCAGATCGCGCTGCACCCCCTCGCGGCTCACATCGGCGCCGCCACGGCTGTCGGAGCGCACGCAGATCTTGTCGATCTCGTCGAGAAATACGATGCCGTTCTGTTCAACTGCGTCCAGCGAGATGCGGACCACGGCGTCATCATCAAGCAGCTTGTCGCTTTCCTCCGCGATCAGCAGATCATAGCTTTGCACGACGGTGAGCTTTTTGGGCTTCGTCTGGTTGCCGAAAGCCTTACCCATCATTTCGTTCAGATTGATCATGCCCATCTGGGCGCCCGGCATACCCGGGATTTCGAGCGCTGGCATGCCGCTGCCGGCATCCTGCACATCTATTTCGATTTCGCGGTCATCGAGCTCACCCTGACGCAGCATGGTCCGGAATTTCTGACGCGTATCCGCGCTCGCGCCTTCGCCGACCAGCGCATCGAGCACGCGCTCTTCGGCGGCAACTTCGGCCTTGGCGACAACCTCTTTGCGCATCCGTTCACGGGTCATATGGATCGCTATTTCGACCAGATCGCGGATGATCGATTCCACGTCGCGGCCGACATAACCGACCTCGGTAAACTTGGTGGCTTCGACCTTCATAAACGGCGCATCCGCAAGACGGGCGAGCCTGCGGGCGATCTCGGTCTTGCCGACACCGGTCGGGCCGATCATCAGAATATTCTTGGGTAGAACTTCTTCGCGCAGATCGTCTTCCAGCTGCTGGCGGCGCCAACGGTTGCGCAGCGCAATCGCGACGGCGCGCTTGGCGTCATTCTGGCCGACGATGAAGCGGTCGAGTTCGGAAACGATTTCGCGGGGGGAAAAACTTGTCACGGGTTACAGACTTTCAACAACGACGTTTTCATTTGTGTAGATACAGATATCGGCGGCGATTTTCATGGCTCGACGCGCGATTTCCTCAGCCTCAAGGCCGTCCTGATCAAACAGGCCGCGGGCGGCGGCAAGCGCAAACGGCCCGCCGGACCCGATGCCGATGATGCCGTCTTCGGGTTCCAGAACGTCGCCTGTGCCGGTGAGCACCAGTGAGACATCTTTGTCCGCCACCGCCATCATCGCTTCGAGACGCCTCAGATAGCGGTCGGTCCGCCAATCCTTTGCCAATTCGACGCAGGCGCGGGTGAGCTGTCCGGGATGCTGTTCGAGCTTGGCTTCAAGCCGCTCAAAAAGCGTGAAGGCATCCGCCGTCGCACCGGCGAACCCGCCGATCACACCGCCGTCGCCGAGCTGGCGCACCTTGCGCGCATTCGATTTCATCACCGTGTTGCCGAACGTCACCTGGCCGTCGCCTGCAACGACAACCTTGCCGTTTTTACGCACCGACAGAATGGTCGTGCCGTGCCATGTCGCAATATCGTTATCTGCCATAATTCTCCGGAAAGGCGCGGCTATCCGCGCCGGATAGGAAATGATCTATGTGACCCTAAGATGATGGTTCCCGACGCGTCGTCAAGGGTCTGTATCGGGGGCCAGTATCGGAGGCCGGTATGGAGGCCTATCAGGCCCCCACCAGAATTCAAATGGCTCCCCCGAAAGCTCCCACGAGTCTAGGCGGATTCTAGCCGGACTTCAGCAGATGTCTACCGGACCAGAATCCTGAACCGGAACGGCGAATCCGACCGTCCCGCGACCAGTTCGCTCTCGCCGGTCATGAGCGGTGCGCTGAGCGGAAGGCCTTCGCCACCAAGAATTTGTCCGTTCAGGGCCGTGCCGTGATAGCTGCCACAATCACGTGCCGCCAGGGCGCCGGCTTCCTCCTCTATCTAAAAATGTCGGCGCAACAGGTTGAACGGCCGGTCATCCTCTATCGCGAGATGGATATCGCCATAGGTATCCTTGCCCTCGCCGGTCGCCGCGCGCCCGATCCGGAACGGCAGCTCACGTACGTTTACCTCTTCGGCGACGAGGCGAATATCCAGATTTCCCGGCACAGGCCCGGATTGTTCCAATGGGGGGGTTCAAATCGGGCGCTGTCAAACTTGTTGTTTTCAACCGCTTCGGCCTCGAGCGGGTCGGGTTTCGTCGATTGCAGGTCCGGCGCCGCGGCGGCTGCCGAGAGGAGACGTTTCCGGCTTAACCATATAGTCGCCCTGCTGCAGACGGACGCCGCCGGACCGGACGCGGTACACGCCGTCCGCGCGATCGCCCATCCTGTAAACCAACTCGCCGTCGGAAAACAGCCGGTCACTCATGCCCGTCACGCCTACCCCGTTACGATGCCAAATTGGACTACAAACACTCGAATACGTGATTCATCATGTTGTTCTATTTTTTAAGAATATCCGCGCGAGGGATCAATACCTGAAGCATTCCGTTCCCGAACACTTGAACACTGGCGCCCGTGGCGCGTAGCTGATAAAAACGCGCGATCCCGGCGCGGCACCCCAATACGCAAGGCATTCACTACGCTGCTTTGCTGCGATGCGGGGTATGCCTGCGTCCATTCAAAGATTGGGTAATCGCTCATGCGAGAAGCAAAAGTTGCCAGAAAGACCACCGAAACCGATATAGAGGTCGCGGTAAATCTCGACGGAACCGGCACATATGACGTTGAAACTGGGATCGGTTTTCTCGATCACATGCTGGAAATCTTTTCGCGCCACAGCCTGATCGACCTGAAGGTGCGCGCGAAGGGCGACCTGCACATCGATTTTCATCACACAACCGAAGACACGGGTATCGCCATCGGCGAGGCCATCCACCAAGCGCTCAGCGACCGCCGCGGCATCTGGCGCTATGCGTCCGCCATGATCCCGATGGACGAAACGCTGAGCCGGGTAGCGATCGACGTTTCCGATCGTCCCTACCTGATCTGGAAGGTCGACTTTTCCAAGCCGAAGCTGGGCGAGATGGACACGGAACTGTTCAAGGAATGGTTCCAGGCCTTTGCGCAGAACGCCCGGGTGACGCTGCATGTCGAAAACATTTACGGCGAAAACAATCACCATATCGTCGAAAGCTGTTTCAAGGCGCTGGCGCGGGCATTGCGCGATGCGATCGAAACCGACCCCCGGGCGGCGGATTCGATTCCGTCGACCAAGGGCACGCTCGGCGGCTGAACGGTTGGAATGACATGCGGGTTTTCAGCATACACCTGCGACCGTCGGCGCTGACGCCCGACCGCGACGCCGTTCTGGTCAAGGAAGGGTTCTGCTGGCCGGCCTTTGTCTTCGGGCCGTTCTGGGCGCTCTGGCATAGGATGTGGTTTGCCGCCATCGGTCTGTTATCGGTGCTGATCGCGCTGGGCGTTGCCGAGGCATTGGTGCGACTCGATCCGATGACCTATAGCGCCGTTATGATCGGCGTCGCAGCGATCATCGGGTTCTGCGCGAATGACTGGCGACGAAACGCTTTGACTATGCGTGGCTGGAAAATGGCGGGCCTGTCCGCCGCGTCCGACCGTGATCTCGCGCTGAGGCGGTTTATCGACCTGCACCCGGACGCCCTGGACACGCAGCCCACCGGACCGTCATCACACCCGGTGGGATATTGACGGAAATCCCGAACCAGACCCGGCCGGAAACCGTCGTCATCGATTACGGGTCGGGCAATCTGCGCTCTGTCGCAAAGGCGCTGGAACGCGCGGCGCGCGACGCGGACATCGACACCGCTATCACTGTCACCGCCGACGCGGCGGCGCTGGACCGGGCCGACCGGATCGTCCTGCCCGGTGTCGGTGCGTTTGGCGATTGTGCTACCGGGCTGCGCGCCCTACCCGGCATGATCGACGCGCTGGACCGCAATGTGCGGGAACGCGGCAAGCCCTTCCTGGGCATTTGCGTCGGGATGCAGCTTATGGCCGATCGCGGCATCGAACACGGCGCCCATGAAGGGCTCGGCTGGATTCCCGGTGAAGTGCGCCCGCTGCAGCCGTCCGACCCCGGTCTCAAAATCCCGCATATGGGCTGGAATGTCGTTGAACCCCACGCGGATGCGAAAACCCATCCGGTGCTCGCCGGCCTCACGGGTGGCTCCCATGCCTATTTTGTGCACAGTTACGCTATTGTCTGTGCGCATGAGACAGATGTGCTGGCATCTGCCGATTACGGCGGCGCTTTTACCGTGGCCGTTGGCCGCAACAACATGATCGGAACGCAGTTCCATCCGGAGAAGAGCCAAGCTGCAGGCTTGCGTCTGCTCGGAAATTTCCTGAAATGGGACGGAAAGACACGTTGATGGTTGATGTAAAGACGGCCATAGAGCCGCTTGAAGAAGTCTTCGACGAAGACTTGGAAGACCTGTGCGATGCCGCCGAATCCGCAATTCTGGATGGCGGCGGGTTTGGCTGGTTGCGACCCCCGCCACGCGCGGTGCTGGGCCGCTATTTCCGGGGCGTTGTCCTGGTCCCGGAACGCCATTTATTCGTTGGCCGGCTAGACGGGCGCATCGTCGCTGCCGTCCAGCTTCAGGAACCGCCCCGAAACAACGAAGCCCAGGCCCATGCAGCCCTGCTGACGACACTGTTCGTCGCCCCCTGGGCCCGCGGGCACGGCATTTCACCGCGGCTTGTCCAGGCGGTTGAAAAGCAGGCGGTCGAGCTCGGCTATCTGATGCTCAACCTCGATCTCCGCGCAACCCAGGATGCCGCCATCCAGGTCTATGAAGGTCAGGGCTTCGAGCGCTGGGCGACCAACCCGGCCTATGCGCTGGTCGATGGCGAATTTGTCCCCGGGCATTACTATTCGAAGCAATTGCGAAAGCTGCCCAAAGCGAAGAAACCAAAGACCAGGAAAAACCCAGCGAAATGATACTGTTTCCGGCAATCGATCTGAAAGACGGCGCATGCGTCCGCCTCGTCCGGGGCGAGATGGACCAGGCGACAACCTTTAACGACAACCCCGCGGCGCAGGCACGCGACTTCGCCGCCGCAGGGTTCGAATGGATCCATATCGTTGATCTGAATGGCGCCTTTGCCGGTGCACCTGTGAACGATGCGCCAGTCGCCGCGATCATCGCTGCCGTCGATGTACCGGTTCAGCTCGGCGGCGGCATCCGCGACATGGACACCATCGATCACTGGCTGGGCGCCGGCGTGCAGCGGGTGATCCTCGGCACCGCCGCGATCAAGAATCCGGATCTGGTCCGCGCCGCCTGCGACAAATATCCGGGGCGGATCGTTGTTGGCATTGATGCCCGCGGCGGACGTGTCGCCGTGGAGGGCTGGGCAGAAACATCCGACACCCGCGCGCTCGATCTTGCCATGCGGTTCGAAAACGACGGCGTCGCCGCCATCGTCTATACCGATATCGATCGCGACGGCGCGATGCAGGGCGTCAATATAGATGCGACGGTTGATCTCGCCTTTGCGCTGACAACGCCGGTGATTGCCTCGGGCGGGGTACGCGGTATTTCCGATATCGCCGATCTCAAAGCGCATGAAAGTGCCGGCATCGAGGGCGTGATTTCGGGCCGAGCGATTTATGACGGGCGGCTCAACGCCGCTGAAGCGCTCGCGCTGTTAAAGGGATAGACCTCCCCTATGCTCAAAGTCCGCATCATTCCCTGTCTCGACGTGAAGAACGGGCGCACCGTCAAAGGTGTGAATTTCGTCGACCTTATCGACGCGGGCGACCCCGTGGAACAGGCGAAAGTCTATGACAGCCAAGGCGCGGACGAGCTGACGTTTCTCGACATCACAGCAACCCATGAAAACCGCGACACCATTTTCGATGTCGTGAACCGCACCGCCGAACAGTGCTTCATGCCACTGACCGTGGGCGGCGGAATCCGGCAAGTCGAAGATATCCGCAAGATGCTGCTTGCCGGCGCCGACAAGGTGTCGATCAACACGGCCGCGGTCCACCGGCCCGAATTCGTCAGCGAGGCAGCCGAAAAATTCGGCGCGCAATGCATCGTCGTTGCCATAGACGCAAAATCGACCGGGCCCGACGAGTGGGAAATCTTCACCCATGGCGGGCGCGAACCGACCGGCATCGACGCCATCGAATGGGCCAAACGCATGGCGGATCTCGGCGCCGGTGAAATACTGCTGACATCAATGGACCGTGACGGCACGCGGTCCGGGTTCGACATTGAATTAACCCGCACATTGGCAGATGCGGTGACGGTGCCGGTGATCGCATCGGGCGGGGTCGGCACCCTGGACCACCTGGTGGCCGGTGTCCGCGATGGTCATGCCAGCGCCGTACTTGCCGCCTCGATCTTTCATTTCGGCGAATTTTCAATCCCCGAGGCTAAGGCCCATATGGCCGCCGCCGGCGCCGCCGTCCGCCCGGCCGAGTAACCGCCGCCGAATTCCGCAGGAGCCAAACTCAAGAACGCCTCGAAACAAAAATCTCTGGGTGCTGCGTTCCTGGCGCAGCACGCGTCTCCTCAAGCGGATGATCCGATCATCGTGCTGCCCAATGCCTAGGATGTCGCCAGCGCGTTGCTGCGGGCCCGCGCCGGGTTAAAGGCCATCGCCACCACGAGCGCCGGGGTCGGCTATACCGGCGGCTATCCGATGGGCGAAGTCATGCCGCTGGATGAGATGCTGGGCGATGTCAAACGCATGGCAGACCGCATCGCCACAGAGATGGACGTGGCGCTGTCCGCCGATATGGAATCGGGCTATGGCATCGCGCCCGAGCAGATCGCCGATAGGATGACGAAGACCATCGCCGCCGGCGCCGTCGGTATCAATATCGAGGATACCGATCACCACCAGCCAAAAACGCTGTTTGGTTTCGAACTCGCGGTCGAGAGAATCGCGGCGGCTCGGGCGGCGGCGGACGCCACCGGCATTCCGTTTGTGCTCAACGCGCGGACCGACGCCTATTGGCACAATGGGACAGGCGGGGGCGAGGCGGTGTACGACGACACCCTGCGCCGCGCCGAGGCGTTTCGCGCGGCCGGCGCCGACTGCATTTTTGCGCCGGGCCCAGCGGACCGTGACGTCATCGCCCGCCTTGCCGCCGATATCGACGCGCCGCTGAACGTCATGGGCGGGGCGAAATCGGCGTGCGGCGGGTGACCGTCGGCGCAATCATGGCTCCCGCGACCTATCACACACTGGAACAGGCAGCCAATGAACTGCGTGATTCCGGCACGTTCGGCTTTGCCGAGGGCGTGATGTCTCCTGCTGATCTAAGCGGACTGATGAAGGGCGTATAGCCGTTCAGACAAAACCGTCCGGATGAAACTGTGATGACAGGGGCCCGGCAATCTGATATCGCGTGGCTATGAGCAAGAATGAAAATACCGACGCGGTAATCGCGCGCCTATTCGACACGATTGCCAGCCGCAAGGGTGGCGATGCATCCGGTTCGTATACGGCGAAGCTGTTGGCACGCGGCACCGACAAGATTGCGCAGAAGCTAGGCGAGGAAGCGGTGGAAACCGTCATCGCTGCGGTCACGAAAGACCGCGACAGCACGATCGGTGAAAGCGCTGATCTGATCTATCACCTGCTGGTGCTGTGGGCCGATGCGGGCATCCATCCGGAAGACGTGCTCGCCGAGCTCGAGCGCCGCGAAGGCACGTCAGGAATTGCCGAGAAAGCATCGCGTAAGGAGTAACCGATGAAGTTCACCCAATACGACGACCAGAACGTGTTCGCTAAAATCCTGCGCGGTGAAATTCCCTGCACCGGGGTACATGAGACCGAGCATTGCCTGTCGTTCCAGGACATCGCCCCGCAGGCCAGCGTGCATGTGCTGGTGATCCCCAAGGGTGCCTATATCTCATGGGCCGATTTTTCCGCCAACGCATCGCAGGCCGAACAGGCGGATTACGTTGCCGCTATCGGCGATACCGCACGGGCGCTGGGTGTCGACAAGACCGGCTATCGAATACTTGCCAATCACGGCCACGATTCACACCAGGAAGTGCCGCACCTGCACACCCATATCCTGGCCGGCCAGCCGCTCGGCCCGATGCTCGAAGGCGGCGACCTGCCGCCGGACACGGACTATGTCAGGAAAGAAGGCGGCGACTAGAAAAGCTGCGCTACTCACTGTCGTCGGTCTCCATCACCGGCTCATCACGCACCGCGACGGCGAGCAGCTCGATCCGATTGCCGCCGGTAAACGTCACCTGCACACAGGACCGCATCGGCCAGTGCTCGGGGTTCATGCCGATCCAGTCTGTCCACATGTCGTCGAATTCTTTTTTCTGGGCGACGACATCCTCAAGAAAGACCTGAACCGAAATCAGCCGCCTCCTGTCGGTGCCGACGTGCGCCAGCCCGTTATCAAGTGCCGCAAAGGCTCGCTGTGCCTGACCGGCAAAGTCGAGCGTGAAATCGTCCGACATGCCGAGCGCCCAGACCAGACCGCGATAGGCCGAGCCCCAGGAGCGGGTGGGGACGGTGCCGGGAATGCGTTGTATAGGAAACATAGTGACTCCTGTAGCAAGATTGTTATTCCAGATCATAGAGTACTCTGCAGGATGAAAGAATCTCCGCCCCGTTATCGCCCCGGCGCGATCCGCCGATACCCCAGCGCCTCGGCAATGTGCACACGCCGCACACCCTCCGACCCATCTAGATCGGCGATCGTGCGCGCGACGCGGCGGATGCGGTGCCAGCCGCGGGCGGACAGGTGCAGACGGTCCGCGGCGTCGGGCGTGGCGATGGCGTCGAGCAGCTCGCCATCGGCATGGGCGTTGACGGAGACGCCGCTGGCATCACGTGATACCAGTTTTTCGAATCGGGCCGCCTGCACGGCACGCGCGGCGGCGGCGACGCGGACGGCGATATA
This sequence comes from Alphaproteobacteria bacterium UBA830, assembly GCA_905181725.1. Classification (GTDB taxonomy): domain Bacteria; phylum Pseudomonadota; class Alphaproteobacteria; order MPNO01; family UBA830; genus CAXBCP01. Next base: position 51,771 of record CAJIYX010000020.1, read on the forward strand.
GGCGGGCTTGACGGCGGGCACATCCACATGCAGATCGATGCGGTCGAAGAGCGGGCCCGAGATTTTGGACTGGTAATCGGCGGCGCAGCGCGATTCGCGGCCACAGGCCAGTGCCGGGTTGACGAGATAGCCGCATTTACAGGGGTTCATCGCGGCGATCAGCTGGAACCGGGCCGGATAAGTGACATGCGCATTGGCGCGGGCAACCACGGCGCGCCCGGATTCAAGCGGCTGGCGCAGGGCTTCGAGGGTACGGCGGTCGAATTCCGGCAACTCACCCATGAACAGCACCCCGTTATGGGCGAACGACGCTTCACCGGGCCGGGCGCGAAGGCCGCCACCGATCAGCGCCGGCACGTTGCCGAATGATGCGGGTCACGGAACGCGCGGCGCATCAGGAGCCGGCCGCCCTCCAATTGTCCGGCCACCGAATGGATCATCGAGGCCTCCACCGCCTCCACCGGGGTCAGCCGCGGCAGCAGGCCGGGCAGACGGGCCGCCAGCATCGACTTGCCGGAACCGGACGGACCCACCATCAGCAGGTTGTGGCCACCGGCCGCCGCGATCTCCAATGCGCGTTTGGCGCTTTCCTGGCCCTTTACGTCAGGCAGATCCGGGATCGGCGTGTCATCCACCGCGAGGGCCGGTTCAGGGCGGGTGAGTACCTGCGTGCCTGTGACATGGTTGACCAGCGACAGCAACGAGGCCGGGGCCAGCACGTCGATATCGCCGGCCCAGGCCGCTTCGCCGCCCTGTTCGGCGGGGCACACGATACCGCGCCCGGCGGTATTCGCGCCGATGGCAGCCGGCAGCACCCCGGCCACCCGGTTAATGGCGCCATCCAGCGCAAGCCCCCCCAATATGGTGTGTAACTCAAACGCATCATTGGGCATCACATCCATCGCCATGAGGACGGCTACCGCAATCGGCAGGTCGAAATGGGAGCCTTCCTTGAGCACATCGGCCGGCGCCAGATTGACCGTGATCCGCCGCGGCGGTAGCGCCATTCCCATGGCCGCCAGTGCGGCACGCACCCGTTCGCGCGATACCGCGACCGCCTTATCCGCCAACCCGACGATATTGAACGCCACCACACCAGACGACACCTGTACCTGACAGTCGATATCGAGCACGTCGATGCCGTTAAAGGCGACGGTGTGGGTGCGGGAGACCATGCGATAGCGGCCCGATGAGGGTACGGGTTGAGTACCAGTGGTTGTGGAATCGGTGACGTTAGTATATCTGGGTTGTGCGAAGCCGTCCATGTTCCGTGTCCTCATTCATAGAGCCTCTGATAAAACATAACCGGAACATTTAAGAGTTCAACCGGTGATTCATCCCCAAAAACTGTCGGCAGGCTTTACGGAATCGTTTGGGCCGGTTCTGCAACACATACCCAACCCATTGATTCTCATCACTATTCAAGAGTGGCACGAATCTTGCTCCTAATGTTGGAGTACCCCGCGTTCACGATGAAAAAGTAAACCGATGACCCTGGACCTCAAACCCGCTTTTCTCTCCACGGTTTCAGTCCTGGCGGTCGCGCTCACTGTCGCAGCAGCCCCGGCAAGCGCCGATCAGATAATCAGCCTTTATAGCGGTAACGGCTCTGTGGGCGGCGCGGATAGCCAGATCACCTTCCTTCGGGGCCCGCTTGGATACGGGATTCGGTTCGGCCTTCACGGCGACGGATTTCGCCAATGCAGGCACTAGCTCATCCGCCACGGTGATCAACAATCATCCGGCCTGGATTACGGCCACCGCGTTTAACGCGAATGCGGCCACCGCTGCGGTCCCGGCGCAATAGATTTCAAATTCGCCCACCGGCGGCGCTTCCTCGGGCGATAACGGATCGTCGGGCCTGTATGCGATCGAATTCACAATTACCGACGCCATCATCAGTGCTGCCAGCATCAATTTTGACTTCGCAGTCGACAACATCCTCGGGACGATATCGCCAAGTTTCGGCGTCAATCAGGGGCTGTTCCTGAACGGCGTAGCACTTTCCGGCATTACCAGCGGGGGCGGGTTCAATTCGGTCCACACTTTCACCCGCACCGATACCGCGCCGCTGCTGCAAACCGGCGTCAATACGCTTTACATCAATCTCACCGATGTCGGCGGACCGGCCGGGATGATCTTCTCGACGACCATCCCGACCGAAGGCAGCACAGCAGTTGCTGTCCCCGAACCCGGCCTGGTCGGTCTTGGCTTTGTCCGCCGGCGGCATTCAGCCCGGGCGTAAACTGCGCTAGTCTCCCCGTAACAAAAAGCGGGAGAGAATATGCTCAAACTCTATGACGGCACGACGTCGGTCTGCGCCATCAAGGTGCGGCTCGCCCTGTTCGAAAAGGGCGTGGCGTTCGAGAGCCACAATATCGATCTGCGCAAAGGCGATCAGCTTGATCCCGCGTATCTCGCGCTGAACCCCAACGGCGTGGTTCCGACGCTGGACGATGACGGCGGGATCGTCATCGAATCCTCGGTGATCATGCAATATCTTGAAGACTGCCATCCTACCCCGTCGCTGCTGCCGGAAAGCCCGGCCGGCCGGGCCGCCATGCGCCTGTGGATGAAACGGGTGGACGATACGGCACATCCGAGCATCGGCAGCCTGACCCATGCGACGGTCTACCGCCCCGCGTTCCTTGCCCTCGATGAAGACGCGCGTGCAGAACGGCTAGCCAAAATTCCGGACCCGAAACGTCGCCAGCGTTTTGCCGCCGTTTACAAGGACGGGCTCGACGCGCCCATCGCAATTGCATCCGTGAAGAACCTGAACATGCTGATCGTCGACATAGAAGAGGCGCTTACCGTGGGTGATTTTCTGGCCGGAACTTCATACAGCCTCGCAGATGCCGCGGTCACACCCTACGTCAACCGGCTGTTCGATATGGGGCTACTGGGCCTGTGGGCGGTCTCCGCCCCCAGGGTGTTCCGCTGGTATTCCGCGATCCGCGAACGGGCGAATTTCGCACCGGCGATCATCGACTACCTGACCGACAGCGACCGCGCGGCGTTCAATGCGATGGATCCCGAAGCCCCGGGCCGGGTGATGGAGATTCTGGCCGCGGGCTGATAGTCCGTCCACCCGGATATCACGGCGCGCGGATTTCAGGCGGTGCGGGGCACCGGGAAGACCATGTCATAGGCCCAGTTATAGCAGAATGCGTAGACCAGAAAAAACGCCGACAGGCTGATATCGAGCAGGAAGGCATCGATATAGGTCAGGTCGAGCCACCAGGCGATCAGAAACAATCCGGCGATCACCAGTCCCGCTTCGAACAGCACCGCGTGGACGATGCGGATACGGACGCCGCGCTTCGCCATGCCGCGGTGCTTAGCGTCCCACAGATCGAACATCCAGTTGTAGGACAGATTCCAGCTCATCGCGAGAACGCTAAACATCAGGCTGAGCGCGCCCATGACCTCCATCGGCCGGTCGAGCAGCCAGCCGCCGGGTACCGCCACCAGAAACAGGGCGATGGCCTCAAAAATCAAGGTATGACGCAGCCGGTCGGGGAAACTGCGCACGGGCTAGCGGCCTAACGCTCCACCGTGCAGTCGATCCGCCAGGTCACCGCGCCGGCCTTGTCGCGGGCATCGTAATTGACCCGCGATTTTTTGAGCTGGGCGCGGGCCTCTTTGGAGAGGGCGGTCTGCAGATCGGCAGGCAGGTCCTCAAAATCGAATGACACCACGCGCGGCGCCTTCGGTTTCGGTGCAGCTTTGGTTTTGGCGGAAGGTTTTTTCTTTGCGCCGCCGGAATCATCTTTGCCCCAGATATCATCCCAGCCGGATTTATATTCGGGCGTTTTGATATTACTGAAATAGCCGTAATGGCCAACCGCCGCGCCACCGATCGAGTCGCGCGCAGACTTGCCGCCGTCACCGCTATCCGAGCTGGCCGAGGCGGATGTCGCCTCAGTCGATTTCGCATCGGTCGATGTGGTCTCGGTTTTCGATTCGGCGGATTTGGTCTCGGCCGGCTTGGGCGCTGCCTTGGTCTCGGATTGGGTCGATTTTTTCGTATCGCTCATGACTGTAGCTACTCAATGGATTTCGGGGACGACGTCTCGTACACCCGCGCGAAACCGGATGCAATCTCCGAGCAATCAGGATCGTCAGCCGGCGACCGTCGCATGAATGCCGAGCAGCGGCAGAATGGTCACCGGATCGCGGCGGCCGAAGCCGCATTCGGTGGCGATACCGAATGAACCGACATGGTCCGCCGACGACGCCAGCGCCACCGCCAGGCGCGCCGCGGCGCCGTCCGCGCCGTCGGTAAAGTGGACAAGGCCGAGATACAAATCCGTCTCCGCCGGCAGGGAGAGTGCGCCAAGCGGGGCAAAATACGCGGCATCGCTGCGGTCACGCGGCACCGGCATATGGATGAAATTCACCGGGCGCGCACTCGCTTGCGCAATGCCGTTGGCATAGGCGACGCAGGTGGAAAGATCGGCGGGCTCGATAATATGTTTGTGACCGGGATCGCCGTAACACAGATGAATGCCCGCCTCGATATCCATGGGCACGAAGCCGAGAAGCCGGGCGATCCGCGCGGTGGAGGCGGTCAAAACGTCTTCATAATGCAAAGGCATACCGCCATCGGCGGCGACAACTTCGTGACAGACATCCCACTGGATGGCGAGCTGGTCGTGGGGGATCCCGGCGGTAATAGTCTGAACTTCCTGCGCCAGCGCCGCTTCGATAATCGGCTCGGCAGCGGCACGTTCAGGCATCTCGAAAAACCCAGCGGTCAGCGCGATGGCGGACGGGATGGATACCTGGAACCGCACCGATGCCGGGATGATGCCGTCGGCTTTCAACTTTGCAAATGTGGCATAGGAGGCCACCGCTTCGGCGGCATAGCCCATGGTCTCGATCCTGACATCCGCGGCATCGATGCCGTCCCGGATCACATAGAACGGCCGTTCCAGGGCGTCCTTGTAACCGTGCAGCGATTTGCTGGCGGATTTAAGCTCGAAGTCCGGATGATCATCGAAGGTCTGTTTCTGCCAGCGGATCCAGTAGGCCCGCTCGCCGGTCTCGCCGTCCGGCCAGCGCAGCGCCCGCTCACCAACCGAGGCGGCAAGCGCGCGGAAAACTGCTTCGGCGTTTTCGAGCGGAATAGAGCCGACAAAATGAATAGGGTATTTCGGCCTGTACTGATCGGTCATCCGTGAACTCCCCTCACAATTCAGTTTAAGTCAGCTCGCACTCTGGCGCCGCTCGATCGCGTCCCACAGCATCTTCTCAACATGTACACCGTCGAGCCGATTGATCTCCTGAATGCCAGTCGGCGAGGTCACGTTTATCTCGGTCAGGAAATCGCCGATGACATCGATGCCGACAAAGGTCAGTCCGCGATCAATCAGCGCCGGCGCAATCTGTTCGCAGATTTCGCGTTCCCGCGTGGTCAGTTCGGTTTTCTGCGCGCCGCCACCGGCGTGGAAGTTGGCGCGCGCATCTCCCTTGACCGGGATGCGGGCGACGGCACCCGCGGGTTCACCGTCCACCAGGATGATGCGTTTGTCGCCCTGGCGGACCTCCGGCAGGTACCGCTGGATGATAAACTGCTCGCGGTATTTCTGCTCGAACATCTCGAGTAGCGCGCCGAGGTTTTCGTCATCAGGCGTGATGTGAAAGACATCGGCGCCGCCATTGCCGAACAGCGGCTTGACGATGATATGCCCGTGCTCGGCACGAAAGGCATCTATCGCTTCGCGGCTCCGGGTGATCAGCGTGTCGGGCAATACGCCGTCAAAATGGGTGACGAACAGTTTCTCCGGCGCGTTCCGCACCTCGGCCGGATCATTCACCACCAGTGTATCGGGGTGGATGTGCTCCAGCAGATGCGTGGCCGTTATGTAGTTCATATCGAACGGCGGGTCCTGTCGCATCAGCACCACGTCAACGGTCGAAAGGTCCAGCAGTTCCATCGCGCCGAGGGTGTAGTGATTACCCTTTTCGCGGCGGACTTCCATCGGCTGCGCTTTCGCAGAGAGCCGTCCGTCGCGGAACACGAGATCGTTCGGCTCGTAGTGGAACAATCCATGGCCGCGCGCCTGTGCCTCCATCGCCAGCATAAAAGTGGAATCGCCATCAAGATTGATGCTCGAGACGTGGTCCATCTGTAGGGCGACGGCGAGGCTCATGATCGAAATCTCCGGTAATTGATGCGACCGTTTTTGCCGCATCCCTTTTTGCACCCTGCGGAACGCGGGATCAATGGGGGCGCGCCCGGGCGTAATAGGGAACGCGCCCGGGCGTGTTCCCATTTGCCGCAAACGTCTCTCTGAATTGATGCAAATATGCCGCGAATGGAGCGCAAACTTAACACCGGTTTAAAGCCACATGGATAGTTTCGGCAGCCGGAAATCAATCCATTCGAAGGGAAAATTCGTGGGTCGAATTACCACAGCACCCCTTCGGGCCCGGGTAGGCACCCATGGGTCCGTTGGAGCGGCGGTCGGACCTGGCTGGCTTTCAGGGCCCCGGTTCGACCGCCACTTTATCGGCACCACGGCAGCCATCGCGATCCTGTCGGGGCTCATCGTTGCGGCGAAGCCAGGGCTGTTCCTGCCGGTCCTGTTTCTTGACCTCTGGCTACTCGGCTATCACCACGTGGTGTCGACATATACCCGACTGTGCTTCGACGCTGACAGCCTGCGCCGGCGCGGCTGGATGATCTATGCGCTACTGCCGGCGGTTTGTGCCACCGTCACGATCGTTGGCGTGGCCTTCGGGGTGGGGCTGTTGGCGACGGTCTATCTCCACTGGCAATGGTTTCACTATACCCGGCAGAGTTACGGGATCGCCCAGGCTTGCCACCGGGCAGCGGTCGCTGACGGCGCCGCGGTAGTTGAGAATGAACGGCGGGGCGCGCACGAACGGCTGGACCATCTGATTTTCTAGCTGGTGCCGCTATGGGGCATTCTGCACCGTGCCCATCAGGCGCCGGAAACATTTCTCGGCCTGCCGGTCTGGCACCCGCCGGTGCCGGGGATTGCGGTCGACATCGCTGCCGTCTGCGCGGTGGCCGGACTCTCATGGTGGGTGGCAAGCCGCATATCGATTTGGCGGCAGAGACGCCTTGCGGTCGGTCACTCCTGCTATGTGCTGAGCCATTTTGCCGTGTTCTATGTCGGGTATGTCGCGATCGAGAGCATCGATGCCGGCTGGATCGCGCTGAATATCTGGCACAACGCCCAGTACATCGCGTTTGTCTGGCTTCAGAACAATCGAAGCTTCGGCGATAGAGCCGGGGCAAGTGGGCGTGCTGGCGGGCGCGCTGGCCGGCAGTTTATGTCCTGGCTGTCCCGTCGGCGGAATCTCTGGGCCTATCTTGGCGTCTGCCTAGGCATTTCCACCGCATTCTACGCGGGTCTGCATTATTCCGCGGCCGCGACAGGCCTCGGCCTGGCGGTGCTGATGGTGGTACCAGACAATCAATTTTCACCATTAAATCGTGGATGCCCTGATCTGGCGGCGGCCGCGCAAGGTAAACGCGGCGGGTTCCGAATAGCATTATGGCGCGCATTTTTTTCACATCCCGCAGCGCCGAACGGCCCGGGTATTTCTCCCTCGCGCGCGACGGAGAAACCATCGCCGCGCTCGACGGGCTGCGGGCCGCCGCAATCTTTCTGGTCCTCGGCCGCCACGCGGTGAATCCATACAGACCGTTTGAAGGCGATGGCTTCGGGACGATGTTCGATGTCTTTGGCTGGGATGCGGCGACACCCCTGATCAATGGCTGGATTGGCGTCGACCTGTTTTTCGTGCTTTCGGACTTCCTGATCAGCGCCGGTATTATCCGCCGGTCATCAACTACCGGAAACTTCCGGTTTGGCCGGTATATAGCGCGGCGCGCGCTGCGGATTTTGTTTGCCTATTACGCCATGCTGGCCATCGCTGCCGCCAGGGCGATCCCGTTCTATGCCGTCGGCGACGACATGATCGGCGTTAGGGTAGTTTATCACGCGCTGTTTCTGCAGGATTATCTGCCGTCGAATATCGTTGTTGCGTTCTGGTCTCTCGGCGTCGAGGAAAGGTTCTACATCGCCGCGCCGTTCGTTCTGGTGCCGCTGCTCGCCCTTCGACGTCGCAGCCTGCAGTATGGTGTCCTCGTCCTGCTGATCCTGACGCCGCTCGCATTCCGCCTGAACATTGCCGCCGGCGACACGGTTATCGCCGATGGCGAGCCCGTCGCCTTTCTGCGGCTCGACCGTCACCGGTTCCGGTGGTTGTCGGACCGGCACGTCATCGCTAGAATATTCTGGGCCGGCATTGGCGCTATGGCCGGGCTCTGGCTGTCGGCACCGATACTCGGCCGGATTGGATCCTTCGACCGGATTTTTCTGCAATTGGTTCTCGCCGCCGGTTTCGGGGCAATTCTGCTCGGCGAATTGCTGCGCCATGACAGGGTTGCCGGGGGCGCTGGGAGCGTCGGGGGCCCTGATGGAATTCCAGACCGGCTATTATCGCTTCCGGTTCTGCGCCCGGTAGCTGTTCTGTCGTGTAGCCTGTACCTGGTTCACATGACGACAATACCAGCGGCTCAAACCCTAAAAGAGGGGATTCTGGGAGTCTATTCAGGCTGTTTAGCCACGAATTTTACCATTTTTGTGCCAATTTAATTGATTTTATCGGTTCTGGGCGCATTAATTCTGTATCGCGTGGTCGAAAAGTCGTTCCTGATGCTCCGGGACGCAAAATTCTAGCACCGGTGCGCAGATATCAGTGCAGCCGGGATTTCAGTTTCTGAACAATCGCCGCCGCATCGTGCCGCGCGCTGTCGCTATCCGCACCCTCGACAATCGCCTGAAATGCCTCGATCGCAGCGCCAAGATTGCCGAGACGGGCATTGATCACGCCCGCTTCGCGCCACAGCGGCATCATACCGGGCGCGAACATCAGCATTCCTTCAACCACCCGGAGCGCGTCTTCGGGGCGTCCGGCGCGTTCGTGGCGGGCCTTTATGTTGTTCTGCAGGCGCACGAGGATATCACGGTTGCCGACCGCCGCGTAATGTTCGGGCGTCAGCTCGGCCTCAATGCCTGCGGTTGCTTTGAGCAGTTCGCGGAGATCGACGGCTGATCGCTCGATCCCCTCATTAAACGGATCGATGATCAGCCGGGCGCCGTCTTCGCCGGTGCGGATCATGAAATGACCGGGGAAATTAATCCCGTCGGCGGCGAAACCGCGCGCCCGGGCGGCATGCAGGTACAGAATGCCCAGCGCCACTGGCAAGCCTTTCTTACGATCGATCACACGCATCAGATTGGCATTCTGGATATCGTCATAGGTCAGCATGTCGCCGTGGTAGCCATGCGAATGAAGAACGACACGGTTCAGGGCCTCGACCAGTGTCGCCCCGCCGCCGGCAAGAACATCGCCGACATCGGCTGCAAGCCGCGCCGTATGATCCCGGTAGCGGTCGAGAGCGACGCCGGGACGGTCAAGGGCGGCGAGCGCAAGCGCGCCTTCGGCGAGATCAATATCGTCGTCGGGGCGTGCCCCGATATCTCGGAGGATTTCTTCTGCTTTTGCGCGCGGTGTCACGATGCCGGCATCACGATCCCAGGGGATGTTAAGGGTTTGAAGGCGGTCGCTTAATCTGCACGTAGTTTACCACTTTTTTGACATAGGACAGCCCGCGCGCGTGATTCATCACACGGTTGAGCTCGACCCGATCCTGTGCGAGACCGATCAGATACACCGTGCCGAGCACGGTTTCGATCGAATAATTAATCGACGACACCTGCTTGTCGAACAGCAACGCGAATTTGAGCTGGGTCGAAATCCAGGTATCGCGCGCAAAACCGCTTGCACCCCCCGAGTCTGCGAGCTGCAATTCGTTGATGACCTCTTTAACACCTTTTGCCGACCAGGCGAGCCGGACAGCATCAGCCCGCATCGCTTCGGTCTCAACAGTGCCGGTCAACAGGACGCGTCCCATATAGACCTGCATTCCAACCTTTCGCCAAAGTCGTTCGTCCTTGTCAGACAACAGGGCATTGATACGCAGGCGCGATGCCCTGTCATCCGCCACGCCGGCAAGGCCGCGCTCTTCCATGGCGGCGCTGCCCGCGGTGGCACCCACACCGATTACGGCGCTGGCACATCCCTGAAGCGACGCGCCAAGGAGGACAGTGACCGACAGTGCCGCGGCCGCCGAGCGGAAACGGGAATTTCGGGTAGAGGAATTTCGAGTCATGCGTGTCTTTCTCCGAAAAAAGGATAGGCGTCAACGGCGAACGTGAGTGAAATCAGCCCAATCACCTGATTCGGTCCAAGCGTTGATTATGTGGTGCGGCCATTTGCGCGGTTCAACGAGAACCGCATCGAACCGCTGAGTCAACACGGACAGGCGCGGGTTGGCCGCAACATAATGGGTCGCGGCCCGAACGATACGGCGGCGCTGGGTCCGGGAAATGGATTCAGCGGCGCGCGCCCGCGTCTGGCGGGCCTTTACCTCGACAAAGGCAACCACGGCGCCCCGGCGGACAACGATATCGATCGCCCCCGCCGGGGTCCTGACCCGGCGATCAAGAATGCGGTAGCCCGTCAGCCGGAGCACGATTGCAGCTCGGGTTTCCGCCTGACGGCCTAGATGTTCGCGCGCCCGGCGTGTATCGCCGCACTTACCCGAGTTCCCGCGCGCTTCATTGGTCATCGGACCCTTCGCCTTTTGAGCGGCCGAGGGCAAGCGCCCTTGTATAGACTTCCTTCCTAGCAATGCCGGTGGCCACAGCCACCGTCGCCGCGGCATCGCGGACACTCATCCCGTCAAGTGCCTCGCAGAGCATTGCATCGAGATCGACTGGTACGTTTGTTGTGTCATCCGGCGGGCCGATAACGACAACCGCCTCCCCCTTGGGGGCTGCCATGTTTGCGTAGATCTCCGCCAGATCGCACAGGCTGCCGCGCCGGACCTCTTCATGCAGCTTGGTCATCTCCCGCGCGACGGCCGCCGAGCGGTCACCCAGAACATCGGCCATCGCCGCGACGGACGCGGCAAGCCGTTTAGGCGATTCAAGAAACACGAGGGTGGCTCGCAGCGGGGCGACTTCCGCCAATACATCGCGCCGCGCCTTATCCTTTGGTGGCAGGTAACCGGCAAACAGAAACCGGTCGGTTGGCAGGCCGGACAGTACCAGTGCCATCATCGGCGATGACGGACCGGGCGCTGCGGTGATGTAGATACCGGCATCCACGGCGTCGCGCACAAGGCGGTACCCCGGATCCGATATCAGCGGTGTGCCGGCATCGGAGACCAGTGCCACGGTTTTGCCACTTTCGAGGCGCGTTATGATGCCTGCACGCGCGGCGGGAGAACTGTGATCGTGATAAGGCACCATCGGCGTATCGATGCCGTAGCGTCTGACCAGCTTGCCGGTCACCCTTGTGTCTTCGCAGGCGATGACGTCGGCCGCCTGCAGGATATCGGCGGCCCGTGGCGACAGGTCGCCAAGATTGCCGATGGGTGTGGCGACAATATACAGACCGGCCGTCATCCGCGGGGATGAGCCAGCGCGTTTACTTGGCCGAGTACCGTCGATAGGCTGCGCCGCATTGTCTATCCCGTCGTCTATACCGTCGTTAATATCGTCAGAAATCGGATCCATTGATGAAACTATTTTCCGGCATTGCCGATCTTCCGGGCAAAATCCCGACCACTAGCGCCGCCCTTGCTGTAGTTGCGGTGCTTGCACTCGCCGGGTGTGAGAATACGGGAACCGGCGGCGGACGCAACACGGCTGATGCCGGAGAGCTGACCGGCGCCAATGCGCCGAACCGGGTCGAATCGCCACTGCCAGGCGAACCGGGTGCCGCACCGCCGCCAATGGCTGCTGTTCCCATGGTGCCGACCCAACCGGGCATGACGGGGGAACAGATGACGCCCGGCATTCAATTGACCCCTCCGGCGGGTATGGTGAACCGCACACGGGTTGCGTTGCTGGCGCCACTGAGTGGGCCGCGGGCCAACCTCGGCCAAGCGGTGCTCGATGCTGCCAAGCTCGCCCTTTTTGACGTGGCTGATGGAGAATTCGAGCTCCGGCCCTACGATACTGCTGCAACAGCCGAGGGGGCAGCCGGTGCCGCTGAAAGAGCCGTCGCTGATGGTGTGAAACTGGTCATCGGGCCGGTATTTTCAGCCGCCGTGCGCGGTGCGGCCCCGATCGTTAGCGCTGCCGGGCTCAACATGCTGGCGTTTTCCAACAACCGGGACATTGCCGAGCCGGGCGTATACCTGTCGGGACTGTTCCCGGAATCGCAGATCTCGCGCGTGATTGCCTATGCGGCGCAGCGCGGGGTACGGCGGCTCGGTGTGCTAGCGCCTGCCGGGGCATTCGGAGTACGGGTACTGGAGGCGGCGCAACGGTCGGCAGCGGAATCCGGGATCGCGCTCGTGCGAACCGAGGAATTCGGCCCGTCGACCGACGACATCGTGCGGGCAGCGCGGACGATTGGCGATTATGACGTGCGCCGCGCGGCCCTTCTGGCGCAAAAGAAGGCACTGGCCGGACGCAAGGACGAAGCTTCCCGGCGGGCGCTGGCACGGCTGGATATTCTCGATACGCTTGGCCCCATCGCGTTCGATGCGCTTCTGGTCGCAACCAGCCAGGGTGAGCTCGTGAAGATGGCGGCCCAAATTGGTAATTTCGATATCGATACGAAACGTGTTCGGCTTCTGGGACTGGCAAGCTGGGCGACAGACGGCACGGGACGCGAACCGTCCCTGGTCGGCGGCTGGTTTGCAGCTCCACCCGCGACCAGTGACAATGATTTTACCCGTAGCTATCGGGCAATGTACGAGACGCAGCCCCATCCGCTGGCGGCAAATGCCTATGATCTGGCGGCGTTGGCGGCAATCCTGGCTTCCCAAGAAGGCGGGGCCAAATACGATAGGGCGACTTTGACATCGGAGACCGGATTTGCCGGCATTAGCGGGCTTTTCCGCTTTTTACCCAACGGCCTGTCTGAACGAAGCCTTGAAGTGCGGGAAGTGACGGCATCCGGCAACAAAATCGTTGATCCGGCCCAAAAGATCTTCGAAAGCCTCACTAACTAAGCAGAACAGCCCTCTGACAGACACTTCAGAGGCTTATTGCGGTAATTATCATGTTCAAACGCTGAATACCCGCACCTGTAGCGCGCAACCCGCGCATATCTGTCTCTAACAGCCCGGCATCGCTCAGAGCCGTAACCTTCGCGCCGTCGATGCAGTCCTCGAGGGGGCGGCCGACGATCTGTGCAAACTGCGCCCGGTCAATCCCCTCGGCCAGCCGCAATCCCATCATCAGATATTCTTCGGCCTGTTCCATGGGTGCGACGCGCTCGTACACCCGGGTCGCATGGCCATCCTGTGCGACCGCCTGGAGCCAGGCTGCCGGTGCCGGGACCTGTTCCGTCCGCAACCGAGCTGCGTCGAGGGTCAACCGCCCGTGCGCACCGGGTCCGACCCCAATATAGTCGCCACCACGCCAGTATACGAGGTTGTGACGGCTTTCCTGCCCCGAACGGGCATAGTTTGAGACTTCATAGGCGCCAAACCCCGCTTTCAACATCATTTCACCGGTCAATTCATACAGATCGGCCGCCAGATCCTCCTCAGGCAGGGCAAAAAACCCCCGACGATGGTCGGCATAGAACGGTGTGCCCTTCTCAATGGTCAACTGGTAGAGCGAAAGATGACCGGTACCACGCGCCAGGGCCTGTGCGAGTTCCGACGCCCAGGCATCGCGGCTCTGGCCAGGCAGGGCATAGATCAGGTCAAAAGAGACTCGATCAAAGGATCGTTCCGCAACCGTAATGGCCTTCGAAGCTTCTGCCGCGCTATGGACCCGGCCGAGAAACTTAAGCGCCGCATCGTCAAGGGACTGGATACCGACAGAAACGCGGTTCACACCCGCGGCCCGAAAATCGGCGAATTTCTGCGCTTCGATGGATGATGGGTTCGCTTCCAGGGTGACTTCGAGGTCGGTGGGCACCGACCAGTAATCCGACAATTTATCCAGCAGGGCCGCGACGATTGCCGGCGGCATCAACGACGGCGTACCGCCCCCGAAGAATACACTGTCGAGCCGCCGTCCTTTTGTTTTGATTCCGTAATGATCCAGCTCAGCCAACAGACTCCGCTGCCACGCTGCGTCATCTACGGTGTCAGCGACGTGGGAATTGAAATCGCAGTATGGGCATTTGGACACGCAGAACGGCCAATGGATATATAGGCCGAATCCGCCGGGAAATGGATCTCCGGCGTTATTCATCACTCAAGGCGCCGATGGAAAGCATGCCTCGATCAGCTTGGCAAAGGCGGCGGCCCGGTGGCTGCTCGCATGCTTGGCCACGGGATCTATCTCCCCGTAAGTACCGGCATCGCCGTCGGCGAGAAACATCGGATCATAGCCAAACCCGTTGTCACCGCGGGGTGGCCAAACCAGCGTGCCACCGATATCGCCCTCGAATATCTCGCTATGACCATCCGGCCAGGTCAGCGAGAGAGCGCAAACAAAGCGCGCTGTACGGTCAGGATTGTCCCCCAGCTCGTCATTGACCCGTGCCATGGCCATATCAAAGTCCTTGTCGGGGCCGCCCCAGCGGGCGGAGTAGATTCCGGGCGCGCCGTCGAGACCGTTGGCCGCCATCCCGGAATCATCCGCCAAAGCCGGCAGTTCTGCGGCGAAAGCCGCGGCATCCGACTTTAGTTTGGCATTAGCAACGAAACTGTCGCCGGTTTCGTCGGGTTCTGGCAGATTTAGTTCCGCTGCCGAAACAACCTCTATCTGCCAAGGGCTCAGCAACTCGCCGATCTCCCGGACCTTACCGGGATTGTGGCTGGCGATAACCAGCCGCTTTTCAGTGAACTGACGCGCCATATCAGTCGGCATCAATCGGCAAGGGCCATGGTCTGGAACGTCGTCAGCTCGCCGACGCCCTTCTTGGCCAATTCCATCAATTGCAGGAAAGCCTCTTCGGAAAACGGGTCGGCCTCTGCGGTGCCCTGAATTTCAACAATACCGCCCGTGCCGGTCAGCACGAAATTGGCATCCGCCTCGGCATTCGAATCCTCGGGATAATCGAGATCGAGCACCGGAGTTCCCTTGTAAATACCGCAGGAGATAGCAGCGATAGAACTCTTAACGGGGTCCACCGACAGCGCGCCGGAACGTATCAGCCCGGCCGTCGCCAGTTTGAGGGCAACATAGGCCCCGGTAATCGACGCGGTGCGCGTACCGCCATCGGCCTGGATGACATCGCAATCGAGCCGGACCTGGCGTTCGCCAAGGGCTTCGAGGTCGACCACGGCGCGCAGGGAACGCCCGATCATTCGCTGAATTTCCTGGGTTCTGCCCGACTGCTTGCCGCGGGCGGCCTCGCGATCGGTGCGCTCATGCGTCGAGCGCGGCAGCATGCCATATTCGGCGGTCACCCAGCCACGACCGGAATTACGCATCCATGGCGGTACGCGTTCCTCGACAGTCGCGTTACACAGCACATGCGTGTCGCCGAATTTCGCGAGGCACGAGCCTTCGGCGTAAGAGCTAAAACCGGTTTCCAGCGTGACGGATCGCATCTGGTCGGGGGAACGGCCGGACGGGCGCATGTTTTTCTCCTGTTTTGGAAAGTGCGCGCAAGCTATCCAAGCAGGGCCGCGCCGTAAAGCTATCTATGGAATCTACCGGTAAATCGCCTGCCGTAAATCGCCTGATTGACAAAAACCCGGCCAACACTACATTCCTTTGGCGTTTCGGTGAATTGAATGAACAATCCGAATTCCACCATAATCAGCGAACTGAACGACCGCTCACGCGAGGTTTTTCGCGAGATCGTCGAGGCCTATGTGGCCGAGGGCGGTCCCGTCGGCTCGCGTACGATTTCGCGTCGCCTGAAAATGCCACTATCGCCGGCAACCATCCGCAACGTGATGGCCGACCTCGAAGATATGGGCCTACTCTATGCGCCGCACACATCTGCCGGGCGGCTACCGACCGATGCGGGGCTCCGGCTGTTTGTCGACGGTCTGCTCGAGATCGGCGATCTAAGCTCGGAAGATCGTGAAAATATCGAAGCGCGCTGTCTGAGCCATGGCACCAATCTGAATGAAGCCCTAGGCGAGGCCACGTCACTGCTGTCGGGGCTTGCACAATGCGCCGGTCTGGTGGTGGCGCCCAAAACCGCGCGGCCGCTCAAGCATATCGAATTCGTCAATCTGGGCGACGGGCAGGTACTGGCCGTTCTGGTGACCGATGACGGGTTTGTCGAAAACCGGATCATCGACATGCCGACCGGCACACCGCCATCGGCATTGGTGCAGGCAGGCAATTATCTGAATGCGCGCTTCGCCGGCAAGACAATCGACGGCGCACGCCACGCCGTGGGACAGGAGATCGAGCTACGCCGGGCGGAGATAGACCAGATTACAGCGAACCTGATCGATGCCGGGCTGGCAGCCTGGTCAGGGACCGGGGCCGCAGGCAATAGCGCGGGCTCGGGTGGCACGCTGATCGTCAAAGGTCAGTCCCGCCTGCTCGATGAAGTGTCGGCCGTGCAGGACCTGGAGCGCGTGCGCGGGCTTTTCCAGGCGCTGGAAACCGAAGAACTGCTGGTAAAGCTGCTGGATGTGACCGATATAGCAGATGGCGTTCAGATTTTTATCGGTGCGGAGAATACACTGTTCGATCAAGCAGGCTGTTCGATGGTGGTCGCGCCGTTCAAGGGCGAAAGTCAGACCATCGTCGGCGCAATCGGGGTCATCGGCCCGACCCGGTTAAATTACGCGCGCATCATTCCCATGGTTGATTACACCGCAAAGGTAATCGACCGAATTATCGGATAGTTCGCCCGGCGCCGCCGCCGGCGGGCTGTTCGGACCAAGATAAACATGAAGAGAAAGCAGAAAACGTGAGCGATCAGGAAAACAATAACGAGACCCCCGAAGAACGAGCAGCCGCGGCAGACGCGGCAGCGGACATGGCCGCAGAGCTGGCGGAACTTGAAGCCGAGGATGCGCCCGGGGAAGACGTCGAGATCGAAATCGACGCTGCCGCCGAGGCGGAAGCGGAGATCGCAGCGCTGAAAGACAAACTGCTGCGGACCCTCGCGGACATGGAAAACCTGCGGCGTCGTTCACAGAAAGACCGGGAAGACGCGCTGAAATATGCGTCTGCCAACTTCGCCCGCGACATGCTGTCGGTCGCCGACAACCTGCGGCGCGCGATTGAATCGATCCCCGAAGACGGCGATCCCGATGGTGCTGCCCTCGTAGGGTTTATCGAAGGCATCGCCCTGACCGAAAAGGGTCTGCTATCGGCGCTGGAGCGCCACAAAATCGAGAAGATCGAGCCGATGGGCGAAAAATTCGATCCCCAGTTCCACGAAGCGCTGTTCGAAATACCGACGAACGATGCGCCGAGCGGCACCGTGATGCAGGTGATGGAAACCGGCTATATCATCCACGACCGTCTGCTGCGTCCCGCTAAGGTCGGTATCGCCAAAGCGGCACCGGTGGATACAGGCCCCGGCGATCAGATCGATACGACCGCGTAGCGCTGAAGATCGGCCCGGCGCTTGAAGGCCGACCCGGCACCTTAAGATCAGCCCGGCCGGCCTACGTCACGGCTATGTCATGGTTGAAACGCCGGTTATTCCCGGGCGTGCTCCGATAGCGGTTGCGTCGCGGCGGACGAAGCCGACGTAAATCAGAGCCGGGCGGGCTAAGATTGGGCCAACTGTCGAAGTTTCGGGAAGAGCCGATCACCGTGAACTGAACGACGAACGGCAGATTGAGTGCTGCCACATCGTCAAACGCGGCAGCAAATGGCGCGGCGCTCCGCGTCCAAAACACGTAGCCGTCAACGCCGTCGCCGCGCAGCGCGACCGCAGACGGCTTTCCGCCACAGGGGTTTGCAACCTCGCAGACACCATCCGCCAGACGCGCGCGGAACCAGTCGGCGTGAAACGCCGGCACATCGGTACGGTAGCTGGCGGAAATGATCATGCGGCGAACGTATCATGCCGCACCCGCAAGACCGCGCCCACAAGCCGTCCGGAGATATGCGGAACAGGGCAGGCAGAAATGCAAAATACGCCTCGACTGCGGACCCTAAGCTATTGTAAGACCCGCCCGGGCTACTTATATATCGGTCAATCCACTCTTTATGGGTCTATTCAAACCTTGGGGGATTTCCAGCGGCGCCGACAGGGCCGCAGAGGTCTGCCGAAAAGCGAGGTACTATTATGGGTAAAGCAATCGGTATCGATCTCGGGACTACGAATTCGTGCGTTGCCGTGATGGAAGGCTCCGACGCCAACGTCATTGAAAATTCTGAAGGCGCGCGCACGACGCCGTCTATGGTCGCTTTCGGCGAGGGCGATGAGCGCCTCGTCGGCCAGGCCGCGAAACGCCAGGCCGTCACCAACCCGGAAAACACACTGTTCGCCATCAAGCGCCTGATCGGCCGGCCGTTCGACGACCCGACGACGCAGAAAGACATGGACCTTGTCCCTTACGAGATCGTCAAAGCCGATAACGGCGACGCTTGGGTAGAAGCGCGCGGCGAGAAATATTCGCCGAGCCAGATCTCGGCATTCATCCTCCAGAAGATGAAGGAAACCGCCGAAGCGCATCTCGGCGAGGAAGTCACCGAAGCGGTTGTTACCGTTCCCGCGTATTTCAACGATTCCCAGCGTCAGGCTACAAAAGACGCCGGCAAGATCGCCGGGCTCGACGTGCTGCGCATCATCAACGAGCCGACGGCGGCAGCACTCGCCTACGGGCTTGAGAAAAAAGAAGCCGGCACCATCGCGGTGTACGATCTTGGCGGTGGTACGTTCGACGTATCCGTCCTGGAAATCGGCGACGGCGTGTTCGAAGTGAAATCGACCAACGGCGACACGTTCCTCGGCGGTGAAGATTTCGATGCCCGCATCATGGATTACCTGGCCGACGAGTTCAAAAAAGAGAACGCGATCGACCTGCGCCAGGACAAGCTTGCCCTGCAGCGCCTGAAGGAAGCCGCGGAAAAAGCGAAGATCGAACTTTCCGGTTCATCGCAGACCGAGGTCAACCTGCCATTCATCACGGCCGATCAGAACGGACCGAAGCATCTCAACCTGAAGCTGACCCGCGCCAAGCTCGAAGCGCTGGTCGACGACCTGGTCCAACGGACCATCGGGCCGTGCAAAGCAGCGCTCAAAGATGCCGGCGTGTCGGCAGGCGAGATCGACGAAGTCATCATGGTCGGCGGTATGACCCGCATGCCCAAGGTGCTGGAGACAGTGAAGACCTTCTTCGGACGTGAGCCGCATCGCGGCGTCAACCCGGACGAGGTCGTCGCCATCGGTGCTGCGATCCAGGCCGGTGTGCTGAAAGGCGACGTCAAGGACGTCCTGCTGCTCGACGTCACGCCGCTGTCACTCGGCATCGAGACGCTGGGCGGCGTGTTCACGCGCCTGATCGACCGCAACACGACAATCCCGACCAAGAAAAGCCAGGTGTTCTCGACCGCCGAAGACAGCCAGAACGCGGTGACCATCCGCGTGTTCCAAGGCGAGCGCGAAATGGCGGCGGACAACAAGCTGCTCGGTCAGTTCGATCTTGTCGGCATCCCGCCGGCACCGCGCGGCGTGCCGCAGGTCGAGGTCACGTTCGATATCGACGCCAACGGCATCGTCAATGTCGGCGCCAAGGACAAGGCGACCAACAAGGAACAGACCATTCGTATCCAGGCCTCCGGCGGGTTGTCGGACGAGGATATCGAACAGATGGTCCAGGACGCCGAACAGAATTCGGCGGACGACAAGAAGCGGCGTGAATCGGTCGAAGCCCGCAACAATGCGGACGGTCTGATTTACTCGACCGAAAAAACCATGTCCGAACATGCCGAAGCTCTGTCCGCCGAGGACAAGGCCGCCATCGAAGATGGAATCGTCGATCTAAAATCCGCGCTCGAAGGCGACGATATCGAGGCGATCAGCGCCAAGACGGAAATTCTTGCACAGGCCGCTCAGAAACTGGGCGAAGCCATGTACAAGGCGCAGCAGGAAGACACGGCGGCCGACGGTGATATGGGCGGCGACATGAGTAATGACGCCGGCGGCGAACAGGCCGGTGGTGACGATGCAACCGTGGTCGATGCCGACTTCGAAGAGGTTAATGATGACCAGCCCAAGGATAAATCGGACTGATCGGCTATCTGTGAGCGGTTACGTTAAACGTTTGGCGACAACGCATCGGTGCCTAGCGGCGCCGGTGCGTTGCGCGATCTAAACGTTGCATAGGGGGCGTTGAGTATGGCCAAACCTGATTATTATGAGACCCTGGGTGTCGACCGAAATGCGGACGAGGCGGCGCTGAAAAGCGCGTATCGCAAGCTTGCCATGAAACACCATCCCGACCGCAATCCCGACGATGCGGCGGCGGAAGCGAGATTCAAGGAGGCCAACGAAGCCTATGATGTCCTGAAGGACCCCGACAAACGCGCCGCGTACAATCAATTCGGCCACGCCGCATTTGAAAACGGCGGCCCGAGCCAGCGCGGCGGCGGGCACGGCAGTGGCTTTGCAGACATCTTCGACGAAATGTTCGGCGATTTCGGCAGTGGCGGCGGGCGCGGCCGAGGCGGCGCTGCGCATGGCGCGGACCTGCGCTACAACATGCAGATCAGCCTGGAAGACACGTTCAAGGGACGCGAAACCCAGATCCGCGTGCCGACCGCGGTCGGCTGCGACGACTGCAACGGGTCAGGCGCCGCCAAGGGATCCCACCCGACGACCTGCGGCGCGTGCCAGGGTCGCGGCAAGGTCCGTGCACAGCAGGGCTTTTTCACCATCGAACGCACCTGCCCGACCTGTAACGGCGCCGGTCAGGTGATCGAGGATCCGTGCGGCAGCTGCGGTGGCGCGGGACGCGTGCGCAAAGAGAAGACGCTGAAGGTCACCATTCCAGCCGGCGTCGAGGACGGCACCCGCATCCGCCTGTCAGGCGAAGGCGAAGCCGGCGCGATGGGCGGCCAGGCGGGCGATCTGTATATTTTCATTGCGGTCGCACAGCACAAAATGTTCCAGCGCGACAGTGCCGATTTGCATCTGCGCGTGCCGATCCCGATGACCACGGCTGCCATGGGCGGCGCGGTCGAGGTGCCCACGATCGAAGGCAAACGGGCCAGGGTCACCGTGCCGAAAGGCACCCAGTCAGGTCACCAGTTCAGGCTTCGCGGCAAGGGGATGTCGGTGCTGCGCAGTCAGGCGCGCGGCGATATGTATATCGACGTGAACGTCGAAACCCCGGTCAATATGTCGAAGCGCCAGGAAGAACTGTTGCGCGAATTTGCCGGCGAAAAGCCGGCCAAGGGCCAGACCACCACCAGCCCTGAATCCGAAGGCTTTTTCTCCCGCGTGAAAGAACTGTGGGACGACCTGACGGATTGATCGGTGCCGGGCGCATCCGTCGTCTCATCCGAAACGATAATTTGAATACCAACAACCTATCACCCCGGCACAAGGCCGGAATAACAATCGTGCAGATCTCAAAAAATCTTCATGACGCCGAATACACGCGCCCGCCCAAACCTAATACGACATGCACGCCGCATTGAGCAGGCCGCCGGAAAGTGACGCCGACCCGAGCCAGACACCACTGGCCATTTCGCCTTTTTCGATCCGCTCCGACATTTTCGGCATCGGTATCCGGGCTATAAAATAGATCAGTATCTGCACCACCAGAGCGATCAGACCCCAGATCGCGCAGTCTACCAGGCTGACCGATCCGGCGATGGTATTGGCCAGCGGCAGGGAAAACCCAATCAGACTGCCGGCAAAAGCGACCGCCGCCGCGAGATTGTTTTCGCGGATCAGCTTGATCTCAGCATGCGGGGTCACCCACATATAAACGACGATATAAATCCCCGTCAGCACTCCCGCCGTTCCCAGATAAGCAAGAAAGAGCGGCAGTCCCGCGATTGACGTACTAACAGTTTCCATTTGGTTCCCCAGTAATATTATCAGGTTCAGTATGCACTTATTGGGCGCGCACTAATACCTGATACCGGGTGCGGACAAACTCTTTTCCACCCCAACCGATATTGAACTTGCCAGCAACGACCTTGCCCGGATGCACAACTTTTTTATAAGCAGCGCGGCGGCGGCAGCTTGCCGACAGCCGGGGTCGGCTTCGGTTTGTTGCCACTGAAACGTCCATCATCGCCCGCCTGTTTCATGAATATCTTGCGATAGGCCACGCAATCGCGGGCCGCCGGCATGCCGCGCCGCCACTGAACGTTGCCATCCAGCGTGCGCATGAAACCTAGCATGATGTTACTGCCGGTCACCGTGCTCTTTGAGCTGGTATCGCTCAGCATCCGGCGAACTTCGGACGGTGACATCAGTATCATTTTACTGATCTACACCGTGTTATGGCCCGCTGTGAACTGGCGATAGTCAAACGCCTCCCACAGATTGCTATATCCCTTACCGGCGATCTTCAGATATTTCGCGTTGAAGTTCGCGAGGCTTATTTTCTCGCCGCTACCGGAGCCCATGACTGAATTGAAATAGTTCTGCGGGTTGGTCATCAACTTTTTAGGCTCGGCCTTGTTCATGCCGATCGCCGCTTGCAGCATCCTGCCGAAGGCTTTGTCCTTCAGTTTTTTGATCGCCGCCTGCAGCGCCTTGGGCGTAATCGCATCGACCACCTTGCCGGTTTCATAATCGACGCTGCTGATCGTTACCTTGCCGTCCTTCGCGTCATCCAACGCGCGCTCGGCAAAATACACATGCGTTGTCAGTTTCCACGCCTGCGCAGTGTCGGAAATCATCGTCATCGGCACCGCCAGAGTCAGCACGGCCCCGAGCAGGGCGAAACGCCCTGTTCCCAATACAGCCATGTTTTTGGCTCCTACCCCAATTATAGAAACAGTGCAGGAACATTTGCGGCGGCAGAACAACCCTAGAAAGATCGCCGTTATGCTAAATCCATTCCGCCGGGGGCGGGATGTCGAGGCGCGTTAACCGCGCGATGGCGTGTCCAGGCCAACCTTCGACGCCGGGCGCGCCTCACAGCGGGCGACCCAGGCATTCACGTGTCCGAAATCATTGATACCGACAAGTTCGCCCGCACCGTAGAAACCGTCGATCACCCAGACCCCGGGGGAAGATCGCGATATCGGCGATCGAATAGCCGCTGCCCATGACAAAGTCGCGCTCTTCAAGGCGCGCATCGAGCACGCCGAGGAGGCGCTTCGTCTCGTCGCGGTAGCGGTTGGTCGGGTAATCGTCGGTGATCTTGTCGGCGGCGAATTTATGAAAATGGCCAAGCTGGCCGAACATCGGCCCAACACCGCCCATTTGGAACATCAGCCATTGCAGGCATTCATAGCGCGCCACCGGAGAATATCGGGGTTTTCGGCGGGCCAGCGTTTAGTGATCTGAAAGGCGGAAAGATCGCTCATATGGACTCTCTTTTTATGGATTTGGTGCGGATCTGTTGGGGCCTAATTAGGCAACGAGGCCCTGTCGGTCAAACGCGGCGTCCGAACAACACCAATGCGCGGACGACAAGAAACAGCACACAGCCGTTCAGCACATGCCACATGAAGTGCGTGCCCAACGGCACCGCCTCACAGAGCGGGGCATCGATCGTCCGGAATGTCAGAGATACCGCGAACGTGGCGGCGGCAAACAGCAACGCCGCCCCGCCTGTATGTCCCCCGGCCGCAAGCCCGCGGCCGAATTTCAGATAGCCGCCGATGACCACAAGAGCCGTCAGCGCGGCCACATAAGAACCGCCGCGAAAGCCGGTCAGCGGCGGCACCGCCATCGCAAGCCCGAGTACGGCGGCAACGCTGAGCGCACAGACCCACGCAGGTGCTGCGGCAAGCCGGCGGACGGCGTACCAGGTGTAGGTCAGGATAAAGAACGCGATGGGGATGACGTCCATCAGCAGCGCCCAACGCGTCGCGAAGGTGTGAAACAGCCCGCTGCCGATACCGATCACGAAGACCAGCCCGGTCAGCAACCAGATGCCCGCATCGCAGCGAATGGCAGGGCCGGCATGCAGGATC
Organism: Alphaproteobacteria bacterium UBA830; assembly: GCA_905181725.1. Taxonomy (GTDB): domain Bacteria; phylum Pseudomonadota; class Alphaproteobacteria; order MPNO01; family UBA830; genus CAXBCP01. The sequence goes on from CAJIYX010000020.1 coordinate 75,839, forward strand.
AGCCGCACCAGGAAGAATGCGGCAATAATAAACGCAAGGTTGGTGACTGCGTTTAGCGGCTCGGACCAGAATTCCGGACCGGTGCGCTCACAATAGATGGATATATAGGCGTGGTTCATAAGCCTCACCCTAGCCACCACGATGCAACGATCAAGTGGGCTTCTGCTGCGGCCCTTAACAAAATCTCAATGGGTAATTGGATACAACTGTATGGCCATAATTGTATTTCTCGGACTGGCAGAAAATGTCAAAGAAAACAGCATCAGACTGTTCTCAGGCGGTGAATTCATCGCTCGTCGTCCCGTTGGATTTCCTGACCGCGCTTGCAAACACAACGACACCTGACGATCTGTTTCACGCCATCGCCGAATGGCTGCCCCGCATACTCCCAGCCGACCTGGCCAGCGCAATACCGGTCGCAAACAGCCCCGAGGCCCCAGATTTATCAAAGGATGTCGATGCCCTGTTCAGAGATCTTGATCTAGACGACTAACCCTGGGCGGCCGGCTCATCCTCGCTGCAATTTCCCGGGGGCCATTCTCCGAGCCATCTTCGGGGCTGTCATCGGGGCTATCCGCCCGGCTCCCGTTCCTTGCCAGACATGACGCGCCGCCGATATTGTTGACGGCACGGCCTCCTATCCACGACACTGCGCTATGCCCGTGCTCAACGTCCCCTCTGCGGTCGGCCCGCTCACTCTTGTCGAACAGGACGGCGCACTGGTCCGCCTTGGCTGGGGCGATACACCGGACGATCTACCGGGCGGCAGCCCCACACCCCTACTGGCCGAAGCCGCGCGCCAACTTGCCGCCTATTTCGACCGCAAACTGACCGATTTCGATCTGCCGCTGGGACCGCCGGGCAGCGATTATCAGAAACGCGTCTGGCAGACGATGAATGAAATTCCATACGGCGAGACCTGGACCTATGGCGAACTGGCAAGCCGGGCAGATACCGTGCCGCGCGCCGTCGGCGGCGCCTGTGGCGCCAACCCGATCCCGGTCATTCTACCCTGCCACCGGGTGGTCGCGGCCAATGGCGGGGCCGGAGGTTATTCCGGAAAAGGCGGCCTGCGGACAAAATCAGTGCTTCTGGACATCGAAAATCGCACAGCACGTTTGCTCTAAACGCACGTCTAAACACCTGGTTGGGAAGTGACTTTTCAGCCTTTTAGCGCTATTATGCCTGTAATAAGAAGCGGTTAACCTGATTGTCAATCTAGTCCCCGGGAGGCCCCATGCCAGATATATCGATCCAGGCTGCAGATGGCAGCGGTTCTTTCTCTGCCTATTGCGCCATGCCGAAATCGGGCTCCAGCCCCGGTATTGTCGTGCTTCAGGAAATTTTCGGCGTAAACCAAGTTATGCGCGATCTGTGCGACGGGTACTGTCTCGGCGGTAGTCTAGCCTATGCGACGGCATGTTTTACCGATGCAGATGCCTGTTCCGGCTATTACCCGGTCCAGATCGAGGACTCGCTGGA
>CAJIYX010000021.1 GCA_905181725.1 Alphaproteobacteria bacterium UBA830
TTATCCAGGCCTGTTTCGAACGGATTGCTCACCTACCGACTCCCGATATTGATCTTCTCTGTTGCGGGGACAATACGTTGTTCGGTGTCGAGAACAAAGAGTTCGGTGGGGATAACAATGATGCGGCGATCCCAGTGGTGATCCCAGTGGCGATTTCAATCGCAGATTCGGCGCCGAAATCATATCCGATCCGACCAATTAAATTCACGATCTTGGTTACGAAACCTTCGGGGTGCCGATGCACGATTCAACACCGCTTCTATTTTTGCTGTTTGGGCTGTTTATGTTCACCGCTGCCTTTTTGGCATTTAACGGCTGATCCACAGTTTTAGAAAGTGTGGAGGCCCGGACCAGATTCGAACTGGTGTAGACGGATTTGCAATCCGCTGGATAGCCTCTCTCCCACCGGGCCATGTGCTGCAAAAGCAGAAGACACGGCGGGCTGTATAGGCGGGCCACCGAACCCGGTCAAGAATATCGATCCGGTCTGAGACTAAAATGTTGTCGGGACTCGGAGAATCCTATAGTTAACGCTACGATAACTGGCGTCGGATTATCTGTTCCCGGACGGTCTCGGAACGACCCGGACCAAGGAGAAAACCCGAAATTTTTCGGGTTCTGGAAATGGCGATTGAAATGGCTGACTTCGCAGCGCTACGGCAAACAATGATTGATACGCAGCTTCGCACTAACAAGGTGACGAATGCGCAGGTTCTCGCGGCGATGGGCGATATACCGCGCGAAATGTTCGTGCCGGAAGATCGTGCAAGCCTCGCGTATATCGATGAAGATATTCGTATCGGTGAAAGCCGGTGCATGTTGGAGCCGATGATCCTGGCGCGTATGATCCAGGCGACGGAAGTTGGGCCCGAAGACGTGGTGTTGGATGTGGCTTGCGGTACAGGTTATTCGGCCGCTATTCTGGGCCGCATCGCGCGCGCAGTCGTTGCGGTGGAAAGCGATACTGAACTTGCAGGGGCGGCAAGAGCGCGAATTACAAAACTCGGGCTGGATAATGTCGTGGTCGAAATGGGACCGATAAACGCCGGATGGTCCGACCAGGCGCCCTATGACGTCATCCTGGTAAATGGCTCCTGCGGTGAGATCTCCGACGCCATTTTCTCACAACTAGCGGAGGGCGGACGGCTCTGCGCCATCATGCGCGGCGCCGGCGGGACCGGCATGGCGAAGCTGCTTGTCAAAAGCGGCGGCGTCGTCTCGAGCCGGGGATTGTTCGATGCGAGTGTTCCGGCGCTACCGGAATTCGACCTAGATGAAGGATTTAGTTTCTGATGCTTTCGACGGCAATTTGCAGGGTTGCGGTAACAGGTCTCGTCACGGGTCTAATGGCGGGCGCTGCCAATGCGCAGACGTTGGAAGACGCGCTGGTAAAGGCCTATCAGGGTAATCCTACCCTCAAATCGGAAAGGGCACGGCTGCGGGCGACCGATGAAGGCGTGCCACAGGCGTTATCCGGCTGGCGTCCGACGGTAGAGGTGTCCGGCAGTTACGGTTTCGCGCGGACGAATTCTTCATTGACCGGCGGCGACAAGATCGGCGACGTTCGCGAACCTCTGACCGGCTCTCTGACGATTTCCCAGAATCTTTATCGGGGCGGGCGAACGCTTGCGGCGACGGATCAGGCGCAAAATAATGTAAAGGCGGACCGGGCGCGGCTTGCCGATACCGAACAGACGATTTTGCTGAACGTTGTAACTGCGTATGCGGATGTTGTCCGGGATCAGGCGGAAGTCGAGCTCAATATGAGCAATGAACGCGTCCTGCAGCGCCAGCTCGAAGCGACGGGTGATCGCTTCAGGGTCGGCGAAGTGACGCGGACTGATGTATCGCAGGCGGAATCGCGCCTCGCGAGTGCCCGCGCCGAACGGATTGCCTCGGAAGGCAGCCTGGCTGACGCCCGGGCTGCATATGAAAATGTGGTCGGTGACGTGCCGACGATTCTTAAACCGGCGGCACCTCTGGAGAGCTTGCCGGGATCGCTGAAAGATGCGATCGAGAGGGCAAAACAAAGCAACTTTGCTGTCAGCCAGGCGCGTTCTGTCGAGCTGTCGGCGCAAAACGGCGTCCGGTCTATCGTTGGCGAGTTGCTGCCTAATCTGAGCCTGAACGGCGCGCTCGAAGGCAGCCGGGAAACGGCGAACGATCGGAATGAGAGTGAAGAGGTCTCCCTGATCGCGCGGGTAACCATGCCGCTTTACGCATCCGGTTCCGTGACATCGCGGGTCCGCGCAGCCAAACAGACCGTGTCTCAGCGCCGCGAGGATTTTAATCAGGCCGTCCGCAGTGCAGTGGAGGCGGCAACCAACGCCTGGCAGACCCTTCAGACCGGGCGTGCGCGGATACGGGCGTTCGTCGCGGCAGTGAAAGCAGCGGAAATCGCGCTCGAAGGCGTTCGCGAAGAAGCAAATGTCGGCTCGCGCACACTGCTTGACGTACTGGATGCCGAACAGGAACGGCTCGACGCACGTGTCGGTCTGGAACGTGCAATGCGTGATGTCCTTGTTGCGACCTATCGGCTTAGACAGGCGGTTGGGGAAGCGACTGCGGAGAAGCTCGGCCTTCCTGTTGCGCTCTACAATGTTGAAAAACATTATCGGGAGGTGCGCGGCAAGTGGTGGGGCCTCGGCGCGGGGGACGGTAAGTGAGGCCGCTCGATCGAGCAGCTGCACCGGCTTTAGCAAGCCGCCGTTTGTTTAATATTGGTTAATCTTTTATCCTTAATATTCGCTAACCATTTTTCTTGATGAGGGCCGTCGTTCTATGAGCGACCAGAATGCGCAACCAGAACCGTCAATGGAAGAAATTCTCGCCTCTATCCGGCGAATTATTTCCGAAGATGGGGACGAAGAGACCGCTGCTGCTCCCGAGGCGGCGCCAAGAGCTGTGCCTGACGCGGTCGATGAGCCCGAAGCCGCCGAAGCGGTCGAGGAGGAGGACGTTCTTGAGCTGACAGATGAAATTCAGGACGATGGAACGGTCATAAATCTCAATACCGGCGAAGCTGTTGCTGAAGAAGAGACCCCCGAAGAATTCGTCGAAGCCCTTGAGCTTGATGAAGAGGAAGAGGTCGTGCTTGAAATGGTCGATGCCGAGGAAGAGCCCTTAGAAAAAGCGGTCGCTGAGGCTGAGGCTGAGGCTGAGGCTGAGGCTGAGGCTGAACCCGCACCGCTGGTGGAAGAACATCCGGTGCCTGAGCCTGCAGATGTTCTGGCAGCCGAAGCAGCGGATCGTCTTGTTTCCGAAAATCCGGCGATAAACTCCGTCTCATCGCTTTCAGCGCTCGCTGCCGCAGTCGATATCCATCGCCGCGCGGTCGATCCCAGCATTGGTCCGCGGACAATCGAGGACTTGGTCAAGGACGTGATGCGGCCCATGATCAGAGAATGGCTGGATGACAATCTGCCGTCGCTTGTCGAACGCATGGTTGGCCGCGAGATCGAGCGTATGACCCGCGAAGCCGAGGATATTTCTCAGCGCTGATCCTGGCTCTGGCCCGGACTCTCTTCAGGCCCGGATCGAGCGTTGCCTCCAGGCCCGGAT
>CAJIYX010000022.1 GCA_905181725.1 Alphaproteobacteria bacterium UBA830
CAGCGGCTTCGCGGACTTTCGGGTGTTCCAGCAGGACCGCCTCGACCTCAAGACCGGAAACATTATAGCCACCGGTGAGAATCATGTCGTCGGTCCGCGCCTCGTAATAGAAGTAACCGTCCTCATCGATCCGGCACAGATCGCCCGACTTGTTCCAACCGTTGTGGATATAGGCTTTCTGTCGTTCGAGGTCGTCCAGATACCGGCAACCATTGGGGCCTTTGACAATCATCTGGCCGATTTCATTCGCTTTGACGTCGTTCATCTCATCGTCAACGACGCGGACCTGGAACCCGGGCGTCGCCTTGCCGATGGCACCGGGTTTTATGTCGTCACCGCTTGCCGAGATGAAGATGTGAAGGAGCTCGGAAATACCAAGACCGTTGATCATCTCAACGCCTGTGATGTCTTTCCATTCGTTGAAAGTCGCGGGTGCCAGCGGCTCGCCACCGGCGACACATTCGCGCAGCGATGAAAGATCGTAATCCCGCGCCTTGTCGAGCATCAGCTTGTAGCCCGACGGCGTCGAGAAACAGACGGTAGCTTTGTATTTCTCAATTGTCTGCAGAACGGATTCGGGTGTGCCACGCTCCAGCAGCACGGCGGTTGCCCCGAAGCGAAAGGTGTCGGCGATAAATGCGCAGAGGCCATACAGGAAAGCGATCTGCGGGCTGCCGCAGACGATATCGCCGGGCTTGATTTTGACCACGTGGCCGATAAAGCAATCGGCGGCGGCGAGAATGTCGCGGTGGAAGTGCAGGGTGCCTTTCGGCGTTCCGGTAGAGCCCGACGTGAAGCCGATTATGGCCGGGTCGTCGGCGGCGGTATCGACATTGGCAAAATCGGCCGATTTTGTGTCCATCGCGGCTTCGAGGCCATCGGTGCGATCGCTGCCGAAATACAGGATGTGTTCGAGGTCGGGCGCGCCGGTTTTGGCCTTGTCTATATCTTCGGCAAGGTTGTCGTGGGAGATAGCGTACCGGACCTTTGCCTTGCCGATCATGTAGACCAGCTCGCGTTCGCGTAGCACCGGCATCGTCGTGATCGCAACGCCGCCCGCCTTGAGGACGGCGAGCCAGGATGCAATGAGCATCGGGTGGTTTCCACTGCGGATCAGCACGCGTTCACCCGTTACGAATCCGTAGTCTTCAACCAAGACATTCGCAATTCGGTTGGCGCGGTGCATCAGCTCCCGGTATGTCCAGATATCGTCGCCGAACATCAATGCCGGTGTATCCGCATATCCGGCTTCCACCTGCTTGTCGATCAGCTCGACGGCAACGTTGAAGCGCGCAGGGTAGGCGGCAAGCTCGGGCAGGACGGAGTAGTCCATCTCTGGCCAGAGTTCGGGGCCGGGCATATTGTCCCGGATAAAGGTATCCACATGTGACGTGGGTTCAGTCATGACGCCTCGGCTCGTTCGGGTGAAAACATTGTGTTTCTAGAGGTGTTTCAGGTTGCCTAAATCTAGTCGTCAACGTTCCCGAAACCAATTATTTTACGTTAGTGTAAAATAATGTTGGAATCAAGCAGGTCAGGTGCTACACAAACGGTATCGAATAAAACCGTTTTGGAACGGATAGGGATGTCATGAAAGATCTTGTGCAGCTGGAACTCATCCGGGAATCGCTGATCGCTGTCGTTAACGAGATGCGGGCAAATATTATCCATTCGTCCTACGCGCCGATTATCTATGAAGGTCATGATTTTTCCTGCGCGCTGATGTCGGCAGACGGTCGACAGGTCGCGCAGGGGCTAGCCGATCATCCCATCCACATCTTCGCTGTTCCGTTTTCGACACAGGAGGTTATCGCCAAGTTTAAGGATGACATCAACGAGGGTGACCTGTTCCTGCATAACGATCCCTATACCGGCGGCACGCATCTGAACGATGTGCTGATGCTGCAACCGATATTTTTCGGTGACAAACTTGGTATGTTTGCGGCGATGCGCTGCCACTGGAACGATGTCGGCGGCATGACGCCGGGCAGTCTGTCCGGCCGGGTGAATGAGATCATCCAAGAAGGCATTCGCATCGAGCCGACCAAGATCTGCGACCGTGGCGTGGTCAACGAGCCGTTCATGAACCTGCTGTTCAACAATATGCGTGCACGTTCAGAGCGCCTCGGCGATTACAACGCGATGGTCGGCACAGGCCGCAAGGCCCAAGAGCATCTGCAACGGCTGTTCAAGCGATTTGGCGAAGGTTTACTTGGTGGTGTCGAAGAATTGATTGCGCGCTCCGAACGCCAGCTTCGCGCTAAAATCGGGGAACGCGCTGACGGCGACTATTTTGCCGAGGGCTATATTGAAAGCGACGGCACGAACCCCGACCCGCTGGTGGTGAAGCTCAAACTGACCGTGAAGGGCGATGAAATTATTGCCGACTTTGCCGGCACGTCGTTCCAGACCAATGGCCCGACGAATTGCGGCCCCGCGATGGCGCTGAATGCGGTCGGCACGATCGTCAAATCCTTCCTCGACCCGAAGACACCGATCAACCAGGGGTCGTTCAATCCGATCACCGTGATCTCTGAACCCGGTACGTTTATCAATGCGCGCAATGACGCCCCCTGCGGCGGCATGGCGGAATGCAAGTTCTTGATCGATTCCGTAGTCGCGTCGGCAATGGGCAAGGTGGCGCCCGAAATGACGGTGGGCGATCTTAAAGGCGGGGCAAACCACATCATCATCTCCGGTTCCGACCCGCGCGGCAGCAATTACATTCATTACGAATGGCCCGCAGGCGGCACCGGCGCCTCTGACGGCACCGACGGCTCGAACGCGGTGCGAAGCTATAACGAGGGCGATTTCAACTCGATCCAGTCGGTCGAGATGGTCGAGGCGCAATTCCCGCTCCGCATCGAGCGTTGCGAAATTCGCGAAAGCGCCTGTGGCGACGGCGAATTCCGTGGCGGCTTCGGTCTGCGGCGCGATGTCAAAATTCTCGGTGCGACCGGGGCACTTTCGGTCTTGTCGGAAAAGAACGTCATTCCGCCATATGGTGTCGAAGGCGGGTCGAACGGCGCGGCCAACAGTTTTACCGTCATTCGAGATGGGGCAGTCACACAGCCGTCTCCGGTACCGGGCAAGGTGTCAGGATTTCCGTTAAAGACAGGTGATGTGGTTCGCGAGGAAACGGCGGGCGGCGGTGGCTACGGTGATCCGCTGAAACGGACTCCCGAACTGGTCATCGCAGACGTGTCGGAAGGTTATCTAACGGTTGGCGAGGCCGCGCACCGGTATGGCGTAATCATGAAGGGCGACAGTGTCGACGCGGCTGCTACAGAGGCAAAACGCGCCGAGCTTAGCCAGATCAGAATCACGGTTGCGGTTGAGCTTTCGAATGAAGAGATGACCGATGGTCCGCGGCGTCAGTTCCTAGTGCCCAAAGCACTGGCGACATCCTTGAATGTTGCGGATGGCGACCTTATCGAAATAGTGACCGGCCGGGGCTCTCCGCTTCGTGCCTGGGCGCTGCTTAGCGAGGGCGGTGAGAACATTGTCGTCAGTGCCAGCAGTCTGGACATCCTCGGTGTTACGCCGGGTGACCAGGTCGGTGTGCGCGCTGCGCGCCCCCATCCAGAAACTTACGCGTGAGCAGGCAGATGCAAGAGCAAAAATATATCGTTGGTATCGACGTTGGCGGCACGTTTACGGACCTACTCTGCCTGAATACGGAAACTCAGGAATTATTGTCGGAGAAGGTTCCGTCCATTCCCGGCAGTCAGTGGAAAGGCGTGCTCGGCGCGCTTGAACAGCTTGGCATCGACTACAGCGAAATTCGCGCCTTTGTGCACGGCACGACCATCGCGACCAATGCGCTGCTGGAGCGCAAGGGTGCGAAGACCGGTCTTGTCACGACCGACGGTTTCCGCGACACGCTGGAAATTGGCCGGACACGCCGCCTGATTGGCGGGTTGTTCGATATCAAGTTCGTTCGTCCCAAGCCGCTTGTCAGCCGTGACCTCCGTGTTGAGGTGGAAGAACGCGTTTCTGCCGACGGCACGGTGCTGCAGTCGATCGACGACGTCGATTTCGCACCGATCGTCGAGAATTTCAAAAACAATGGTGTCAAAGCGATTGCGGTCGCCTTTATGAACGCCTATCGCAACAGTGAGAACGAAGAGAAGGCCCTTGAGAAAATCCAGGCGCTCGCCGGCGATGTACCGGTCTGCGCATCCACCACTGTTGTACCCGAAAAGGGCGAATTCGAACGGTTCTCGACCTGTGTGCTCAATGCCTATCTGACGCCGGTAGTAACCACCTACCTTGAGACACTTGCGGCTGAGCTCGAAGGGCAGGGGATTACTGCCCCCGTCAGTGTGATGGGATCGAATGGCGGCGTGATGACGCTGGACCAGGCGGCAAAGTTCGCGGCCGGCACGTTCCTGTCGGGACCGGTCGGTGGTGTGGGCGGTGCCGTCCGTATCTGTGATATGGCCGGGGTCGATGACTGCATCACCTTCGATATGGGTGGCACCAGTACCGACGTCTCACTGATCCATCAGTTGACGCCGCGGATAAGCCATTCGAATCAGATTGACGCCTATCCGCTTCAGGTGCCGCAGCTCGATATTCATACAATTGGGGCCGGTGGCGGTTCCATCGCCTGGGTGCAGCCCGATGGCACGCTTGAAGTCGGCCCGCAGAGCGCCGGTGCGATGCCGGGACCTGCCTGCTATCAACGTGGCGGCACGGAACCGACGATTTCGGATGCCAACCTGATGCTCGGCCGCTTGCCGACGAACCGCACACTTGCCGGTGGTCTGCAGCTTTCCAAGGAACTGTCGGAAACGGCCTTTATTGGTCTTGCCGAGAGGCTGGGCGAAGGCGCCGGGTCGCCGGTACAGCTTGCCGACGGTGTGCTGCGGATAGCGGTATCCAAGATGGCGGGCGCTGTGCGCGAAGTATCGGTTCATCGCGGGTTCGATCCGCGTGATTTTGCGCTGCTCGGTTTCGGCGGCGCCGGTCCGATGCATGTGTTTCTGGTTGCTGAAGAGCTGTCGATCCCGCAGGTCATTGTGCCGCGTTTTCCGGGCCATCTGTCGGCACTGGGACAGTTGCTTGCCGATCTGCGTCACGATTTTGTCGTTGCGTGGGGCGGCCCCCTCAACGAAATCGATGTTGCGGATTTGCGCACCCAAGCCGGCGATATGCAGGCCGAAGCGACGGCGCGCCTGATTGACGACGGGTTTGCCGAAGATCGGCATGCACATACCTTCACGGTTGATATGCGCTACGTCGGACAGTCTTACACGTTGTCGATCCCGTGCGACCCGAAGACGACATCGTGGGACGAACTGCGTGAGGCGTTTCATGACCGGCACGAACAGACCTTCGGCCGGGCGGACCGTCACAGCGAGGCTGAACTGGTCAACATCCGCCTGTTCTCGCTTGGTCTGATCGACAAGCCGGCGCTGAATTTCGTCTCCCCCGAAGGCGGGGCTGACCCGGTGATCGAGGAACGCCAGGTGTGGTTCGGCGATGACTGGACCGATTGCCCGATCATGGACCGGGCCAAAATGGCTGCCGGTGAAACCTTCGAGGGCCCGATGATTATTGAAGAGGCAGGCGGAACGTCGGTAGTGCCTCCAGGATGGACAATCAATGTTCATGTATCGGGTTCACTCGACTGTCGGCGGAGCTATGATGATTAAGTATGATGCTATCCGCGTCAGAATGAAGCTATCCGCCTGAGAATTCTTGCAACCGTAAAACCCCGGGAGTAACTTTCTCAAAATGCTTTCGGATAGGAATGAGACAGATGACACCACAAGAGACTGCAACCGCTGAAGCCCCTGAACCCGTCGGCGCTATGGCGCATGACGATTACTACAAAATCGCTTCAGACAGTCTGCCCGGGGCCGGTCTCGGCAGTTATTCGCTGCCCGACGACGTCCGCTTCGTCATCCACAGAGGCGAAGGTTCGCATCTTCAGGATGTTCGCGGCCGCTGGTATCTCGATTATGTAGGTGGCGCCGGTGCGCTGATCCTGGGACACGCCTTCCCGACCGTCGTTGAGGCGGTCAAGGAACAGGCCGAACGCGGTCTGCATTTCTTCGGTACGCTGAACGAACAATGCATTCAGCTCGTCGAGCAACTGGTGCCGATCATTCCGTGCGCCGACCGTATCGCCTTTACGACGACGGGCTCCGAAGCGACGGCCTACGCCATGCGCACGGCACGCGCGGCGACCGGGCGCAGCAAGATCCTCAAGTTCGAGGGTGCCTATCACGGCAATCATGATTACTCGGCCTATAGCGTGACGCCGTCTGCGTTGTCGAACTATCCGCAGGGCCGCCCTGATACGGGCGGGCTACCGGCAAACATGGTCGATAACGTTCTGGTCTCACCCTACAACGACCTGGAGACGGTTACCAAAATCGTCGAGACAAATCGTGACGACCTCGCGGCGATCATCGTTGAGCCGCTACAGCGGATCATCATGCCGAAGGAAGAGTTCCTGCCCGGCTTGCGCAAACTCTGTGACGACAACGATATTTTGCTGATTTTTGATGAGGTCGTTACCGGCTTCCGTCTCGGTCTTGGCGGCGCGCAGGAGTATTACGGCGTGCTTCCCGACCTTGCGAGCTACGGCAAGATCATCGGTGGCGGTGGACCGCTCGGCTGTGTCGGCGGCAAGGCCGAATATATCGACCTGATGAGCCCGCTTAATAAAGGGCAGGCTAATTATTCCTATGTTAACGGCACGCTTCACGGTAACCCGGTTGCCGCTGTCGCCGGGTTGGCGACGCTGGCCGAGCTTACCAAACCAGCGTTCTACAAGGATCTGCATGCGCTGGCCGATGACGTCTGCAAGGCGTGTCAGGAAGTCTTGGATAAGAACCGGGTGCCGGGAATCGCGCTGGGTGAGGGGTCGTTCTGGCAGATACTGTTCATGGACAAGCCGCCGGTCAGCCATGCCGACGTGATGAATTCGGATATGGTATCCAGCCGTGCACTCGACCTCGCGCAGATGCATGAAGGGCTCTACGTCCTGCCAAATGTCCGTCGCTTCGTGTCGGCCGTTCACACGGGCCAGGATATCGAAGAGACCGTGCGGGCGCTGGATGCTGCTTGCAAGCACCTGTGATGTCCGAGGCTAAATCTGACCGAAAGGGCGGTGCGGTTCTGTTCTCGGAGATGACGCCGCCTGACGGGACGGCGGATCATTTCAACGACTGGTACAACAACCATCATATGCCCAGCCATGTATATGGTGTATCCGGCTTCCGTTCCGGTCAACGCTACAAAATTCCGGACCGGCCGGATTATCTGGCGATCTACGACTTGGTGTCTTCGGAAACACTGACGGACGAAGAATACCAGGACCGGAAGTATCGCCCCGACGCACCGACCAAGAAGATGCTGTCGGAGGTTGTCGCTTTTACGCGCTATGTCGCCGACGAAATCAGCTTTCAGGTGAGCGATGGTTCGACCATCGATGAGGCGTTAGACGCGGATATGGTTCTGGGAGCATTTTTTACTGTGCCCGACGATGCGGTCGCCGAGTTCATTGAATGGTACGAGACCGAACACAGCCCGATTCTGCTGGGCAATAGCGGTTGGCACATGGCACGGCATATGAAAATCGTCGATGCCAATCCAAACCCGTTCACCCATATGATGCTGCACTATATCGATGGCGAGCATGTGCTCGACAGTGAAGGAGTGGGCGCGTCGCGGGTGACGGAATGGCGGCAGAAATTTGCCGCACTCGATTGGTATAAGCCACACGTGGTGATGTATCACCGGCACGGCAAACGGTATCACAAGGGTGAGCCAGAAGCGGCGACCTTTACACTCGATATCTGATCAATCTTACGCAAGGGAGAATTAAAATGGCGATCGATCCGTCGAATAAGGAACTCTATGAAGCAGGCTTGGCCGTTCGCAAGAAGGTGCTTGGCGCTCAGTATGTCGATCCGAATATCGAGAAGGCGGAAAACGACCCTTTCACGGCCAAGATTCAGACTATGGTCACGGAATACTGCTGGGGCGGGGCCTGGACCAATGAGACGCTGGATCACAAGACCCGCAGTCTGATGAATCTAGGAATCCTGACGGCGCTGGGCAAGATGCAGGAACTCAAGGCTCATACCCGCGGTGCGATCACCAATGGCTGCACGGTCGAGGAGATTACCGAGGCTCTGGCCCATGCTACCGTCTATTGCGGTATCCCGGCCGGTGTGGATGCGTTCCGCAATGCGCGCGAGGCGCTCGACCAGGCCGAAAAAGACGGCATGATCTGAGGCTTCATGGACGATCCTGTGGGGTCGTCCAGCTCAGTGATCGCGGAGCAGGGTGCCGAGGTTCTGGATCCGGTCGTCTATCCCCGCATTCCGTAACGTATGCCAAAGTGTCGCTGAATTGCTGGAAATGACTGGTTTGCCCAGTGCTTGTTCCAACGGCTCAACCGCATCGAACGTGTTGAAATCCGTGCAGCAGATCAGAATGGCTTCAGCGTCTGGGCGGTCGACGGATTTCGCATGTTTATAGACGTCGGGCGGCGCGACGCGCGAAATCTGCTGGATCTTCTCAAGCGATGTGTTGAGGCCAAGGCCCGCGGTGGCCAGAACATCGATGCCATGGTTCTTTAGGTAGTGCGCTTCGTGGGCGTTTGTCTCGTCGGTATAGGGCGATGCCATGGATATGGTGGTGACCTCGAGTGCGCCCAATGCTGCAACAATCGCCTGCGCGGTCGAGTTCGAGCCGACCTTGCCCTCGTGGGTCATGGTGCCCAGCAGACGGTCCGACGGGCAGGCCATCGATCCGGCGGTACAGGCATAGGTCGCATGGTCAACCCGGCAGGCAGAAAGGTCGCCCATAGCGCGTTTGACGTCGCCCAGCATTACCTCGAAATCATCGGCCGCGGGGTCGGCGTGATGCGGCGCACGGGTAAAATGGAAACTGACGCCCGGCGGTACAAAGCGGTTGAATTCAGATTCGTTGACCGTATTGCTCGGTGGAACGATTACGCCGATTTTTGCTCGCGCGCCGATCGGCTGAAAACCGTTTAGTACAGTCATCCGGAAGCCCCTTTGGTTACGTAATCTAACCACTGTGCCAATCCGTCACGGTCCGCGCAACCACGGTTGACGGGTATATTGCTACAAGTATGTTGATGCCACGTAACAGGAGGAATTTTGATGTCTGATGATGATCGCGTGTTGATCGCCGGGGCGGGCCCCGTTGGTTGTTCCGCAGCCTTGTATCTTGCCCAGAGGGGAATTCCTGTAACTCTGGTTGAAGCCGCTGAGACCCTCCCGGAAGACCTCCGGGCATCGACTTTCCATCCGCCGACTCTCGACATGTTAGATGACCTTGGTGTGGTCGATCAGTTGCTTGAAGAGGGAATAGTCTGCCCTGAATGGCAGTATCGCGACACGCGCGAAGGCGTAATAGCTAACTGGGATCTCAGCGTTCTGAAGAACGACACTCGTCATCCATATAGAATTCAGTGCGAACAATACAAACTGACGCGCATTATCATTGCCGAACTGGCCAAGATGGATAACGTCGACGTTCGTTTTAGTGTCCGCGCAACGGGCACTAGACAAGACGAACATGGGGTGACGCTCAGTGTCGAGGGCCTCGAGGGCCCGGAAGAACTTAAAGGTAAATATCTGATTGCCGCTGATGGTGCGTCTAGCGTCATACGCATTAGCCAGGGAATAGAATTTCCAGGCCTAACGTTCCCCGAACTTTGGTTGTGTACCAGTACAGAGTTCAAGTTCGAGGATCATTTTGAAGACCTGGCGCCCATCGCCTATATAGCAGATCCGGATTTCTGGTTTGTATTTGTTCGGGTGCCTGGCCTGTGGCGTTTGCTCGTTCCGTCCCGTGTTGGCGAGACCGCAGAATCGTTGGTAACAGATGAAACTGTTCAGGAGCGGATGCATCAAGTGTGTCCGAAGACTGGGGATTACGAAACATTCCATCGGACGGCATATTCAGTTCATCAGCGTGTCGCTGAAACCTATCGCAAGGACCGCGTGTTCTTGGCGGGAGATGCGGCGCACATTAACAACCCGCTTGGCGGTATGGGGATGAATGGGGGGATCCACGACGCCCTAAACCTGTCTGAAAAGTTAGTGAGGGTCTGGAATGGCGAAGTGGATGATCGTGAGCTTGGTCGTTACGATGCCCAACGCCGTCCAATCGCTGTCGATTACGTGCAACAAACGACTATGCGGAACAAGGCAATGTTAGAAGAGACCGATGCCGATGCACGGAAAGCAAAGCACGATGAGATGCGTGCGGTAGTTGCCGACCCGGTCAGGGCTCGGGAATATCTACTTCAGTCATCGATGATTGAGGCGCTAAAAAAATCAGAAGCTTTGGTTTAAAAAAGAGGCGCCTTTAGAAAGGCGCCTCTTTGCTTCATAAGAATAGATTTTTACCGAATGTCCTGCCTGACTGCAGCAGCTTTTAGGATTGGATAAAGCTTTCTAATCTCCGCATTTTTATGATTTTTGAAGACTTTGTCCCCTAGCGGCTTAAGTCGTGACATATATTCTTTTTGTTCGGCTGGTGAAAAATACCCCACGGTGGCTCCGGATTTTTTCCATTCTTCGATCATTAAGCCAACAAAGCTCTCAGATCTAGCCGAAGCCCAATGTCCTAACTCGTCAGCTGTGTCGATCACAATTGCCCGGTTTTTTGCAGACAGCGTTTTGAGCCAAACCTGACTGAATGCAGAGATACAGGGAATGTAATACCCGTTAGTGATCGTGAGGTGGTTTGTTACCGTTGGAAATTTTGCTTTTGCTGCGACAACCAAGCTTGTCCTCGCTCCGTCGACAACTTTTCGTTGAATGGCGGGAACAACTTCTGTAAATGAAATTGGCACGCCAGCCGCTCCCAAAGTCGCTACGCTAAGTCTTTCTATTTCCGTTGCAAGAACACGGATCTTAAGTCCTTTGAAATCCGAGATTTTGCCTATCGGTGTCGTCGCCATGAAGGACGCACCATCGTAAATCCAAACACCAGAAATAGTTATTCCTTTTTTCTCCCCCAAGGCGGTGAAGAGGGGTTTGAAGCTTGGGTCGTTCAGGCTTCTATGCGCATGCGCGTGGTCTGCGAACAATCCGGGTACATCAGCAACCTGAAAGGCTTTGTTGACGCCTTGTAGGAATCCTGGCGGCGCGAAAAACCCTTCTTGTGTTCCGAGTTGAATTCCCTCGATTTGCCTTGGAATTTTACCAAGCTGGCTAGTCGGAAATACCTTCCCGTCGATTTCTCCGTTGGTACGCTTCCTAACTTCATTTACAAATTTTACAGCGTAATCATGTTGTGGGTCTGCCGTAGTCGGGTAGCCGATTTTCATAGTGATTTTTGCTTCTGCCTCTTTGGCAGTGCCGGGCACTAGAAGAGCAAGCGCTGACACAACAGCCAAGCCCTTCAAAATATTGTATTTTAGCATAAAACCTCCAATTATATTTATTGTTAACGCCAGTATTTGAACATAATTCCGTTGAAAAAACGAGATACACTGGGCAAAAATTTTGGCTTAAAAACTGCAGACCACCACTCATCAATTTCGTTGATAGACTGCGTTTCGGAGAAATCCGAATGAATATTTGACGATTTTTCAGCGTTTTTGATGCACCGGAAGCTAAGTACAAAACCCGGAACAAATCGTCGGCCAAATGACAAGAAACGTCAACATATAGAGACTAGAGGTCCGCGTGTTATCGAGCTTTTCTGTGGCTGAAAATTAATAACCGTAATCTGCAGGTAATCCTCTAGAGATCTGCCGGAAACATGAAAAGATGCAGCCAGAGGAAGAGGCGGCTTTGAATTTTGCGGCTAAATCCTGCTCGGCGTAAACACTTCTCGTTGCCCTGCCTGCTCCATCAGTGGCATAATTTTATCGATCCACTGTTTGCACTCGGTCTTGTAGTCGACCCAGGAAATAAGCATGCCGTCGACACCCATGTCCGACAGTTTGCCGATCTCATCGACTATCTGTTCTGGCGTGCCGACTAGCGGATAACCGCCATGGCCGGCGATGAAGTGAAACCGGAATTCGTCTAGGACTTCCTTCGGCAGTGTTTCTGATTGCATCCCGAAGATCTCGAGAAGGTTATTAACGGCCTCGTAGTCGCCCTTGTCGACAACATAGTGATTTAGATAGTCACGGGCTTCCTGCTCGGTTTCTCGGCAGACCACATACACGTGAACCCAGCTTTTGACGTCACGGCCGGCTTCGCGCGCCATGTTTTTTAGATGATCGATCTGCGCCTTACCGCCCTCTAGGTCGCGTTCTTTCAGGATCACGAAATTCATGTCGGCCTGTGTCGCTGCAAAGACCTGACCGGCTTCTGATCCACCGGCATTCATCACGGGTGGCATGGGCTTCTGGATCGGTTTTGGTTCGCTCCACACGTTGTCGGATTTGAACCAGCGGCCCTCGAAGCTGAATTCGCCTTCCTGGGTCCATATCTGGCGGACGAATTTCAGCCATTCGGCGGCGTATTCGTAGCGCACATCATGTTTGGACCAGTCAGCCTGGAACATCTCGAATTCATTCTTGAACCACCCACAGACCACGTTCAGGGCGAATCGCCCGCCTGAGATATGATCGATTGTGGCGCATTGCTTCGCCGCTGCCACAGGGTGAATCAGCGGGACATGCGAGGTCGAGAAAATGCAGGAATAGTCGGTGACGGCCGCGACGGCGGCGGCCCAGTTATAGGTCTCGAACGTGCGGTTGTTGAAGTTCGTCGGCCCGCCATAGCCTTTCCAGCGGGCGACGGGCAGCAGCACTTCGAACCCGGCGCGGTCGGCCATGACCGCGACCTCTTTGATGTCCGGCCAGTTCATCTCCCACGCGCCATCCGCCTGTGTAATTGTCGATCCGTGCGAACAGTTCATCGCGATGATGCCGATTTTCATCCTGTTGTCGTTATAGAGCGGGTTCTCCGCGACGGGACGTTGCTGCATTACTGTTTCCAGTTCTTCGTTGGCGGTTTCCGGGTCGCGTTTATCACTAAACTTTGGTATCTAATGAAATCCTATATTGACGGTCCGGCAGGGGCAATGTCACGTATCCTACGAGCGGTAAGTGTGGCGGTTTGCGCACGCAGGCCGGGACGTTGTGATTGTGGAACGAAATCGAGAAGGAACGACTATGGCGACGAAACTTCAGGAATTGTTAGTGGATTGCGGCAAACAGCCGATTTGCGGCTGCATAGGCTTCTGCAAAGGTGAAGCGTATGGCACGGGTGTGCGCACCGGCGCGCAATATGTTGAAGGCATCCGCGATGACGGCCGTCATGTCGTTCATAACGGCGAGGTCGTCAGCGATGTGACGACACATCCTGCGTTCAGTGGCGCCGTTCAATCGGTGTCCAACATTTTTGATATGGCATCTGATCCGACGAACACTAATGAGATGACCTATGAATCGCCTACGACCGGTGACAGGGTGAACCGCCACTGGGCAATGCCGCGCTCGCACGAAGAACTGGTGCTGAGGCGCAAGGCGTTGACGAAGACGGCGGAGATGACCATGGGCCTTATGGGCCGCAGCCCCGACCATGTCGCCGGATTTTTTGCCGGCTATGCGATGGCGCCTGAAGTGCTCGCGCGCGGGGGGCAGCAGTTCGCGGACAATATGATTAAGTTCTACGAATTTTGCCGCGATCATGACCAGTACATCACCTATACGATCGTACCGCCGCAGATAGACCGGTCGAAGCCTGCACATCAGCAGGAGCCGTCTGATCTCTATGCCGGAATTGTCGAAGAGCGCGATGACGGGGTGATCATTCGGGGCGCGCAGATGCTCGGCACCGGTACCGCGATCGCCGATTTCGTGCAGCTCAGCACAATTCATCCGATGCGCGAAGGCGATGAAAATTATGCGATTTCGGTTGCCGTGCCGAGCAACGCGCCCGGTGTGAAAATCTTCTCGCGGCGGTCCTACGCCTCGGCGGCAACTAGCGTGTTTGATTATCCGCTGGCCACCCGCTTTGACGAGACGGATTCGCTGCTGGTCTATGAAGATGTCTTCGTGCCGTGGGAACGCGTGTTTGTTTATAAGAACGTCGATGTCGCCCGGGCGCAATGGTTCGAGGCGCCGGCCCATATCATGGGCAACAATCAGGCCCAGGTCCGCTACATGGTGAAACTTCGTTTCCTGCTCGGTCTCGCGAAAAAGATCACCGACATGAACGGTACTGGCAAAATTCCTCCGGTTGTCGGAGAACTCGGCGGACTGGCGACCTATGCCGCGATGTATGAAGGACTGGTCTACGCGCAGGAAGCCGATTGCTGGACCAACGATAACGGCTACGTCCTGCCAAGCGAATCTCATCTCTATGCGAATATGAATCTGCAGTCGGAGATCAATCCGAAGATGCTCAACGTCGTGCGGGAACTCGCCGGCGGCGGTCTGATCCAGCTACCGTCATCGGTCGAAGATCTCAAGAACCCCGAAATCAGCGAGTACGTGACCAAATACGTTCAGTCGCCCGGTGTGCCGGGGGAAGAGCGGATCAAGCTGATGAAGCTTGCCTGGGACCTGATCGGGTCCGAATTCGCGGGACGGCACGAGCAGTATGAGAAGTTTTATGCCGGTGCGCCGTTCATCGTGAAGACCCATGCTCACCGCACCTATGACTGGTCGAAATGCACCGACCTCGTCGACTATGCCCTGTCGGGGTATGACATCGATGGGCGTAAATTCTAGGAGATCACTTCGATGGCAGATATCGTTCTCGGGACAGCCTCTTCACATGGGCCGATGCTTGGAAGCCCGGCCGACGATTTTCTGAAGCATGCCGAACGCGATCTTGCCAACAAAGCGCATCTCGACCTCGATGGTGTCGAACTGACCTACGACGCGCTGCTCGAAAAAACAGTTCCGGCGATTGCCGACGCACTTCGGCCGGACGTCATCAGTGACAAGGTCGCAGGCTGCCCGGCCGGGATCGCGCATCTGGTTGAAACGCTGGCTGAAGTGGATCGGGATGTCATCGTGATAATTGGTGACGGTCAGCACGAACAGTTCCTGACGGACAACCAGCGCGCGGTGCTGATTTATTCTGGCGAGACGATAGAGAACGGCGTGCTGCCGCTGCCCGCGACCGCGCCTAAATACTGGAAGACGGCGCGTTCTCAATAGCATGAGGCGGAGCAGTTGAGGGATTACCCGGTGGCGGCGGGTTTCGCCCATCATCTGACCGCCTCGCTGGTTGATGACGGGTTCGATATCAGCCATTCGGATAAACTGCCGCGTGTGACATGCCTACGGATTTGTTCATCACCGGTTGATGATAAATATTGCGGCACTGATCGTGCCGGTCATGCTCAATACGTATTTCCGGCTGAACCCAGCCGACCCCGGCGCGGTGTTACGCCCTCGGGCAGGCTTTGGCGAAGGCGACGAAGGCATGGCCTGAAGATATCCGGGTCGCGTTCGTTGCTTCCGGTGGCTTGAGCCACTTTACGGTCGATCCGGATCTCGACGCGACGGTGATGAATGCGTTTCTCGCCCGTGACGGCGAAGTGCTCGGTAATATTCCGAAGCACTGTCTGAATTCCGGCAATTCGGAACTGGATCACGGTCGCCGGGGCGTGTACCGGGCTGGCGCCGGTCTGGCACGATTATATCCCCTGTTACCGTACCCCGGCGGGGACGGGCTGTAGGATGGGATTTGCCATTCTTGGAACTGGCCCTTAATATTGTATACTTAGTATACTAAAAATCGACTTTCAGGGGAGCGCCATAATGGAAATCCGCCGTCTCTATACGGTTGTCGAGGAAACGCTGCACGATATGGGGGAACTGCGCGACGAACCTTTGCGAAAGGTGGCGGTCGTTGCCGTCATCAAAAATCCGCACGCCGGCAAAGGCTATGTCGAAGACCTCAGCGATCTGACCGAGGCCAGCATTGCGCTTGGCGACCGGATCGCCACCATGGGCGCCGAACAGATGAAACCCTATACGGTGGATTCCTATGGCAAGGCCGCCCTGATAGGTACCGCAGGTGAACAGGAACATGGCGTTGCCTGTCTGACGACGGTGTACGGCAACGTGCTGCGTGACGCGGTTGGGGGTGGCAATGCGTGGATTTCGTCCATCACTAAGCGCGCGCGTCCGGGTGAGCAGGTCGATATCCCGCTGGCCCATAAGGATGCGCTATTCGTGCGCTCGCATTATGACGGGATGACGATCGTGGTGCCGGATGCACCGCTGGAAGACGAAATTTGTATGATCTGCTGTTTTGCCAATCGTGGCCGCCTGAACCATCGTGTCGGCGGGCCCAGCAAGGACGAGATCGTCGGTGATGACGGTTTGAGATAAGACAGGCTGAGATAAGCCACCTGGGATAAGCCACCTGGGATAAGCCACGTGGGATAAGACGGGCTGAGATAAGGGAACTGAAAATGAAAACTGCCATTGTAAATATAAAGACCATCGTCAGCGGTGACTGGCGCAAGCCGTTCGCCAAGGGCGATTCCATTCTGATGAATAACGGCAAGATCACGAAGGTCGGCACGATCTCGGCGAAAGAATTTAATTCGTGCGACTTCGTGCTGGATGCCGACGGCATGACGGCGGCACCCGGCCTGATCGATTCCCAGGTCCATGTCGCCTTTGCCGATTATACCCCGCGCCAGCGCACCATCGGGTTTCTCGAAAGTTATCTTCATGGCGGGATCACGACGTCGATTTCGGCTAGTGAAGTACATGTGCCGGGCCGGCCGACCGATCCGGATGGTGTGATCGCTCTGGCGGTGGCTGCGAAAAAAAGCTTCGACAATTATTCGCCGGGTGGGATGCACGTGCATGCCGGGGCGGTGATCCTGGAGCCGGGCCTGACCCAGAAGCATTTTAACGAAGCGGCGAGGCAGGGTGTCTGGTTGGCCAAGGCGGGCTTCGGCAAGTTCAAGTCGCCGTTTGAATACAAGCCGTATGTGAAGATGGCTCAGAAGGCGGGTATGATCGTCAACGTTCATACTGGTGGAGCCTCGATCCCGGATTCGTCGCCGATCACGGGCGATCATCTGCTGCATATGCAGCCCGATGTGTCGTTCCACATCAATGGCGGCCCCGTGGCGATGCCTGATGCGGATTTCCCGCGCATCATCAACGAGAGCGAGATCGCTCTGCAGATCTGTCAGGCGGGCAATATCCGGACCGCGCTGATGTGTCTCGACATGGCAATCGAAGCTGATGCGTTCGACCGCCTGATTTTTGCTACCGATACGCCGACCGGCACTGGCGTGATGCCGCTGGGGATGATCAAGACCGTCGTTGAGATGGCCTGTCTGTCGAAGCATTCGCCCGAGATGATGCTTGCGGCGGCGACCGGTAACAATGCCAACGTCTACAAGATCAATACCGGTTTCATCAAACGGGGCAGGGCGGCGGATGTGATTCTGCTGGATGCCCCGCTGGGGAGTAGTGCGAAGACGGCGCTGGATGCGATCAAGCATGGCGATTACCCCGCGGTTGCCGCGGCGTTTACCGACGGTATCCCGCGCTATGTCGGGCGATCCCGGAATACGCCGCCGTCGACCCGTCAGACGCGAATTGCGCATAACACGGTGATGCAGGACTTCGGACCGGGGCGTCATACCGTCTAGCAGCTTGGTTGACACGGTCACGATGTCTTTATATCATTTCTGGACACAGTGTCCACATAGTGTACATAAATGGTTGATCCGGCGAATGACGATACTACAAAGACCATCCGTTCTATTGAACGGGCGATCGACGTGTTGTCATGTTTCGATCAGGCTACGCCCCAGCTTAGTGTCACTGATCTGCAGAAGCGGACGGGCCTGAGCCGGCCGACGCTCTATCGCATTCTGGCAACGCTCTCGGGCAAAGGGGTGATCCGCTCCTTCGGCGAACCGCAGCGCTTCGAGCTTGGTCATGAAGCCAGTCGGCTGGGCGCAAACTGGATCGGGCAGGATGATTCTGTCCGTGCAGCGCGTCCGATTCTCACCCGGTTGTGGAAAGAGACGGGTGAGACCGTCGCGTTGTTCGTGGCCGCCGAGAACGGCAAGAAAATCTGTGTCGAGGAACTGCAAAGTACCCAGGCGCTGACATTCACGCGTGGGATCGGTTTCATGGAAGATCTCGCGACCGGGGCGTCGGGCAAGGCAATGCTGGCCTTCACCCATGAAGCGTCGTCGAACCCGGAATTTGACGATGTCCGTCGCAGCGGCGTGCGGGTGTCGGAAGGTGAAATTATTGAAGGCGCCGTTGCCGTTGCCGCACCCGTGTTTGACCGCGACGGGACGGTAAAGGGCAGCGTCTGCGTGTTCGGGCCGGAAGTGCGGTTGTCGGGTGCGCGGCGCCGGGACTGTATCGAGCGGGTCCGACGCGCATCTGAGGATATCTCGCAGGCGCTCGGCTATACAGCGGCCATCGCCTCGGCGGCGGAATAAGGAGAGACAGAATGGATGGGATGACTACCCCGGCGAACGTGGGTGAACTGATTGATGATCGCCCCGACGATCATATTTTTCGCATCGACCGGAAGATTTACCTCGATGAGGGATTGTTCGAATCCGAATTGAAAAACATCTTCGAGGCAGATTGGGTTTTCCTGTGCCACGAAAGCCAGGTGAAGCACCCAGGCGACTACTTTGCAGCGTATATCGGCCGCCAGCCGGTTTTCGTTCATCGTCAGGAAGACGGCAGCCTAAAAGGGTTCCTGAATGCCTGTTCGCATCGCGGCGCGATCCTGACACCGCTGCAGCACGGCAATGCAAAGACGATCACCTGCCGGTTCCATGGCTGGACCTACAAATGCGATGGGGCCTGCATCCGCGTCAAGGATGAGGAAACCGGCTACGGAGACAACCTGGATCGGAGCGGGTTCGATCTGACGGAGATAGGCGGCATCGCCAGCTATAAGGGGTTTGTCTTTGGCAGCCTGTCGGCCGATGTCGACACGCTTGAGAACTTCCTCGGGGAATCAAAGACCTTTATCGATTTCGTGGCCGACCAATCGGCAGCGGGGCTGGAGGTGTTGCCCGGCTCGCAGAAATACATGATCTCCGGGAATTGGAAGATGTCGACCGAGAACGCGGTCGACGGCTATCACACCAGTACAGTCCACCGCATTTTTGCCAGCACGGTCAAACAGCGCGAAGCCCGCGAAGGCTATGAAGGCATGATGAAGACCGAGACCGGTCGTCTGGCCAAGAAAACCGTACGAAACGGCTGCTACGATCTGGGGCAGGGCCATATGGTGATCTGGGCCGATCGGGACCCGTTATCGACGTCGCCATTGTCCGAGGCCGAAGACCGGCTTGAACAGGCTCATCCTACTGGCAAGGTGAACTGGATGCTGCGGCGCGGCCGCAACCTGATCATCTTTCCGTCTCTGATGATCAATGATTTTGCGGCGACGCAGATCCGCACGTTTCGGCCGATTTCTGCGGACGAGACCGAGGTGACGATATATTGCCTGGCACCGTCGGAGGAAAGCCGCGAGGCGCGCTACGCCCGTTTGCGCAAGTTCGAGGACTTCTTCATGGCGAGCGGCATGGCGACATCCGATGACGTGATGGCTCTAGAAGCGACGCATGACGGCAGCCGTGGGCGCGTTGCGCGCTGGGGTGAGTTTCACCGCGGGCAGGGGACGTTGATGCACGGGCCGGACGATGTCGCGGAAGAGGGCGGTTTCAACCCGGAGACGAGTAATTCAAGCTGGGATCATGAAACCCTCTATTACAGTTTCTACCGCCGCTGGCGGGATAAGGTTTCAGGGTCTTAAGGAGGCCGGAATGGACGGTAGTATTATCGCGAAAGACGTGTCGGCACTGGTCGACGACCGAGTGGACGAGGGCATGTTTAGGGTCGACCGGTCCGTCTATACGGATGAGGCGCTATTTGAGCAGGAGATCGACAAGATCTTCGAGAAATGCTGGGTGTTCCTCTGCCATGAAAATCAGGTTGAGGCGCACGGAGACTATTTCTGGACAGAAATCGGCAAGCAGCCGGTTTTTGTGCACCGACAAGAGGACGGATCGCTCAAATGTTTCATCAACGCATGTTCGCACCGTGCTGCAATTCTGACGCCGTTTCGGCACGGCAACGCAAAGACACTGACGTGTCGCTTCCATGGCTGGAGCTATAAATGTGACGGCGGCTGTATCGGAATAAAGAATGAAGAGCCTGACACAGACAAAAGCACCTTCGACCTGCGGGAAATTGCCCGGCTGGAAAGCTACAAGGGGTTTATCTTCGGTAGCCTGAACCCCGACGTCTCGTCGCTGGATGACTGGCTGGGTGAAGCGAAGCCGTGGATCGACCTGATGGTGGCGCAATCGACCGAAGGGCTCGAAGTCGTGCCCGGCTCGTCAACCTATACGATTGACGGTAACTGGAAATATCAGGCTGAAAACAGCGTCGACGGGTACCATGTCTCGACCGTTCACCGGGTTTTCGCGAATACGATCGCTGCACGAGAGGGCAAGGGCGAGTATACCGGCATCAAGAAGACCGAAGCGGGTCGTATGGCGGGCGGCGTGCCGACCGGCAGTTACGATCTTGGCAACGGACACATGGCGGTATGGGCGCAGCACACCACACCTGAAGTCCGCCCGATCTGGGAACAGAAAGAGCGGCTGGAGCGCGATTTGACGCCGGCGCAGGTCAACTGGATTTTGACCAAGGGGCGGAACCTCTACATTTTCCCCAACGTGATGCTGATGGATAACCCATCGACACAGATCCGGGTGATGAAGCCGATTTCGGCGAGCCGGATGGATGTATCGGTGTACTGCATTGCACCGAAGGGAGAGAGCGACACGGCCCGGGCAGGGCGTCTGCGGAAATTTGAAGATTTTTATCTGACGGCGGGCATGGCGACGTCGGATGACCTGGCAGCACTTGAAGACACCCAGGAAGGGTCGCTCGCAACCGGTGCCAAGTGGAACGAGTTTACCCGCGGGATGGACAGTATCATCCACGGGCCGGACAAAGAGGCGGCCGCGCTGGGCTTTAACCCGCCGGCATGCACAGAGAACTGGGATCACGAAATTCACTACCACGGCTTTTACCGGCAGTGGCTAAAAATGCTGGAGGAGAACTGAACGCGATGAGCGATCTGCAAACAGAAGTAACAAATCTGATCTATCGAGAATCAACGCTGCTTGATCGCCGTGAATGGGACGACTGGATCAACCTGTACACTGA